>NZ_JASGBY010000044.1:0-338 GCF_030053355.1 Pantoea sp. EA-12 | reverse complement strand
ATTGAAATTCAGGTGATGGCCGACGGTCAGGGCAACGCGATCTATCTGGCGGAACGTGACTGCTCAATGCAGCGTCGCCACCAGAAAGTGGTCGAAGAAGCGCCTGCGCCAGGTATCACGGCAGAGCTGCGTCGTAACATCGGCGAGCGTTGTGCCAAGGCCTGTATTGATATCGGCTATCGCGGTGCGGGTACCTTCGAGTTCCTGTACGAAAACGGTGAGTTCTACTTCATCGAGATGAACACCCGTATTCAGGTGGAGCATCCGGTGACCGAGATGATCACCGGCGTGGATCTGATCAAAGAGCAGCTGCGTATTGCTGCCGGTCAGCCGCTGTC
>NZ_JASGBY010000014.1:0-147131 GCF_030053355.1 Pantoea sp. EA-12 | reverse complement strand
TTTTACGTCCGGAGACGTTGATATCAATCCTGCGAGTGCCCACACAGATTGTCTGATAAATTGTTAAAGAGCGGTGCAATCAGCGCCTTAAGCTGCTGTTGCGAGGTGGCGTATATTACGCCTTCCTCCTTCAGAGTCAAACACTTTTTTCAGTGTTTTTCTCCGGCGGGGTGAATCACTTCACGCCCTGCTGAGCCGTCTGCGTTGCCGCTTTGCCGTCTCAGTGGTGGCGCATTATAGGGAGTTAATTCTGGCTGACAAGGGTTTATTGCAAAAAAATGATCGTTCGACCTAAATTTAGCCACAACGCTCTATTTCACAACGATTTGCCTGGTAACTGTGCAAAATCCTGGGCAAAACCCGCGACTTTATCCCAATCGGTGTACTCCACTTCTTTAGATGTGTCCGTCTCGCCTCCGGTCATGCGCATAATCAGTTGAATCATGATGCGATCAAACCAGCGATAACGTGGATAACGCAGCGCGCCAGCAAACACCGCACAGCAATCGGGCTGCCACGGTGACTGTTCCAGAAACTTACGAGTATACGCATTGGTCACAGGCGTGCACTTCTCTGCCTTACGCGCAGTCAGGTTGACGCTAAAGAAGCCGCTAACACGCTGCTGCAACTCGGCCTTGTGCTGCGAGACAAACTTAATCAATGCAGGATGGAAATGGCCGTAACGAATGGATGCGCCAATCAACACACGATCATACTGTGACCACTCCACCTTCTCAGCTTCAAGCAGGTCAATCACATCACACAGCTGCTGTGGGGCTAACGCCTGCGCCATACGTGCCGCAATCTCACGGGTTTGCCCATCGCGACTGGAATAAAGAATTAATGCTTTCATCAAATAATCCTGTTTCTCTTTATTCACGCCAGAACGTCGGCGTAAACAGCACCAGCAGTGTGAACACCTCAAGGCGGCCAAACAGCATGGTCAAAATCAAAATCCACTTAGCGACATCATTCATTGAAGTGAAGTTATCGGCCACCACACCTAACCCCGGCCCGAGGTTATTCAGCGTTGCCGCCACCGCCGCAAAAGCAGAGAAGTCATCCACGCCGGTCGCAATAATCGCCAGCATACTCAGTAGAAACACCAGCGCGTAGGCGGAGAAGAATCCCCACACCGCTTCGAGGATGCGCTCCGGCAGTGCACGATTGCCCAACTTAATGGTGTAAACCGCGTTGGGATGCACCAGGCGTTTCAGTTCACGCGACCCCTGCTTAAACAGCAGCAGGATACGAATCACTTTCAAACCACCACCGGTTGATCCCGCCATGCCACCGATAAAAGCCGAGCAAAGCAGCAGCACCGGTAAGAACAGCGGCCAGCGCGCAATGCTGTCAGTGGTAAAGCCTGCCGTGGTGGCCATCGACACCACCTGGAAAAACGCCTGATTAAGAGTTTGCCAGCCACTGGCGTAGACGTTGTGGAACCACAGCACTATCGTACAGATCAGCACTAACGTCAGTTGTACGCCAATAAACATGCGGAATTCGGGATCGCGCCAGTAAACTTTAAGGCTGCGTCCGCTTAATAGAGAGAAATGCAGGCCATAGTTACAGCCTGAGATCAGCAAGAATACCGCCACGATGGTATTGATAGTGGGGCTATTGAAGTAACCGATACTCGCATCATGGGTCGAGAAACCACCAATAGCGATGGTGGAGAAACTGTGGCCAATAGCATCAAACACCGGCATCCCCGCCAGCCATAACGCCACCGCACACGCTACGGTCAGCAAAACATAGATCAGCCACAGCGTTTTAGCCGTTTCAGCGATACGCGGACGCATTTTGTTGTCTTTCAGCGGTCCTGGCATTTCAGCACGATACAGCTGCATACCGCCGACGCCCAGAATAGGCAGGATGGCGACGGCCAAAACGATGATCCCCATACCACCAAGCCACTGCAGCATCTGACGATAAAACAGAATCGCTTTGGGCAAGGTATCCAGACCGACTAAGGTGGTTGCACCCGTGGTCGTCAGGCCAGAAAAGGACTCAAAGAACGCATCGGTCACCGACAAATGCGGCTGCTCGGCGAAGATAAAAGGCATAGCCCCCACGCTGCCCAGCACGGTCCAGAACAACACCACAATCAGGAAACCTTCACGCGGTTTGAGTTCGGTTTTCTTTTTGCGGTTAGGCCACCACAACAGCGATCCAATCACAATCGCCATCATAAATGTCTGGCTGAACGCGCGTCCGGCACCGTCGCGGTAAATTAAGGCCACCAGCCCCGGCAGGATCATGGTCACCGAGAATAAAATCACCAACAGGCCCACGATGCGGGTAATGGCGCGAAAATGCATTCAGCCGTTTCCTTTAACAGATGCTTTTAATGGTCCAGCGGGATCAGCGTCAGCGCGCCCCGGCTGTAATCAGAAAGGTTTTGCCGAAAGCCATCAATCTGTGGATGCGGCAGCGCTAACCGTAGCGCAATACGATCCTGATAATGGCTCTCTTCGATGATGCCGTCAAAACGTTGCAGCAAGCGCTCGATATCGCTCAACTGGGCATAGTCACATTGCAGAGTAAAAGACTGCATCGGCACTTTACGTTGACGCGCCAACTGCTTCAGGCCCTGCTGTACGCCGCCACCGTATGCTTTTACCAGCCCACCCGTACCCAGCATAATGCCGCCATAGTAGCGCACCACCACGGCGGTAATTTCACCGACACCGCTGCCCATCAACTGGGCCAGCATAGGTTTGCCTGCGGTGCCTGAGGGTTCACCGTCATCAGAGAAGCCCAATTGCTGCGAATCTGACGGAGAGCCCGCGACCCACGCCCAACAGTGATGGCGAGCCGTGGGATGTTCCTGCTTCACCTGCTGGACAAAAGCCCGCGCCGCCTCAACGCCATCGGTATGCGCCAGCAGCGTAATAAAGCGGCTCTTCTTGATGGTTTCCTCGCTGAGACTCACGGCCTCAGCGGGAATATCGTAAGCATCCATCAGGCCAGATGCAGATCGCGCGTCATATTTTCAACACGATTAGCGTGAATCACCACATTATCCTCGATACGAACACCGCCGTACGGTTTCAATGCGTCAATCGCCTGCCAGTCAAAGTATTGGCTGTACTTGCCGCCGCGCAGTGAAGCCAGCAGTGAATCAATGATGTAGAAGCCCGGTTCGATGGTCAGCACCATGCCCGGCTCCAACATGCGGGTGCAGCGCAAATAAGGATACTGCGCTGGCGCAGCCAGATGCGTGCCGTTGTCGTCCTGCATAAAGCCCGCGACATCATGCACCTGTAAGCCGAGCGGATGGCCAAGACCGTGCGGCATAAATGGACCGGTTAAGTCTTCCGCCACCAGCGTCTCTTCGGTCAATCCCTTCACCAAGTCAAACTTGAGTAACAGGCGCGCAATGCGCTGATGCATCTGCAGGTGATAATCGGTATAGCGCACGCCGGCTTTCAGCGTGGCAATCAGCGCCAGCTCTTCTTTATTCATCGCTTCCACCATTTCGGCATAGCGAGATTTACTTTGCGCCGCATAGCTGCGCGTCAAATCAGCGGCATAGCCAAGGTATTCCGCACCCGCATCAATCAGGAAACTGTGGCGCTTCGCCGGTGGCTGATGATCAAGTTTGGTGTAATGCAGCACGGCGGCGTGTTCGTTGAGCGCGA
Source organism: Pantoea sp. EA-12 (assembly GCF_030053355.1). NCBI lineage: Bacteria > Pseudomonadati > Pseudomonadota > Gammaproteobacteria > Enterobacterales > Erwiniaceae > Pantoea > Pantoea sp. EA-12. The sequence continues at coordinate 143,484 of NZ_JASGBY010000014.1, read as the reverse complement.
TGATGTTGCCGTAAGGCACATCGGTGTCGCGATGACCGGTAGCCGTCAGATAGGCGATGTTGATATCAAACTCGCTCATACCCGAGAAAAAGGCCTCTTTCGCCGCACGATGGCCCGCGACGGCCAGCTTCTGCGCTTCACGCATACAGGCCAGCTCGTAATCGGTTTTGATGCTGCGATGGTAATGCAGAAAGTCGATCACGCCTTTGGGATTGACACGATCGCTATTGATGCCCAGTTGCGTAGCGCGTGATGGCACCGGACCAATGTAAGCCACGTTATCGCGCTGAGCAGGCAGCAGCTGGGCAATCTCATCGGCATTTTTCAGGCCGATAACCTCCACATCGTGGGTCCAGAAGCTGTTGGGTAACGGCTCGACGTTATGCCAGTAATCCACCGGAGAGTAGAACCACAGCTTGGGTTTATTGACGCCATCGATCCATAACCAGCAGTTGGGCACCTGCGTGACCGGCACCCAGGCTTTAAATTGCGGATTAACTTTAAACGGATAGTCGTGATCGTCGAGAAAAACGGTCAACAGCTCGCCAGAATGAATCAACATGGCATCAAGTTTAAAGCGTGCCAGCACCTGTTGCGCCCGCTGTTGCAGCGTATTGATATGCGCGTGATACAGGGTTTTCAGTGAATCCATGGACTTGTCTCCGATGTCGCGAAATTGGCGGCAGTGTAGCACAGCCGCGTCTGGGTTGCCGTGCTGCACGCGCTGTGATCGGCGTACCAAATAAGCAAAGACTTGTTTGCAAAAAATTAACATGCCGCCCACACTCCCATTCATCTGGTATGACCAGATCACCTTTCGCGGTTTCAGGAGACGGACATGCTCTACCAAGGCGATACCCTTTCAGTTCGCTGGCTCGACGATGGCATCGCCGAGTTGGTGTTTGATGCACCCGGTTCAGTGAATAAACTCGACACCAAAACAGTAGCTTCATTGGGCGAGGCCCTCGCGGTGCTGGAAAAACAGCCGGATCTGCGCGGCCTGCTGCTTACGTCGGCCAAACCGGCGTTTATTGTCGGCGCTGATATCACAGAATTCCTGTCGCTGTTTGATGCGCCAGAAGAGAAGTTGAGCCAGTGGCTGGCGTTTGCCAATAGCATCTTTAATCGCCTGGAAGATTTGCCCGTCCCGACCGTGGCAGCGATTGACGGCTATGCGCTGGGCGGCGGCTGCGAGTGCGTGCTGGCAACCGATTTCCGTGTTGCCACGCCAACCACACGTATCGGCCTGCCAGAAACGAAACTAGGTATCATGCCTGGATTCGGCGGCAGCGTGCGTTTGCCACGCCTGCTGGGTGCCGATAGTGCACTGGAGATCATTGCGGGCGGGAAAGATATTGATGGCACCAGCGCACTCAAACTCGGTCTGGTCGATGCCGTAGTGAGTAGCGAGAAACTGCGCGCTGCCGCACTCACCGTGTTGCAAGATGCGATAGCACAAGGCAGCTGGCAGACCCGCCGCGCACCGAAACTGGCCCCCTTGAAACTCAGCCCGATTGAAGCGGCAATGAGCTTCACCATTGCCAAAAGCATGGTGATGCAGACCGCAGGCAAGCACTATCCCGCACCGATCACCGCAGTGAAAACCATTGAGGCCGCGGCGGGTTTAGGCCGTGATGATGCACTGAAACTGGAAACGGCCGCCTTCGTCCCGCTGGCGCAGAGCGATGTGGCACGCGCGTTGGTTGGCATCTTCCTCAATGACCAGTATGTCAAAGGGCTGGCGAAGAAACACAGCAGTGCAGCCGGTGCTCCGCAACAAGCGGCGGTATTGGGTGCCGGTATCATGGGCGGCGGCATTGCTTATCAGTCGGCATGGAAAGGCGTGCCGGTGAAAATGAAAGATATCAACCCACAGGCGCTGACGCTGGGCATGACGGAAGCCAGCAAACTGCTGAACAAGCAACTGGAGCGCGGCAAAATCGACGGCGCTAAGCTGGCGAGCGTGCTCACCACCATTCAGCCCACGCTCGATTACGCCGGGTTTGAACGGACAGATGTTGTGGTCGAAGCCGTGGTTGAAAATCCGCAGATCAAAGCCAAAGTGCTGGCCGAAACTGAGCAGCATCTCCGTGGCGATGCCATTCTCGCCTCCAACACCTCCACCATTCCGATTAGCCACTTGGCGCAATCGCTGCAGCGCCCAGAGAATTTCTGCGGCATGCACTTCTTTAATCCTGTGCCACGCATGCCGCTGGTTGAAGTGATTCGCGGTGAGCAGACTTCGGAAGCCACGATCAGCAAAGTGGTGGCATGGGCCAGTAAAATGGGCAAAACGCCAATTGTGGTGAATGATTGCCCCGGCTTCTTCGTTAATCGCGTGCTGTTCCCTTACTTCGCCGCATTCAGTCTGCTGCTGCGTGATGGCGCTGACTTCCGCCAAATCGACAAAGTGATGGAGAAACAGTTTGGCTGGCCAATGGGCCCGGCCTGGCTGCTGGATGTGGTGGGTATTGATACCGCTCACCACGCGCAACAGGTCATGGCGCAGGGTTTCCCTTCTCGCATGCAGAAAGATTACCGCGACGCGATTGATGTGCTGTTCGAGGCGAAACGTTACGGCCAGAAAAACGGCCTGGGCTTCTATCAGTGGGAGCAGGACAAAAAAGGCAAAGCACAGAAGAAATCCGATCCGGCTGTTGATGCCCTGCTGGAGCCGATTTGCGAACCCAAACGCGTATTCAGCGATGAAGACATCGCTAACCGCATGATGCTGCCGATGCTCAACGAAGTGGTGCGTTGCCTGGAAGAGAAGATCATCGCCTCACCCGCTGAAGCCGATATGGCACTGGTGTACGGTCTGGGGTTCCCTCCTTTCCGAGGTGGCGCTTTCCGCTACATGGACACGCTCGGCACCAGCAACCTGGTCGATCAGGCTAAACGTTACACCGCGCTTGGTCCGCTCTATGCCATACCCGAGCTGTTAGTACAGAAAGCTCATCAGCATCAGAGCTGGTATCCCGCGGCCCAACCGATTGACGAAGCAGCACTGCAAAGTGCCTGAGGTGAACAAAATGGAAAATGTAGTGATTGTTGATGCGGTACGCACACCCATGGGCCGTTCCAAAGGCGGTGCGTTTCGTCAGGTGCGCGCGGAAGATCTCTCTGCGCATCTAATGCGCGAACTGCTGAGCCGCAATCCTGGTGTCGATCCCGCATCGCTGGACGACATCATCTGGGGCTGTGTCCAGCAAACGCTGGAACAGGGCTTCAACATTGCACGCAACGCGGCGTTGCTGGCGGAGATTCCTCACCGCGTTCCGGCCAGCACCGTCAATCGTCTGTGCGGTTCATCGATGCAGGCACTGCACGACGCCGCGCGCGCCATTATGGTCGGCGATGCGCACAGCTGTCTGATCGGCGGCGTCGAGCATATGGGCCATGTGCCGATGAATCACGGCGTTGATTTCCATCCTGGCTTAGGCCGCACCGTCGCGAAAGCGGCGGGTATGATGGGATTAACCGCTGAAATGCTGGCACGTATGCACCACATTAAACGTGAGCAGCAGGATGCCTTTGCCTTGCGTTCGCATCAGCGCGCTTGGGCTGCCACACAGCGCGGTGACTTCAAACGTGAGATTGTCCCCACATACGGCCACGATGCGGATGGCGTACTGAAGCGCTATGACATCGATGAAGTGATCCGCGAAGACACCACGCTGGAAGGATTAGCCGCGCTGCGTCCGGCATTCGATCCGGTCAACGGCACCGTGACGGCGGGCACCTCCTCTGCACTCTCTGACGGCGCTGCCGCGATGCTGATCATGAGCGAAAGCCGTGCCAGAGAACTCGGCCTGACACCACGTGCACGCATTCGCAGCATGGCCGTGGTGGGCTGCGATCCTTCCATCATGGGTTACGGTCCGGTTCCCGCCAGTAAGCTGGCGCTGAAGCGTGCAGGATTAAGCGTGCAAGATATCGACCTGTTTGAGCTTAACGAAGCCTTTGCCGCGCAGACGCTGCCGTGCATCAAGGATTTAGGGCTGCTGGATCAGTTGGATGAGAAAGTGAACCTAAACGGCGGCGCCATTGCACTGGGCCATCCGCTGGGATGTTCAGGCGCGCGTATTAGCACTACGCTGCTGAATCTGATGGAACGCCGTGATGTGCACTTTGGTTTGGCGACCATGTGCATTGGTTTGGGTCAGGGCATTGCGACGGTGTTTGAACGGGTTTAATCAGTCGCCATTAGCGCGATGAATCGCGCCGCTACAAGGTGAGCGGCGCGATTTATCGTACGCTGATGACGTTAGATAAACGCAAACGCATCGCCGAACATCTGCGCTTCTACCGCACCGCGCTCCGCACAGAAACGGTCGCGTGCAATCTTCGCCATCTCAAAACGACCAGCGATATAGATATCGTGCTCGCTAAGGGTCGTGTAATCCTGCATCACGGCAGTCAACACCGTGCCACTGCGCCCTTCCCAACCTTCTGCTGGCTGCTCGACGACCGGGATCACCTTCAGATTAGGATGCTTCACCGCCAGCGCATTCAGCTCATCCAGATCGTAGAGATGCATCAATTCACGTCCACCCCAGTAAATGGCGATGTCGCGCTCTGGCTGCTGGGCCAGCGCCGTCAGCAGAATGGAACGTGCGTAAGAGAAACCCGTGCCACCGGCAATCAAAATGATTGGGCGGTCACTCTCTTCACGCAGCCAGGCATCGCCGTGCGGCATGTCCACGGTGATTTGACGATCGTTTTTGATGCGATCCATCACCGCCATGGCATAGAGATTGAGGTCAGATGCGCCGATGTGCAGCTCGATGATGTCCTTTTCCATTGGCGTTGAAGCCAGTGAAAACGGGCGCTTGTCACGCTCATCCATTACCACCATCAGATACTGTCCCGCGCGGAAGCTGAAATCCGCTGCTGGAATCAATCGGACGCGGAATACCGTATCCGTAATCGCTTCAACCGAAGTGACTTTGCAGCTTAACGTCGTCATAGGTGCCCTTTTTTATGGTTCTGGCCGCCGTTAGCGCTGCGGCGGCTCGGCAAAGATAGCTAACTCATCCCAAATTGCGTCAATGCGCGCGGTGACGGCCGGATCTTTGACAATCGGCGTCCCCCACTCACGGGTGGTTTCACCAGGCCACTTGTTGGTGGCATCGAGCCCCATCTTCGAGCCCAAACCGGAAACCGGTGAGGCGAAGTCAAGATAGTCGATAGGCGTGTTCTCCACCATCACGGTATCGCGCGCCGGGTCCATACGCGTAGTAATCGCCCAAATCACATCGTTCCAGTCGCGTGCGTTAACATCGTCATCGCACACAATCACAAACTTGGTGTACATAAACTGGCGCAGGAAAGACCAGACGCCAAACATCACGCGCTTGGCATGGCCGGCATACTGTTTCTTGATCGTCACCACCGCCAGGCGATAAGAACAGCCTTCAGGCGGCAGATAGAAATCAACAATCTCCGGGAACTGCTTGATCAGAATCGGCACCAGCACTTCATTCAGCGCAACGCCCAACACCGCAGGTTCATCCGGTGGACGACCGGTGTAAGTCGAGTGATAAATCGGGTTACGTCGCTGCGTTACGTGCGTCACGGTAAATACCGGGAAACTATCTACTTCATTGTAGTAGCCCGTGTGATCGCCGTAAGGGCCTTCAGGTGCCATATCGCCAGGCTCGATATAACCTTCCAGTACGATTTCCGCACTCGCCGGCACTTCCAACTCATTGGACAAGCACTTCACGACTTCGGTTTTGTTGCCGCGCAGCAAACCAGCAAAAGCGTATTCGGACAGCGTGTCAGGCACTGGCGTCACGGCACCAAGAATCGTCGCGGGATCGGCCCCCAGCGCCACCGAGACGGGGAAACGCTCGCCGGGATGGGCTTTACACCACTCCTGGAAATCCAGTGCGCCACCGCGATGGGACAACCAACGCATGATAACGCGATTCTTACCTATCACCTGCTGGCGATAGATGCCGAGGTTCTGGCGCTCTTTGTGCGGTCCACGCGTCACGGTGAGGCCCCAGGTGATCAGCGGTGCCGCATCTCCCGGCCAGCATTTCATCACAGGAATACGCGACAGATCGACATCATCGCCGCTAAATACCTCTTCCTGACACGGCGCATTACGCAGACGCTTGGTCGGCATATTCAACACTTGTTTGAACTGAGGCATTTTGTCGAACAGATCGCGGAAACCTTTTGGTGGCTCGGGTTCTTTCAGGAACGCCAGCAGTTTACCCACTTCTCGCAGGGCACTGACCTCTTCCTGGCCCATGCCCATCGCCACACGTTTTGGCGTACCGAACAGATTACACAGCACCGGCATGTCGTACCCTTTAGGGTTTTCAAACAGCAGTGCCGGGCCACCTGCACGCAGGGTGCGATCGGCAATTTCAGTCATCTCAAGCTCAGGATCGATTTCCTGAGTGATGCGCTTTAGCTCGCCTCGCTGCTCAAGCAACGCGAGGAAGTCTCGTAAATCCTGATATTTCATGCGGCGTTAGCTTCCGGCCAAAGTGAATCGGGAAGTATATACCCAAACATTAAACGGGCTGACAGGAGAATGGCACCAGCGATTGAATCGCCAGCACATCGTGATACGCCGCGACAGGCTCGCCATGACGGAAAACTTTAAAATCTTCACCACGTGCGCTGTAGTAACGCAGCCGGTTTTCACTCACGTGCAGGAAACTGGCTTCACGCAGCGCAATCACTGACTCATGCGGATTAACCGCGCAGAACTCGGCCAGACGCTCGTCACGGGTTTCGCCCATATGGCCACTGACGTGCGCATCCAAATAGTGCGGATTGATCTGAACCGGGAACAGGCCCAACGCAGGCAACACCACGCTGCTGCGCACCGGCATATCGTTGGTGGTGCGGATCGAAGGTGTGGCGACATTACAACCGGCGCTCCAGCCCACGTAAGGCACATCACGCTCACGTACCGCACGCTGAATGGCCACAATCAGACCTTGTTCATGCAGCATCTGGTTGAGGAACCAGGTATTGCCACCGCTCACCAGGATTAACTCCGCCTGTTCAATCGCCGCCACCGGCGAAGAGAATTCGTGCACGGTGCGCACTTGAATGCCCAGAGAGTCGGATAAGTCTTGCGCGCGCTGCGCGTGATCACCACGAATGATGGCATACGGCACCAGCACCGCCGAGGTAATGCCACGCTGCGCGATCATCGCGTGCAGTTGCGGGTGTGCGTAGCTCAGCAAAGGCGCATCATCAGCCACTTTGCCATTACTTAACAAGAACAGTTCCATCAGCCAGCCCTTTTCAAATTCATGCGAAAGATGGAGAGGGAGTCTGATACAGATGGTCATCAGCCGTCAATTTTCTTGCAAGAAAGCGTTAATAAGCCGCACCAATCGGAAAATTCGTAGTGATTTTTATTTCTCAGCCGCGTTTCCGCTGGCCGATGCGCTATAACTCTGACAGCAGGTTTGTTATTCTTAGCGTCCAATATTTGGGAGCAGTTATGGAATCCTGGTACTTACTCTATTGCAAACGTGGACAGCTGTTGCGCGCGAAAGAGCATCTTGAGCGGCAAGAGGTGAATTGCCTCAGCCCAATGATCGCTCTGGAGAAGATTGTGCGCGGCAAACGCACCACGGTGAGTGAGCCGCTGTTTCCAAACTATCTGTTTATCGAGTTTGACCCCGAAGCGATTCACACCACCACAATCAGCAGCACGCGCGGCGTCAGCCACTTCGTGCGCTTTGGTGCGCAACCGGCCACAGTCTCCAGTGAAGTGATCGAAGCGCTGCAAACCGATGTGCCGCAAATTATGCTGGACCCGGAAACGCCACAAAGCGGTGATGAAGTGATCATCACCGAAGGCACCTTTGAAGGGCTGCGCGCCATCTTTGCCGAACCCGATGGCGAGACCCGCTCGGTGTTGCTGCTAAATTTGCTGAACAAACAAGTGATGCGCAGCGTCGACAACAAACAGTTCCGTAAGGTCTAAGCCAGCTTAAACAGTTGGCGCGCGTTGCTATCCATCTGCAAGCCTAACGCTTCCGCCTCTTCCCCACGCCAGTTTGCCACTTGCTGCACAATATGCGGCAGGAAGCAGGGTTCATTACGACGTGAAGGGGGGCGTGGATGCATATCGCGCGGGAGCAAATACGGCGCGTCGGTTTCCAGCAACAGACGCTCAGAGGGAATCAGCGGTAACAATTCACGCAGTTCCATGCCACGTCGCTCATCGCACACCCAGCCAGTAATGCCCACCGATAGGCCCAGTGCCAGGCAGGATTCCAGCTCCTCGCGTGTACCGGTAAAGCAATGCACCACTGCACCCACTAATTTCGGCAGCCACGGCTCCAGCACAGCCGCGAAACGGTTGTGCGCTTCCCGACAGTGCAGAAATACCGGCAACTGCAACTCTGCTGCCAGCGCCAGCTGCGCATCAAACGCATACTCTTGTTGATCGTGAGCGGCCAGATTGCGATTAAAATCGAGACCGCACTCTCCAATTGCCACCACCTGCTCGCTCTCGGCCAGACGGCGTAGCGTATTCGCTGTCTCTGCCGACCATTCACTGGCGTGATGAGGGTGCACTCCGGCCGTGGACCAGCAGTAACCTGGATGCAGTGCCGCTAACTGGCGCGCCTGTTGGCTCTCCAGGGCATTAGTTCCGGTAATTAACAGGCCGGTGACGCCTGCTTCGCGCGCACGTTTCACAACCTGCTCGCGATCTTTTGCGAATTGCGTGCTGGTCAGGTTTACACCGATATCAAACATGTTTTCTCCCAAATAAAAACCGCCCAGAGGGCGGTTTCGATTGATTCACCCGCTCGCTGACGGGAAGCCCTGCTCAAAAGACATCAGGATTCAGTGTTCTGTTCCTCGTCCTCTGACGCTTTGCGACCTTTTCCCACATAGTAGCGGGAGAAGAATACGCCGACTTCAAACAGGCAGTACATCGGAATAGCGAGCAAAGTTTGCGAGAAAACATCCGGCGGTGTGAGCAACATCCCAACCACAAATGCGCCAACCAGCATATAAGGACGTTTCTTTTTCAAATCTTCCGGTGAGGTAATACCGGTCCAGCACAGCAGCACAATCGCAATCGGGACTTCAAACGCCACGCCAAACGCCATGAAGATGGTCATGACAAAGTCGAGGTAGTTGGTGATATCGGTCGCGATAGTCACACCTTGCGGTGCGGTCTTGGCAAAGAAGCCAAACGCCAGCGGGAAGACAATGAAATAGGCGAAGGCCACACCCACATAGAACAGCAGCGTACTGGAGAACAGCAACGGCATGACCAGCTTACGTTCATGGCGATACAGCGCAGGCGCCACAAATGCCCATACCTGATAAAGGATCACCGGCACGGCAAGAAAGACCGAAACAATGATGGTGAGCTTTATCGGAGTAAAGAACGGTGATGCCACATCGGTGGCGATCATACTGGCACCGGCCGGCATTTGGCTGATCAGCGGTGACGCCACCAAGTGGTAGATGTCGTTAGCGAAATAGACCAGGCACAAAAAGATAGCAAACACCGCAATAATGCAGTTCAACAAACGCTTACGCAGCTCAATCAGGTGGCTGATGAGCGGTTGGGTATCTTCAACGGCCATGTTTATCGTTCATCTTTTACGGTAGGTGTCGGCGTCGTATTGTGCGGAGCACTGGCGGGTGCCGCTGTCTCCGCTGGCGCCGTCGTCACAGGTTGAGGTGCCTGCGCCGGTGCGCTGGCCTGCTGCTCTGCCGATGCCGGGGTCACCCCAGGCTGAGGAGAGGCAGCAGGTTGCGCGGCAACAGGCTGCGATTGATGAATGGTGTTAGCTTCATCTTCCGCTTTCTCGATATCGATACTTTGCTGCACAGAGCGTTTCATCGAGTCCGCGGTTTTACGCAGTTCTTCCATGGACTCTTTCAGCTCCGGCGACAACGAGCCGCGGCCTGCTTCTTCGACTTTTTTCAGGCTGTCCTGCAATTCCTGCAGTTTCAGCTCCTGCGCCAGTTCGTTTTGCACGTTAGCAGCCAGGGAACGAATCGCTCGAATCCAGCCCACGACGGTTTTCACCGCAACCGGTAATCGTTGTGGGCCCAGTACGATCAGCCCAATAACGAACACCAATACCAGTTCACTAAAACCAATATCGAACACAGTTAACCCTTACTTGTCTCGGGCGTCGTCTTTGCTCGCCGAGGTTTGCTGTTTGTCTGCCAGAGTTTTGGCGTTGAAGTCAGCGTCCTGCTCTTTCGGTTGATCCTTTTTATCGTCTTCATCGCCCATGGCTTTTTTGAAGCCACGAATGGAAGAACCTAAATCCGAACCCAGGTTGCGAAGTTTATTGGTACCGAACAGAAGTACAACAATGACGGCAATGATTAACAATTGCCAAATACTGATACCGCCCATGAGATATGCCTCTAATATTCTGTGAAAAACTATTGAATGTAACGCACAGAAAGCCCGTATGAATTCGGGCTTTAGCTTGCGACATTACGCGATTTGCACCAGGCAGACAATCAGTTTGTCTTACGCCAGCCGATAAGCCAGGTCACGATGCCAGCGGCCATTAAAAGCGCGGGGAAGAAATCCCAGTCGGGTCGACTTAACAGCACTGCGGTGCCACTTAATAACAGTGTAGCCCCTACCCCAAACAGATAACGTGCCTTGTGATGACGCGTGCGCTGTGCGTTCATGTCGCTCACCAGCTTATCGACACTGTGCTGCAATAATTTATGCTGACGCATGCTGTCGTAGAACAATTCAGGCAGCTCTGGCAGCTTCTCGGCCCAGAAAGGCGCCTTGTCTTTGACTGCGCGCAAAATGGCCGGAATGCCGATCTGATCTTTGATCCAGTCTTCCAGAAACGGCTTAGCGGTTTTCCACAAATCTAGCTGCGGATAAAGCTGACGACCAATGCCTTCGATATACAGCAAGGTTTTTTGCAACAGCACCAGCTGGGGCTGTACTTCCATATTGAAGCGACGCGCCGTGTTGAACAGGTTCAACAGCACGTGTCCAAATGAGATCTCTGCCAGTGGCTTCTCGAAAATCGGTTCGCACACTGTTCGGATAGCGAATTCGAAATCTTCGACATTGGTATCCGGCGGTACCCAGCCTGAATCCACATGCAATTCGGCAACTTTGCGGTAGTCACGGTTGAAGAAGGCGATAAAGTTTTCCGCCAGATAACGCTTATCTTCTTTATTCAGCGAACCGACGATGCCGCAATCAATGCCGATATATTGCGGATCTTCAGGGTGGTCATAACTGACAAAGATGTTGCCCGGATGCATGTCGGCATGGAAGAAGCTGTCGCGGAAAACCTGGGTGAAGAACACCTGCACACCGCGTTCTGCCAGGATCTTCATATTGACGCCATGCTGCTCCAGCGCCGCCACATCGGAAATCGGAATGCCGTAAATACGCTCCATCACCATCATGGATTCGCTGCAGTAATCGGAGAAGACCTCCGGCACATACAGCATGTGGCTCTGTTCAAAGTTTCGACGCAGTTGAATCGCATTCGCTGCTTCGCGCAGCAGATTGAGTTCATCAAGCAGCGTTTTTTCGTAATCGCGCACCACTTCAACCGGGCGCAGACGACGACCATCCGGCAACAGACGTGGCACCCAACGCGCCATGCGATAAATCAGCTTCATGTCCGCTTTGATCACCGGCAGGATGTCAGGGCGGATCACTTTGATCACCACTTCGCGACCGTTGGATTTCAACGTGGCGGTGTGCACCTGAGCAATTGAAGCGGAAGCCAGCGGCTTAATGTCAAAATCATCAAACCAGGTCTCTACCGGGCCACCAATCGAGCGCTCAATCTGCTCTTTCGCTTTCAGGCCATCAAAGGGGGCCACTCGGTCCTGCAATACCGCCAGCTCATCGGCAATCGCCGGTGGGAAGAGATCCCGGCGCGTTGAGAGCATTTGACCGAACTTGATCCACACCGGGCCGAGCTGCTCCATCGCCAGGCGAATACGCACGCCCGTTGAATCATTTTTGTGTTTGTTAGGGATCCAGAAAATACAGCGTCGCCAGATTCGCAGCGGCAACGTGATGCGCATGTGGGGGATCAGTTCATCAAGACCGTAGGTCAGGAAGATCTTGATAATGAAGTATAAGCGCCGAATTTCTCCCAGCGTCATTTCGCCTCCAGCTGTGCTAAACGCGTTTCAAACGCATTAAGCGAACGTTCCATCGCTTCGACCTCCTCGCAGAACCAGGCAAGTTCTAATGCACCCGGCGCGACACGCCACTCTTCAGTCAATACCTGACCAAGATAGTCCTGGCGACGCGTAACCTGCTTCTGCACGAATATCAACGCATGCTGTGCTGCCTGGCTCACGCCCTGCGCTGCAATATCGCCGATCCAGGGTGCGAGATACTCTGCTGGGTCGAGTTCAGCGAGATCCATCAATGCAGAAAACTGCTGCACCACCTGCAAATCGCCTTCTACGTCCAGCTCACCGCTGCGGATCAGGCTGGTGAGTTGCTGACGATCGCGCAGTTTAGGCAACGTGCTCAAGCGCAGACTGACGCTGCAATCGCTGCTGTCTTGCCAGTCACTCAGCACATCCAGCTGTGATTCGCTGAACACCAGCACCAGCGGGAAATCCAGCTCTTGCAGGCGCAGCGTTAACACTTTGCCCGCCAGACGCTGGCGCGCAGCTTTCAGACTACGATCGCGATAGAGAACACGATTGAGGGCGGTCTCAAGACCGCCAGTAATAAGCGGGGTAAAAGTCATGATTAATCAGAACTTAAAGCCGCGATGCAGCGCCACAATACCGCCGGTCATGTTGAAATAGGTGGTATTTTCAAAGCCGGCATCGTTCATCATCGCTTTCAGGGTTTCCTGATCGGGATGCATACGAATGGATTCTGCCAGGTAGCGATAGCTTTCCGCATCCTGCGCCACCAGTTGGCCGATGCGCGGCAAAATGTGAAATGAATAGGTATCGTAGGCTTTGCTCAGCGGTTCCAGCACCGGTTTAGAAAACTCCAGCACCAGCAGACGACCACCCGGCTTCAGCACGCGGAACATTGATGCCAGCGCCTTCTCTTTTTCGGTGACGTTACGCAGGCCGAACGAGATGGTGATGCAATCGAAATAGTTATCCGGGAACGGCAATGCTTCAGCATTAGCCTGCACATAGCTGACGTTGCCTGACACGCCCATGTTGCGCAGCTTCTCACGGCCCATTTTCAACATCGAGCTGTTGATGTCCGCTAACACCACCTGACCGGTTTCACCCACCAGGCGGGAGAATTTTGCCGTTAAATCACCGGTACCACCAGCCAGATCCAGCACGCGTTGGCCACGGCGCACGCCGCTGCTGTCAATCGTAAAACGCTTCCAGACACGATGGATGCCAAACGACATCAGATCGTTCATCAGGTCATATTTTGCCGCTACGGAATGAAACACGTCCGCGACTTTATCGGCCTTTTCGCTTTTCGCGACGGTCTTAAAGCCAAAATGAGTAGTTTCCTGCTGTGATTCATCTGCCATCGGGTTTACCTGTTCCACAAACAATTCTTGCCGAAGTGTATCAGAGTCACGCTACGCGAGCACGTGACCACCGTGCTATTCGTTGATGCGGCGCAGCGAAGCGGGTGAAGAATCTGCTGGCTTTTCATCAGGCTCACTGTCATCGGCCCAATCTTCGTCCGCCTCTTCCGGCTGCGCTTGCTCGACCAACTGAGGATTAATCGGCCGTTTGATCTCCACGCCGAGCGTTCGGAAAGCCTCACTTTGCGCAATCAGGTTACCGCGCCCTTCCGCCAGCTTCTTCATCGCCTGCTGGTAACTTTGCTGGGCTTTGTCGAGGTTGTGGCCAATGCCACTCATATCATCAACAAACAGTCGCATCTTGTCGTACAGCCGTGCCGCGCGGTCGGCGATACGTTGGGCGTTACGGCTCTGATGCTCATAACGCCACAAGTTATTGATGGTGCGCAGCGCCACCAGCAAGGTCGTTGGGCTGACTAACATGATGTTTTGCTGCAGAGCTTCGCTGATCAGCTCTGGCTGGCGATCGATCGCTAACAAGAACGCCGGTTCGACCGGAATAAACATCAACACATAATCCAGAGAGCGTAAACCGGGTAATTGTTGATAATCTTTTCGCCCCAGCAAGCGGATATGCCCACGCATGGCGCTGACGTGTTCCTGAATGGCCTGCTCGCGCGTGGCTTCATCATCAGCGTTAAAGTAGCGTTCATAGGCGATCAACGTCATCTTGGCATCAATCACCACATCCTTGCCCTGCGGCAGCCGCACGATGACATCGGGTTGCATCCTGCCCTGCTGCTCCAGCTGCACGCTGACCTGCGTCTCATATTCGTGGCCTTCTCGCAGCCCTGAGGCTTCCAGTACCCGAGCCAATACCACTTCGCCCCAGTTACCCTGAATTTTGTTATCGCCTTTTAATGCTTTGGTCAGGTTCACCGCTTCCTGTGCCATCTGCACATTCAGCTGCTGCAACTGACGGATTTCATGCGCCAGCGTATGACGTTCACGCGCTTCCTGGCCAAAGCTGTCGTGTACCTGACGCCGAAAACCATCCAGCTGTTCGCGCAGCGGGCCAATCAGGCTGTTGAGGCTTTGGCGATTTTGCTCGTCAACGCGGCGCCCGCTGTTTTCGAAAATGCGATTGGCGAGATTTTCAAACTGAGCGCTGAGACGCTGCTCGCTGTTGGTCAGCAAGCGCTGCTTCTCTTCCGCGCCATAACGCGTCTCTTCCAGACGTATGGTGACTTCGCGCAACTCGGCTTCCTGCGCACTGTTCACTTCCAGCTGATTACGCAGCTCCCGGCTAAGCTGCTCGCTTTCGCCGCGCCAGTAATCAAGCTGTTGCAGTCTTTCCTGTGCCCCGCTGAGCGCACCGTGCAGTTGGCGCAACTCTTGTTCGCGCTGCTGGATTTGCTGCTGCAGATGCTCATGCTGTTGCTGCTGACGCTGCTGCGCCTCTTCCAGCAGGCGCCGCTCGGTGGTGAAGCTGGCGTGCTGTTGACCGGCGCGCAATTGGGCCAGTATCCAGCCAATGCCCAATCCGGCCAGCGCCAGCGCGCCGCTAATGATAAGTTGCTGATCCATAATTCCCCCGCGGATCGATTCGCTGGGGGAAAAGGTAAAATGCCACTGTATAAATGTCCAGACCGATTTACGCCTTCGGTTTCGAGTCGCAGGCGCGTTGGCTTGATTGACTGGCTTCAGTCACTGACTGGCAGTGCTTTTACCGTCAATTCCCCCGCTTTCCATGCATCAATCAGGAAAAATGGCATTGGCAGCATCCATTCGCTGTCTTTGACTTTAGCGGGATAGCGCCAGCTTTGCCCATCACAGGTCAGTTCAACCTGCTGCCAGCCGTCGATCATGTTTTCGACTTTACCCGCCATGCTGGAAAATCCGGCATTACTGCCAACATGGAAGCGGTCGGTCTGCCAGCGAATCGGCGGATGCGTGGGCCAAGCCAGTGCATGATGAAACTGGAACAGATCATCATGATTCAACACACTTTCTCGTACCGTCGGCCACAGCGCGACTTTGAGGAAGTACTGATCGGTGAAACGTTCACTGCCGCTGTACTGCGCAATAAAATCCCGCATCTGCTGTTCAACGTTGTGGAACACGCCGTGACAGCCGCCCCACATCCCCGCCAGCAGCAGTTCCGTGTGGGTGAAATAGTCGCGCATATGATGGAACCAGTAAGGCGAGGCAAGCCAGGCATCCACTGCCGCCACTTCACGTTCAGAGAGCAGTGAGTCCGCGTCACGCACGATATAGCGTTTGACGCTGGGGTCATCTATTACCAGGAAGCGCCACAGCGTTGGGAAAATGGTTTTCTCGTGCGACATATCCACCAACTGGGTATTGGGCTGCTTCAGACGCTGCCAGACATGCTGCGGCACGCTATCGTCGAGATAAACCCGGCAAATCCAGCTGGGATACAGCTCGCGGGCGACGTCGATATTTTTGATCAGCGTTTCGCAATAGCGCGGCTGGCCACCATACAGGCTGAAAGAGATGATGTTCTCGTTAGGATTGGCAGAATTGAACGGCGGTGGTGTCTCCGCAGGAAAAGCCACCTTGTTGCCCTGGCGGAAAATCGCATCTGATTTTTCCAGCGATTCCCGGCCATAGCGGGCTACTTCATCTGGTTTTCCCAGCCAGCCACACACTTCGGTTAAGCCATCGAGCCAGGTTTCAGAAGCCTGCGCACGCTGCGCGGCCGGCGCCTGGTAGATTTTTTGATAGATCTTGTAGGATTTTTTGTAATCCCCGATCCGCATCAGCGTCAGTGCATAGTCGCTCAGCACCTGCATGTTGTGGGGCATGACGCGCAGCACTTCTTCACAGCACCGGCATGCAACGGGGAAATCAGAGGCCGCCATGGCCTGACGAAAACGCGCTGCAACGCCTTCAATACGCGATTGCGCCGCAGCAGGAGGGTTTACCAAAGTAGGACGAGGAGCAGAAACCGTTTTGCGCATAGTTTGTTCTCAGAATCAGCTGAAATTGTGCGCAATTTAATCAGGCAATTGCTGAGATCCCTATAAGTCCGGTCTCGAATCATCCTTTGCCTTGCGCACTAGATTAAGCGACGCGCTGCTTCAACTACAATCTTCACCGCATCACTTTCGGTCTGTTTCATGGTCGCCGCATCCGGGATCTCTTTTTGCGTACGGTTAACGATGACACCCGCCACCATGCCCGCTCTCAGCCCCTGACTGGCGCACATGGTTAACAGTGTAGCGGATTCCATCTCATAGTTGAGCACGCCCATTTGCTGCCACTCTTGCATTGAGCCCTGGAAGCGATTCACCACACGTCCTGAGAAGGTATCGTAGCGTTCCTGGCCCGGATAGAAGGTGTCAGAAGAAGCGGTAATACCGATGTGCGTTTTAGCGCCACAAGCTTCTGCTGCAGCCACCAGCGCGGTGGTACAGGTGAAATCTGCCACCGCCGGGAATTCCATTGGCGCGAAGTGCAAGCTGGCTCCGTCAAGACGCACTGAAGCAGTGGTAACCAACACATCACCGACGTTGATATTCGGCTGGATCGCACCGGTGGTCCCGACACGCAAGAAAGTGCGCACCCCCAACTGCGCTAACTCTTCCACCGCGATAGAGGTGGACGGACCGCCAATGCCGGTTGAGCACACCACCACAGGCTTGCCATCCACTTCCGCCAGGTAAGTGGTGAATTCACGGTGCGAGGCGAGGTGCTGTGGGTTATCCATCAGCGCTGCGATTTTTTTCACGCGCTCTGGATCGCCGGGAACGATAGCCAATGTGGCTCCTTTCAGATCGGCTTTAGTGATACCAAGGTGAAAAACGTCAGACTGGGCCATAACAGACTCCTGATAGAGAGAGGATATGCGCGCCACTCTACGTCAGCGAGTGGCATAAATATGTGACTAATTTCACTATAAATTATGAAAGTTACATTATCATAAAATAATAATGTGATATTCATCACACATTAGCAGTTGGCAATTCTGAATTGCTACAAGCGGTGCTGTGTTCGTTCGGTTGGCAGTGTTAATAGAGAAGAAGAACACATCAACCCTACATCAGCCTGGCTCCTGAAGCAGGCTATAGTTACGTGATTGCGCATTTGCTAGCACGGAGAGAACAATGAAAACCGAAGACAATATGGCACAAAAATCTGCCGCCGGTGGTTTCGCCCCTGCGGTTCAGCCCATCGCAAACAGTACGATTACCACCTCCAGTGAAGCTATTCACAGCGGTGAGACATCGGTGCCGAGCCAGGGCGAAAATCTTCCGGCTTATTACGCGCGCCCGAAAGTGTATGAGGGGACGCTACCGGTCGTCCTGGTGGTGCAGGAGATTTTCGGTGTACACGAACATATTCGCGATCTGTGCCGCCGACTGGCACTGGAAGGTTATCTGGCCGTGGCGCCTGAACTTTACTTCCGTGAGGGCGATCCAAGTGACTACAGCGATATCCCTACTTTATTTAAAGAGTTGGTGAGCAAAGTGCCTGATTCGCAGGTGCTGTCGGATCTTGATCATGTGGCGAACTGGGCGTCACGTCATGACGGTGATATACGTCGCATGGCGATTACCGGTTTCTGCTGGGGTGGAAGAATCAGTTGGCTGTTTGCCGCGCACAACCCGCAGGTACGTGCCGCCGCCGCCTGGTATGGACGCCTGGAAGGTGAAAAAACCCTGAAGCAGCAGAAGCATCCGATTGATGTCGCAGTGGATCTCACCGCACCGGTACTGGGTTTGTATGGCGGTCAGGATGAAAGTATCCCGCTGGAGAGCATTGATAAGATGCGTCAGGCGCTGCGCGCAGCCAATGCCAAAGCAGAGATCGTGGTTTATCCAGAAGCGGGCCACGCTTTCAACGCGGATTATCGACCAAGTTATCACGCCGATTCTGCCGCCGATGGTTGGGCGCGCATGTTAGCGTGGTTTAAGCAGTATGGCGTAGCACCCAACGCCTGATCAGTCAGGGGCGCACTCGCGCCCCCAAATGCCCCCTGTTAAACCGTTTCACCCCGTAGGTTTTGCGCCGCTTTGACCATGTTCGCCAGTGCCTGCCGCGTCTCCGTCCAGCCACGGGTTTTCAATCCACAGTCAGGGTTCACCCACAAACGCTCTTCAGGGATACTCAGCGCCGCTTTGCGTAGCAGGTCTTCCATCCAGGCCACACTTGGCACGTTAGGAGAGTGGATGTCATAGACGCCGGGGCCGATTTCGTTGGGGTATTCAAACGCTTTAAACGCCTCCAGCAGATCCATATCGGAACGCGAGGTTTCGATGGTGATGACGTCGGCATCCAGTGCGGCAATCGCATCCATGATGTCATTGAACTCGCAGTAACACATATGGGTGTGGATCTGGGTCGCGTTTTGCGCCACCGCGGCGTTGAGGCGGAAGGCATCAACCGCCCATTTCAGATAGGCCGCCCATTCAGACTGGTGCAGTGGCAGGCCTTCACGCAGCGCCGGTTCATCAATCTGGATGATGCCGATACCCGCTTTTTCCAGATCTTCCACTTCATCACGCAATGCCAACGCAATTTGTTTGGCGATGGTTTCACGCGTCACGTCCTCGCGCGGGAAAGACCAACACAGAATCGTGACGGGGCCGGTGAGCATGCCTTTAACCGGTTTGTCGGTCAGTGACTGCGCATACTGCGCCCACTCAACGGTGATGGCTTGCGGACGGCTGATGTCGCCAATAATGACCGGTGGTTTCACGCAACGCGATCCATAGCTTTGTACCCAGCCGTTTTGCGTGAACACGAAGCCATCAAGGTTTTCGCCAAAGTATTCCACCATGTCGTTACGTTCCGCTTCACCGTGTACCAGCACGTCAAGCCCCAGCCGCTCTTGTTCGGCAATTGCCTGTTTGATGTGTTGGGCGATACCCGTGCGGTAGTTTCCGCTGTCGATGTTGCCTTTTTTGAAGTCGAGACGCAGGCCACGGATTTCAGTGGTCTGCGGGAATGAGCCGATAGTGGTGGTTGGCCAGGCTGGCAGGTTGAAGCGCTGACGCTGTGCCTGGGCACGTTCACGATAGTGGCCCGGACGTTCCACGTCTTTAGCCTGAATGTTTGCCAGACGCGCCTTGACCGCGGCATTGTGAACACGCGTTGAGTGCGCTCGGGCACGAATCGGTGCACTCCACGCCTCCAGTGAAGCGACATCTCCATTATTCAGCGCGTTGCTCAGCAGTGACAGCTCAGCACACTTTTGCAGGGCAAAGGCAAACCAGCTTTTGACTTCCTCATCTAACCGGGTTTCCATACTCAAATCGATCGGGCTATGCAGCAGTGAGCATGATGAACCCACCCACAGCTGCTGGCGCTGTCCCACCAGCGGCTTCAGACATTCAAACCAGCGACTCAGATCAGCACGCCAGACGTTACGACCGTTAATCACGCCGACGGAGAGTAGCCATTCAGCGGGCAACTGTTGGTGGATGTGGTGGATGTCATCTTTGCCCTGCACAAGGTCAACATGCAGGCCCTGTACGGGCAGGGTTTTGATGACATCGAGGTTCTGACCAATGCTGTCGAAATAGGTGGTGAGCAGCAGTTTGACGTTGCCTTGCAGCGCTGCGTAGGCCGGTTTGAAGGCATCACGCCACGCTGATGGCAGTTCCAGCGCCAGTGCAGGTTCGTCGATTTGCACCCATTCGATACGGCGTTTTTTCAGCTCTGCCAGGACTTGCTGGTAAACCGGCAGGATCTCTTTTAGCAGTGTCAGGCGATCAAACGATTCACCTTTGACTTTGCCCAGCCACAGATAGGTGACCGGCCCCAACAATACAGGCTTAATCTTGTGGCCCAGCGCCAGCGCTTCGTCCACTTCGTCCAGCAGTTGGGTCCAGCTGAGCGTGAACTGCTGGCCTTGGGTGAATTCAGGCACCATATAGTGATAGTTGGTGTTGAACCATTTGGTCATTTCAGCCGCCGCCGCGGGCTCACCGCTGGGCGCACGACCACGACCCATGCGGAACAGGGTGTCGATATCGATAGAACCGTCTTGGTTTTGGTGGCGTGCTGGCACATTGCCGAGCAGCAGGCTGGTGCTCAGTACGTGATCGTACCAGGCGAAATCGCCGACCGGCAATAAATCTACGCCCGCCTCTTTTTGCTGTTGCCAGTGTCGGGCCCGCAGTTCGCGCCCTACGGCCAGTAGCTCTTGTTGCGAGCTGAGGCCTGCCCAGTAACTTTCCAGTGCTTTTTTGAGTTCACGACGCAGACCAACGCGAGGGAAACCGAGTGTGTGGTTCAGAATGCTCATTGGGTGTACTCCAAACGATGCGAACCCTTTATCTTCATCCAGCAAGCATGATGGCGGTCCGCTGAAGGCTTATACTGGACAAAAAGAGAGTGGCCGTATCGCTTGCTTGAGATGTTTAGCCGTCCAGATGTTTACACCGCTATCTTCTGCGGGTACTGTATGTTCCTCAAGCGCAATCTGTTCAATCTCGATGTGAAGGACTCTCATGATCGAACTCAAACACCTGAGAACGCTGCAGGCGTTACGGAATACCGGCTCTTTAGCCGCCGCCGCCGCCCAGCTTCATCAGACACAATCGGCGTTATCTCATCAGTTCAGCGACCTGGAACAACGGCTGGGCTTTCGCCTGTTTGTGCGCAAGAGCCAGCCGTTGCGGTTTACGCCGCAAGGGGAGATTTTGCTGCAGTTGGCCGAGCAGATTTTGCCGCAGATTCAGCAGGCGTTGCAGGATTGCCACGAGCCGCATCAAACCACGCTGCGCATTGCCATTGAGTGCCACAGTTGTATTCAGTGGCTGACACCCGCCTTGAGTAATTTCCGTAAGAGCTGGCCGCAAGTGGTGATGGATTTTAAATCTGGCGTGACCTTTGATCCCCAGCCAGCATTGCAGCAAGGGGAGCTGGATGTGGTGCTGACCTCCGATATTTTGCCGCGCAGCGGGTTGTTCTATACGCCGATGTTTGATTTCGAGGTGCGTTTGGTGTTGGCACCGGATCATCCGCTCGCGCAGCGTGAACATATTTCGCCGGAAGATTTGGCTGATGAAGTGTTGATGATTTATCCCGTTCAGCGTCAACGTCTGGATATCTGGCGTCATTTTCTGCAACCCGCTGGCGTGACGCCCGCCTTGAAGAATGTGGACAATACGCTGTTGTTGATTCAGATGGTGTCGGCGCAGATGGGCATTGCCGCGTTACCACATTGGGTGGTGGAGAGTTTTGAGAAGCAGGGCCTGGTGGTGACCAAGACGCTGGGTGACGGTTTGTGGAGCCGCTTATATGCTGCGGTTCGCGATGGCGAGCAGCGTCAGCCGGTGTTAGAGGCGTTTGTGCGATTTGCCCGTCAGCACGCCTGTGACCATTTGCCCTTTGTCCGTGATGCCGCGCGTCCGGGTTCACTTCAATCCGTTTCTTTATGATCCCGCGGGCGGCGTGTGTCGCCCGTACTGTTATCCCTGCCCTGCCTGCTCTATAATGCGCCGCCTCAATCCGCGACCAAGAGAGTTTCACCATGACGAGTAACGATGTTCTGCGCAGCGTGCGCTATATGCTTGATTTGAGCGATAGCAAAGTGGTGGAGATTTTTGCCTTAGCGGGCAGCGAAGTGCCATTGGAAGATGTGCAGGCGTGGATGAAGAAGGATGATGATGCTGCGTTTCGTAAATTGCCTGACGTGCTGATGGGCTATTTCCTTAACGGGTTGATTTT
Organism: Pantoea sp. EA-12; assembly: GCF_030053355.1. Classification (NCBI taxonomy): domain Bacteria; kingdom Pseudomonadati; phylum Pseudomonadota; class Gammaproteobacteria; order Enterobacterales; family Erwiniaceae; genus Pantoea; species Pantoea sp. EA-12. Next base: position 121,285 of record NZ_JASGBY010000014.1, on the reverse strand, counting down.
CTATCGCCGTGGCAAGAGTGAAGATGCGCCTGCACCGTCGGTGGAGCGCCGCATGAATAATAATATTTTTATCAAGAAGTTGCGTATTGCCTTTGCTTTGAAGACCACGGATATCACGGAAGTGTTGCTGAAAGCGAACTTCAAGGTGTCTCAGGCAGAAGTGGGCGCGATTTTCCGCAATCCGGATCATAAGAATTACCGCGAGTGCGGTGACCAGATTCTGCGTAACTTTTTGAAGGGACTGACGATGATTCATCGTCCTGCGGCGCCAGCGAAAAAGGCGTAGTCGCTTGGAGATCGGAGCATGATCGGATCGCTTTAGATTTGTGCTCGGTCAGGGATAGCGTGGCAGATCGCAAAGGAAGCCCACATCCATGTGGATCGGCCTCGCCATCCATGGCTCGGACGCTTTGCTCCTCTGCCACGCTATCCCTTCCCTTAAGCTTTGTGCGCTGCTTTAAAAGCGAGTCAGATAATCCCTCTGGCTTAAGCGCTGCTTTTTCCTAAAACCCAACGCTTATGAACGTAGAGTGAAGCAAAAATCACAATGGCTCCGGCAATAAAGCTTGGCCAGTGCGGTTTTTCCTGCCAGATGGCCAGATTGACCAGCAAGCCCGCCGGTACGTGCATGTTGTTCATAATACCCAGCGTACCCGCATCCACTTGGGTCGCGCCGTAGTTCCACATGAAGTATCCCAGTCCCGATGCCGCCACACCCAGCCACACCAGAATGCCCCACTGCAGTGAGGTGGTGGGCAGTTTGTTCGGGTTACCCCACAGGCTCCAGGCAATGATGGCGATGATCACAGCGCCAAGATAGAACCATGAGAATGCGGTGTGCTGCGGCATCGGACGGGTTTCCTGCAGGCGCTTGTAGCCGACCATGCCAATGGCAAAGCAGATGTTGGCGGCTTGAACCAGCAGCAGGCCGAACCAGAAATGGTCGCTGACTTTGTCGTAACGGATGATGGCTGCCCCACCGACTGCCAGCAGCGCACTGAATGCATAGCCAATTCGCAGTGGACGCTTGCTGAGCAAGTCGTAAATCAACGTCACATACAGCGGCGTCATCACCGTGAACAGCAGGAACTCTGACACGCTGAGATAGGTGTAAGCCTCAAAACTCAGCAGATACATGACGCCCAGCTGCAGCATCCCTACCAGCATATACAGCAGGATGGTGGAGGCGCGATAGCCTTTCCAACGCAGGAAAGGCAGGAAAACGATGGCCGCAAGTGCCAGGCGCATCAGCACCGAGAACCAGGAATCAACCTGGCCGGCGAGGTATTCCCCGATCAAACTAAAGGAAAAAGCCCACAAAATGGTGGTAACGATCAGTAACAGCACGGTATTGATCCCAAAATGAACAGTGGCGCTAGTGTAAACAAACTGTCGTCATGGGTTTGAATTATTTGGTTTACAACAGACCAAAATACAGACAAACAATGTGTGACAAGAATGAGCGGCCTGTCTCGCCAGACATCATGCGCGAATACCAACATTTTCTGGTTTATTTCGCTCTTTAATGTCATCAAACTGTAACAAATGTGTCACACATCACAGTAACGTGACGAAACCATCACTATCCTGTGCGCGAAATGGAACCTTTTGGTGCTGTTTTAACGCCACACGGCGCTTGACCCAACCTGCTGGGAACACATAACAATATCGCGCCCTGGAGGGCCACACTCATGTTGAGTATCTTCAAACCGGCACCGCATCAGCCGCAAGTCGCTGATGATCGTGTTGATCCGCTCTACCGTCGGCTGCGCTGGCAAATCTTTATCGGTATTTTCTTTGGATACGCGGCCTACTATCTGGTGCGTAAAAACTTCGCGCTGGCGATGCCTTATCTGGTCGAACAGGGCTTCTCGCGCGGCGATCTAGGCTTTGCGCTGTCCGGGATCTCCATCGCTTACGGCTTCTCCAAGTTCATCATGGGCTCCGTTTCTGACCGCTCTAACCCGCGTGTGTTTTTACCCGCAGGGTTAATTCTCGCTGCGGCCGTGATGTTAATCATGGGATTTGTGCCTTGGGCCACCTCAAGCATCATGGTGATGTTTGTGCTGCTGTTCCTGTGTGGTTGGTTCCAGGGCATGGGCTGGCCGCCATGTGGACGAACGATGGTGCACTGGTGGTCGCAGAAGGAGCGCGGCGGGATTGTCTCCGTGTGGAACTGCGCGCATAACGTGGGTGGCGGCATTCCACCGCTGCTGTTCTTGCTGGGGATGGCATGGTTTAACGACTGGAAAGCGGCACTCTACATGCCCGCGTTCGGGGCGATCATCATCGCCATCATTGCCTTCGCCCTGATGCGCGACACACCGCAGTCTTGTGGTCTGCCGCCGATTGAAGCCTATAAGAATGATTACCCGCCAGATTACAACGAGAATCATGAGCAGGAGCTGTCGGCAAAGCAGATTTTCATGCAGTACATCCTGCCGAATAAGTTGCTGTGGTATATCGCGCTGGCTAACGTCTTCGTCTATCTGCTGCGTTACGGCATTCTCGACTGGTCACCCACTTACCTGAAAGAAGTGAAACACTTCACGCTGGATAAATCCTCCTGGGCGTATTTCTTCTATGAATATGCGGGCATTCCCGGCACCTTGCTGTGCGGCTGGATGTCAGACAAGGTCTTCCGCGGCAATCGTGGCGCGACCGGCGTGTTCTTTATGACGCTGGTCACCATCGCCACCGTAGTTTACTGGCTTAACCCACCGGGCAACCCAGGCATCGATATGCTGTGCATGATCGTTATCGGTTTCCTGATCTATGGCCCGGTGATGCTGATTGGATTGCATGCGCTGGAGCTGGCACCGAAGAAAGCCGCTGGCACGGCGGCGGGCTTTACCGGCCTGTTCGGTTACCTCGGCGGTTCCGTTGCGGCCAGTGCGATTGTCGGTTACACCGTGGATTACTTCGGCTGGGATGGCGGCTTTATGGTGATGATCGCGGGGTCTGTGCTGGCGGTACTGCTACTGCTGCTCACCATGATCAATGAGCATAAGCACAAGAAACAAATCGCATAATTAAATGGGCCGGTTAACCGGCCCACTTCTTAAGCCAGGAACAGCTTACGCAACGTGTGCGGCACCGCATCCTCAGCATTACTGCCAATCACTTCCAATGCTGGCAAGGTATCTTTCAGGCGCTGATGCGCATTACGCATGATGCAGCCCTTACCCGCCATACTCAGCATTTCGACATCATTCATACCGTCACCAAAAGCGATGCACTCTTTCAGCGAGTACCCGAGCTGTTTGGCGACGGCTTCCAGCGCGTGACCTTTCGATACGCCACCGGCCATCACTTCCAGGCAGGTTGGCAGTGAGAAACTGACGTTGACGCGATCGCCCCAACGCGCTTCGATCGCCAGTTCCAGCGGAGCCAGGCGTTCGGGTTCATCACAGGTGAAGAAGACTTTACTGATCCCATCTGTCGGCAACATACCCGGTTGGTAAACCTGATAGTTAAATACGGACTCACGGAAATAATCCTGCTCGTCTGGGCGATGGCGGCTCATAAACCATTCGTCGTCACGATAGACGTGCGTGAGGATATGCTCATCATGATACTGCAAGCCGTACAGCTCGCTGGCGATGTCGCCATCAAGGTTGTGGCTGAACACCAACTCGCCGTCAGCATTGTGCACGCGCGCACCATTCGAGGTGATCATATAGGCAGGGATGCCGAGGCTATCGCGCATCTGGCCCACGTCGATGTAATGACGTCCAGTGGCGAAGACAAAATGCACATCACGTGCCACCAGCTCCTGCAATGTGGTACGAGAGAAAGGCGTCAGGCGATGTTCCGGCGAAAGCAGCGTGCCATCCAGGTCGGATGCGACGATGTGGTACATGTAAACCTCTGGTATTGATATCGGATAATAAATTAAACGTGGCGCTCGAAGAAATCGACCACCAGGTTGAGCGCTTCAGCGCGCATGGCGTCTGTTTCAAACAAAATCTCATGACGCGCGCCTTGGATCACATACGGCACGGTGCCTTCGCAGGGATGGCCTGCCTCGGCCATCGCCGAGCAAAAAGCCCCTTGCGAGCGGTTATCCACCACATCGTCTTCACTGGCCTGCAGCACCAAGGTGGGAGTGGTGATTTTCGCCACCTGGCTAATGATGCTGCGCCCCGCCTGCACACCTTCACGGACCCAATGGTAAGTGGGGCCACCCACGCGCAGTGCAGGATCATCGGCATAAAAACGCAGGTTGCGACGATAACGTTCCCGGCTGTGCGTCAGGCGATTGATGCCAAACGGACTGGCACGCCAGCGGCCCGTTCCCAGCGCATAACGTTCGCGCAGCGCGGGCAGTTTCTCGGCCCAGTCCAGAATCGGATGCGCCATCCAATCGGGCAGCGGCAGCACAATGCCAAACATCGGTGCTGAAAATACCGCAGCGTGGAATGCCTGAGGCTGGCGCGCCAGAAACAGCGCTAAGATCGCGCCGCCCATCGAGTGCGCCAACACATATCGCTGTTGATAGTTGCTGTTAGCGATCTCTTTCTCAAAGAGCGTTTCCAGATCGTCAACATAGTGGCTGAACTCCACCACATGACCGCGGTGGGAATCGGCCAGCAAGCGGTCGGAACGGCCTTGGCCGCGATGATCAATGATGACCACGTCATAACCACAGTGGAACAGATCGTAAGCCAATTCCGGATACTTGATATAGCTTTCGATGCGGCCCGGCACAATCAAGATGACACGGCGATGTTGCGGTGAGGTGAAACGAACATAGCGAATAGTCAGATTGCCGACGCCGGTGAACTCGCACTCTTCACGACGACGCCAGAAGTCCAGCAGCGGGCCAGTGGCAAACGCAGAAAAGCCACGCTCACGCCCGAGCCAACTCTGTTTATGTTGCTGCATCCGTCCCCCAGAAAAAAAGCCTCATCGCGCGCTTGCGCTCCGTAGCGTGCCGCGATGTTCTGGCGTATTGTGTCACACTTCGCTAACTTCAGGGAATGTCACACATGACCATTGAATGGTGGTTAACCTATCTGCTGACCACAACTATCCTCAGCCTTTCACCCGGTTCCGGCGCGATTAACACCATGAGCACCGGCATCAGTCACGGCTATCGTGGTGCTGCGGCCTCCATTACCGGTTTACAGCTTGGCCTCGCGATTCACATCGTGCTGGTCGGTGCCGGTCTGGGCGCACTGTTTTCGCAATCTATTATGGCGTTTGAAGTGCTGAAGTGGGCAGGTGCGGCTTATCTGGTGTGGCTGGGCATTCAGCAGTGGCGTTCCGCAGGTGGCATTGATCTGAATGCGGTGGCGAAAGCGATGCCACGTCGTCGTCTGTTCAAGCGCGCCATTCTGGTGAACCTCACCAACCCGAAAAGTATCGTGTTTCTTGCCGCGCTGTTCCCGCAGTTTATACAACCACATCAGCCGCAGCTGGCGCAGTATCTGGTGCTCGGCGTCACCACCATCGTGGTCGATATTATCGTAATGATCGGTTACGCCACCCTGGCCACGCGTATCGCAGGCTGGATTAAAGGCCCGCAGCAGATGAAGCTGCTGAACCGTACCTTTGGCGGATTGTTTATGGCGGTCGGTGCGTTGTTAGCCAGCGCGCGCAGAATAGCGTAAGAGGTTTTTCAAACCAACGGCATCAATTTTAAAGCCGTTGGTGGCGCAGCCAGTTCGGTGCCGGCCAGCGCACAGCCCCCGGAGCGTACACGTAGTACGTGAAGAGGGCGAGCACTGCCCGGTGCCGAAATGGCCAGTGAACCAGACTTTAACGCGAGATGATGAGGTGAATGCCGAATCCGGCAAACAACACCCCCGCCATACCATCGACCCATTTCGCCATACGCTGATACTTATCACGCATCCACGGCAGCGCGAAGATGGCTGCCACCAGCGTAAACCAGGCAAACGTCTCACCGATAATCAGCAGGAACAGACCCCAACGCTCCATCGCACCCACGTCATTACCCACAAACAGCGAGAACACGCTACCGAAATAGATAATGGCTTTTGGGTTAGACAGATTGGTCAGGAACCCTTTCAGGAAGCTCATGCCGCTCTTAGGCAGTTCAACCACCGGTACATCCACCTGCGGTGACTTGTGGCGTTGACGCGCCGAACGCAGCAGCTGCCAGCCCATCCACAGCAGATATAAACCACCACCCACCATGATGATTTCATGTAGCCAGGCCATTTTTTCGAGGATCAGATGCAGGCCCATCAGCGCCACGCCCGCCCAGATAACAATCCCCAGCGTAATGCCGAAAACGCCCATCATCGCCTCTTTACGCGAACGGCTTGCGGCTGTTTGCGAGACGAAGAAGAAATCCGGTCCCGGACTCATCAGCGCAACAAGATGTACCAGCGCGACGGTGGCAAATAACATCAACATGGTTTCTTTCCTTTACTCTTCATCGACATGTTCTTTGATCATCACCAGGAAGGGTTTACCAAACCGTTCGAGTTTGCGATGACCGACACCGTTCACGCTCAGCATTTCTGACGCGGTAATCGGCATTTGTTCCGCCATTTCAATCAACGTGGCATCGTTAAACACCACGTAGGGCGGAATGTTCTCTTCATCAGCAATCGCCTTACGCAATTTGCGCAGTTTGCCAAACAGGGTGCGATCGTAATTTCCACTGTGAACTTTGGGCGAACTGCTGCGGCTTTTAACCGCCACGATACGCGGTACCGCCAGCATCAAAGGCACTTCCGCACGCAGCACAGGACGTGCAGCTTCGGTCAGTTGCAGCGCTGAATGCATGGCAATATTTTGCGTCACCATACCCAAGTGGATGAGCTGACGCAGCACGCTAACCCAATGTTCCTGACTCTGTTCACGACCAATGCCGTACACCGGCAGTTTGTCGTGCCCATTATCGCGGACACGGTGATTGGTCGAGCCACGCAGCACGTCAACAATATAGCCCATACCAAAGCGCTGACCGGTACGATAGATGCTGGAGAGCGCCTTTTGCGCTTCTACCAGACCATCATAACGGCGCGGCGGATCAAGGCAGATATCGCAGTTACCACACTGCTGCTGACGCCCTTCGCCAAAGTAGTTGAGCAGCACTAAACGACGGCAGGTCTGCGCTTCGGCAAATGCTCCCATGGCATTCAGCTTATGGCGTTCAATATCCTGCAGTGGACCGGGGGTTTTCTCTTCAAGACACTTACGCAACCAGGCCATGTCCGCTGGATCGTACAGCATCATCGCTTCTGCGGGCAGACCGTCGCGTCCGGCGCGCCCGGTCTCCTGATAATAGGATTCGATATTGCGCGGGATGTCGAAATGCACCACAAAGCGCACGTTGGGTTTGTTGATGCCCATACCAAATGCCACGGTGGCGACCACGATTTGCAGATCGTCACGCTGGAAGGCTTCCTGCACGTGCGCACGTTGCGCGCTGTCGATACCGGCGTGATATGCGCCCACACTCAGCCCACGGCTTTGCAAACGCGCGGCGGTGTCTTCCACTTTCGCGCGGCTGTTACAGTAAATAATGCCACTTTTGCCCCGTTGCTCCTGCACGTAGCGCAGCAGCTGATCGGTGGGTTTGAATTTTTCCACCAGCGTGTAGCGGATGTTGGGGCGGTCAAAGCTGCTGATTTGAATCAGCGGATCGTCCATCTGCAACAGATGGGCGATGTCATTACGCGTGGTTTCATCGGCCGTCGCGGTAAGCGCCATCACCGGCAGTTCCGGGAAGCGCTGACGTAACTGACCAATCGAGCCATATTCCGGACGGAAATCGTGGCCCCATTGTGAGATACAGTGCGCCTCATCCACCGCCAGCATCACCGGATTCCACTGGTGCAGGCTGTCGAGGAAGTTGTCCATCATCAGACGTTCAGGGGCGATGTATAGCAGCTTCAGCTTGCCGGTACGGCAATCCGCAAACACCTGCTGCTGTTGCTCGCGCGTCTGGGTGGAATTCAGGCACGCCGCCGCCACCCCGTTGGCCAGCAACTGATCAACCTGATCTTTCATCAGTGAAATCAGCGGCGAGACCACCAGCGTCAGCCCTTCACGCACCAGCGCCGGGATTTGATAGCACAGCGATTTGCCGCCGCCGGTTGGCATCACCACCAGACAATCGCGCCCTGCTAGAGCGGTTTCAATGATGGTTTGCTGACCGGGACGAAATTGCTGGTAGCCGAAGGTGTCTTGTAAAACCTGCTGCGCCAGCATTTCCTGATTAAGCACTGCCGATGTTGCCACGGTAATCCTGTTTTGACTTGTTAGAACAGATCGTTAAGTGTTACGCCCACGCCAAAGCGGGTTTGACGGTGGTTATAGTCGATAAGCGATTCACCATACCCGCTGAACAGCTGGGTGTAAAAGCGCACGTGTTCGGTGATGGGGTAGCTCCAGGCGAAAGTGGCGCCGCCGTAACCGCTGTTCCAGTTGTAGTTACCTTCCACGCTGAAAATACTTTCGCCCACTTCATAACCGAGCTTGGCGCGATAGTAGCCCATGTATTTGGTAATGTCGGGGTTATCATCGTTATTTTCGTTTTCTGGAATGCGATACCAGGGTTTGATTTCCGCAAGGAAGTTACCGTTCTGCGCCATCAGTCGCGCATAAACGCGGTTCCAGCTGCGTGAAGTCGGATCGCTACGTCCGTTCGACTCGTGATTCAGACCGGTTTCAATGTCGCGCAGTGTCCAGCCCGCAAAGGTGTAATCCGTTGCCCAGCCGAGGAAAATCTGCGGCTCGTAGTTAGTTTCACGGAACGGCGACGATGCGCCACGGTTGGAAAGCTGCCACCAGGAACGCTGGGTATAAGAGGCGGCCAACACCGAATTGTCGCCCAGGATGCCACGCCACAGCGGAAACGCCAGGCTCAGCTGGAATTTCACTTCGTCATTCTTTGCTTTATCTGCCCAGTTATAAGAGGAGATGGCCTCTTTATTCATGTCACTGGTGTAGGTGTAAAGCAGGTAGTTGTTCTCATAAGGATACAGCACGAACGGGTTATCGTGTTTTTCCAGCAGGTTGGCGATAATACTGCCCTTTACTGCCGGGGCGTCATGCACCTCTTTTACAGTGGCTTCATCAGCTTGAGCCAGCACAGGAAGCGTCAATGCCGTGGCCAGCAAGGCGTAATGCTTACGCATAAAATTCTCCAGAGAACTGCGTGTCGTAATCGTCAGGGCGACGGTTCAAAAAGCAGGCCATTCTACACGCAAAGCCAGTGGTTGATCAGTGCCGATTTCTGAAACTGGAAAGCAGCGCGAACGCGGCATAATATACACAACTCTTTAACATCTTAAGGCAGGAACTATGTCATCCCCGTTGCTGACACAGCAGGAAGCTCGCCGTCTGATTGGCGAAATCTTTGTTTATCACATGCCCTTTAATCAAGCGCTGGGTCTGGAGCTGGATCGACTGGAGGCGGATTACGCCGAGTTGGGCTTTGCCAACAAAACCATGTTGGTGGGCAATGCTGCCCAACAGATTTTGCACGGCGGCGTCATTGCCTCGGTGCTGGATGTGGCCGCCGGGTTGGTGTGTGTCAGCCATGCGCTGTCGCGTCAGGAGAGTATTAGCGAGGAAGAACTGCGTCAGCGCCTGTCACGCATGGGCACCATTGATATGCGCGTCGATTACTTGCGTCCAGGACGCGGCGAACGCTTTATCGCCACCAGTAGCCTACTGCGCGGTGGCAACAAGGTCGCAGTGGCGCGCGTTGAACTGCACAACCAACAGGGCGATTACATCGCCACCGCCACCGCTACCTATATGATTGGTTAACACGCTTTTTTGGATGACTTGATGGAATCGCAACAGACTCGCCAGGGCATTGGTTATGCGCTTGGCGCTTACTTTATATGGGGCATTGCGCCGGCTTACTTCAAGTTGGTGAAGGAAGTGCCGCCCACGGAGATCATGACGCATCGAGTGATTTGGTCAGCGCTGTTTATGCTGATTCTGATTACGCTGAGTCGCAGCTGGAAACAGGTACGCACGGTGCTCGCCCAACCGAAAAAAGTGCTGCTACTGGCACTGACCGCCGTTACCATCGGCGGCAACTGGCTGCTGTTTATCTGGGCGGTGAACAATCAGCATATGCTGGAAGCCAGCCTCGGCTATTTTATCAACCCACTGATCAACGTGGTATTTGGTATGCTGTTCCTGCGCGAGCGCTTCCGGCGTTTGCAGTGGCTGGCCGTGATACTGGCCACGACTGGGGTATTGGTGCAGCTGTGGCAATTTGGTTCGTTGCCGATTATCGGCCTCGGCCTGGCGTTGAGTTTTGCGCTCTATGGTTTGATAAGAAAGAAGATTCAGGTGGATGCGCAAAGCGGCATGCTGATCGAGACCGCCTGGTTATTTCCGGTGGCCGCCATCTATCTGTTTGGCTTTGCCGACAGCGCTACCAGCCACCTGAGCGCCAATCCGTTGAGCCTCAACCTGAAGCTGGTTGCCGCGGGCATCATCACCACCATTCCGTTGATGCTGTTTGCTGCGGCTTGTGCGCGCCTGCGTCTGTCAACCGTGGGGTTCTTCCAGTACCTTGGCCCCACATTGATGTTCCTGCTGGCCGTGCTGTTCTATGGCGAAAGCCTGACACCGGACAAAATGGTCACCTTTGGCTTCATCTGGCTGGCGCTCGCCATCTTTATTGTTGATGCTGTTGCGTTCTCAGCTCGCACCCGCGTGCGCGTAGCGTGAAATAAAGCGTGCTATCGCCGGGCCGGTGAGCAAGATAGTGAACAGGCGTAGCGTCTGCAACGCCATCACAAAAGCGATATCGACCCGGCTGCCAGCAGCAATAATTGCCACGGTATCCAGCCCGCCGGGGCTGGTTGCCAGGTAAGCGGTCATCAGATCCACGTGCAGTACGCGCGTCAGCATCCAGGCTAATCCGCCGCACAGCAGCATCAAACCAAAAATCGATACCAGCATTTGTGGCAGCGTGCGCAGTGCCAGCAGGAAAATCGGACGGGTAAAACGTAATCCTACGCTCCAGCCAATCAGCGCATAAGCCAGCGCCAGCAACCATTCTGGCACCTGCAACGTCGCAACATCCGTACCGTGCAGAGTCGCGCCAATCAGGGCTGGCAACAGCAGTGCCCCGGAAGGAATACGCAATTTTTGCCCCAGCCAGGCACCGGCGAACATCACCACGATGGTCAGCAGGAAACTGCTTTGTAGTGGCGGAAACCACACCAGCTCTACCGCGCCTCCGCTAGTCCCCAATCCAATGCGCGCCACCACGGCCGCCGCAGTCGCCACAAACAGCACGCGCAGATACTGCATAAAGGCCACCAGCCGGACGTCAGCACCAAAATCACCGGCCATCGCCACCATCGCGGAAGCCCCGCCGGGTGAGGATCCCCACGCACCCGTCGGTCCGGGCAAGTTGCTAAAGCGCACCAGCAAAAATCCTGACAAGCCACTGGCCGCCAAGGTCAGCACCAACACGGCCAGCACCACCGGCCAATCCTGTAACAGCGGCGAGAGAATCGCAGGGGAAAGCGTTTGCCCAATCATGCAGCCCAGCACGGCTTGTGCCAGTACGAAAAAACGCTTGTCGATGCGCACGGTGGCGCCTGACAGGCCCATAATGGTGCCGACGATCATCGGTCCTAACAGCAGTGCAGCGGGAAGGTGAAACAGCTGGAGGATAATCCCCAGTACTAACGAAGCAATCAGCAGAATGGTCCACTGCTGTCGCAAAGAGAGACGCGCCATAGGGTGGAAATCAGAAAGTGAGAAGTGACAACAGCCTACGCAGAATTGTGATGCGGCGCCAGTTTAAAGGGCCGCAAATGCGGCCCCGAAATCGTTACAACCAGTTTTTACGTTTGAAGTAGAGATAAGGTGCCAGCCCGGCAAGGATCATCAAGGTGATCGCCCCCGGATAACCAAAGCTCCACTTCAGCTCAGGCATAAACTCGAAGTTCATACCATAGCTTGAAGCCACCAGCGTTGGCGGCAGGAACACCACTGATACCACCGAGAAGATCTTGATAATGCGGTTCTGCTCGATGTTGATAAAGCCCATCGCCGCCTGCATCAGGAAGTTAACTTTCTGGAACAAGGATTCGTTGTGCGGCAGCAGGGATTCGATATCGCGCAGGATTTCACGCGCCTGCTCCAGTTGATTACCCGGCAAACGCGCCTTGCGCACCAGGAAGTTCAGTGCGCGCTGCGTATCCATCAGACACAGACGCACTTTCCAGCCGATATCTTCCAGCTCCGCCAGACGCGACAGCGCCTGATCGTACTCTTCACCCTGCTGGCCTTCCATAATGACTCGGCTCAGTTTTTCCAGCGCGCTGTAGATGTTCTCGATCTCATCCGCCAGCTGTTCGATTTTGGTCTCAAACAGATCCAGCAGCAGCTCGTAAGCATTGCCATCCGTCAGCGTTTGGTTACGCGCGCGCATGCGATAGAGACGGAAAGCAGGCAGCTCACGTTCACGCAGCGTATAGAGACGATCTTCACGAATGGTAAACGCCACGGTGGAGTTACCGGCGTGGTCTTCCGCATCTTCAAAGAAGAAGAAGGAGTGAATGTGCAAGCCATCTTCGTCTTCGAAGAATCGCGCTGAGGCTTCGATGTCCTCCAGCTCAGGACGGGTTGCCAGGCTTTGGCCCAGCTCAGACTGCACACGATCACGTTCGCTGTCGTCAGGCTCGATCAAATCGACCCAAACCGACGTATTCAGTTTGTCGTTATTTTCTTCCAGCTCGATGCGCGTCAGGCGATCGCGTTCGAGTTTAAAAGCGCTCAGCATAGCAATACTCCCCATTGCAGACGGAATGGGACAAGGCGGCACTCCGTGATGCCAGAGGCAAAACGGGCACGGCAAAGCCTGAACGCGGAAACTTTCGCTTCAAGGGTAAATCAGTGCTGACTCGTGCGACGAGAGTGTAAAGGGAGGTCGCTGATAACCGCTAAGGCTACCCGCAATGAGAGGTGACCTTAGGAGTTGTTCCTGTTAAACAGGCGGTTGAGCCAGCATCGACTGGGCGCGTCCAAGGCATTGTCCTCTCATGATAATAGTGCGCGCATGTTACGCTGAGACGAAAAAGTCGTCAAGGTAGCGCAACCGCGCTACACCGTTTCCAGACGGGCGTAAGCCGCCACCAGCCACTTGATTCCCTGGCCCTGAAACGCCACTTGCAAGCGGCTGTGCTCGCCACTGCCTTCAAGGTTGATGATGGTGCCTTCACCAAATTTGGCATGGCGCACGCGCTGGCCGAGCGCAAAGCCACTGTCATTTTGCGCGATGGGCGTGCCCATACGTTGATGGCTCACCGGGCGGCTGACGCTGGCGCGCAGACGCACTTCTTCCACACACTCTTCCGGTAACTCACCAATGAAGCGCGAAGGACGGTGATACACTTCCTTACCATAAAGGCGGCGGGTTTCAGCGTAGGTCAGCGTGAGTTTTTCCATCGCACGCGTGACGCCGACATACGCCAGGCGACGCTCCTCTTCCAAACGGCCGCCCTCATCCAGCGACATCTGGCTCGGGAACATGCCCTCTTCCATGCCGACGATAAAGACCTGGCTGAACTCAAGCCCTTTGGCGGAGTGCAGAGTCATCAATTGCACCGCATCCTGCCACTTATCGGCTTGCCCCTCACCCGCTTCCAACGCAGCATGTGAAAGAAACGCCTGCAATGGCATCAGGTCTTCATCTTCGTCCTGATAACTGAACTGGCGCGTTGCCGTCACCAGTTCTTCCAGGTTTTCTATGCGCGCCTGCCCTTTTTCGCCCTTCTCCTGCTCATACATGATCCACAGGCCCGAGTCTTTGATCACCCGATCGGTTTGCACGTGCAGCGGCATTTCGGCGGTTTCCGTGGCCAGTGAATCCACCAGCTCGCAGAAGCGTTGCAGCGCAGAAGCGGCACGTCCCGCCAAGGCTTTGTTTTGCAGCAGTTCCCGCGTGGCTTGCCACAAGGTTAATTGCTGATCGCGCGCCGTCTGACGCACCACGTCCAACGTGCGATCGCCCACGCCACGTACCGGCGTGTTCACCACGCGTTCAAACGCCGCATCATCATTACGGTTGGCCATCAGACGCAGATAGGCCAACGCATCTTTGATCTCCTGGCGTTCGAAGAAGCGCATACCGCCATAAATGCGATACGGCATGCTGCCCTGAATCAGCGCCTCTTCCAGCACACGAGACTGGGCGTTGCTGCGATAAAGAATGGCGCAATCCTGCAGCGCATTGCCGTTCTCATGCCAGGTTTTGATGCGATTAACCACAAAGCGCGCTTCGTCTAATTCGTTAAAAGCGCAGTAGATCGAAATCTTTTCGCCATCGCTGCCATCGGTCCACAGCTCTTTGCCGAGGCGCCCATTGTTATTGGCGATCAGCGTGTTAGCGGCTTTAAGGATATTGTTGGTCGAGCGGTAGTTCTGCTCCAGACGAATGGTTTCCGCGCCGGGGAAATCCTGCAAGAAGCGCTGGATGTTCTCGACCTGCGCACCACGCCAGCCGTAGATCGACTGATCGTCATCGCCCACGATAATCACGCGGCCGGTATCACCCGCCAGCATACGGATCCAGGCGTACTGAATGTTGTTGGTGTCCTGGAATTCATCCACCAGCACATTGCTGAAGCGCTCGCGATAATGATTCAGGATATGCGGCTTGTTGAGCCACAGCTCATGGGCGCGCAGCAGCAGTTCGGCGAAATCCACTAAGCCCGCGCGATCGCAGGCTTCCTGATACGCCTGATAAATGCGCAGCCAGGTTTGCTCCACAGGGTTGCCGTAGCTCTCAATATGCTTTGGACGCAAACCTTCATCTTTTTTGCCGTTGATGTACCACATGCCCTGACGCGCAGGCCACTGTTTCTCATCAAGGTTCATGGCTTTGATCAGACGCTTCAGCAGACGCAGTTGGTCATCGCTGTCGAGAATCTGGAAGTCCTGCGGCAAACCGGCATCAAGGTGATGTGCGCGCAGTAAACGGTGCGCCAGGCCGTGGAATGTTCCGATCCACATGCCGCCCTGGCTGGTGCCGATCAGTTGATCGATACGATGACGCATTTCCGCCGCGGCTTTGTTGGTAAAGGTCACCGCCATAATCGAGTAAGGCGAGCAATTTTCTACCGACAGCAGCCAGGCAATACGATGCACCAGCACGCGGGTTTTACCACTGCCTGCTCCGGCCAGCACCAGCAGGTTGCTGCGCGGTGCGGCGACCGCCTCGCGCTGTTTGTCATTCAAGCCGTTAAGCAGATCAGAAACGTCCATAAGCACCGTTTGAAAAATAAGAGAGGTTCCAGAATGCCGTTCTCCGGCACTCCATCAACGCACCATTTGTAGCGGCGCGATTTATCGCGCAATACATTGCGCCGCTACGATTTGTGCGTCAGGAAATGGCTGCAATCATCCAGTGGTTAGCTGGATGAACATACAGCATTATAGCAGCGAGGTTAGCGATGCCAACTGATGAATTTCAACATGCGGTACCAGGCGCGCATCGTCAATCTTCATCAGGTTACCGTCACGCAGGTTTATCCAGCAGGCTTGCATGCCCGCGCGCAGTGAACCCACCACATCGGTGGTCAGATCGTCGCCGACGTGCAAAATGTGTTCAGGTGCGATACCTAAACGATCGGAGGCCAACTGATACATATCCTGCCAGGGCTTTGCGCGGCCATGAGGACCGGCGCGCAGGGCAAACTGGAAATAGTGGTCAATGCCCAGTTTCTCTGGGCAGGCGTTGCCATTGGTGATCGCCACTAACGGCACGCGCTCACCCAGCCACGTCAGCGTTTGATGCGTCTCTTCGGGCATCTCCACTTCGCTGCGCCACTGATGGAACACACTCATCACTTCACTGGCTCCCGCGCTGGCTTCAGCCGCAGACAAACCCACATTGATCATCGCCAGCTCAACCGAGCGGCGACGCCACTCAGACACGTCGTGATAAATCTCCGGCTCACGCGCCAGCAATTCGTCACGCAGCGCCTGATAGTCTGCAGGGGTGAATTCACGCAGTGCAGGATGGAAGGACTGCAACGCGGCATGAGATTCTGCGGTGGTTTTGCGGATCACAGGATGGTTGTCATACAGCGTATCGTCGAGATCAAAGGTGATCGCTTTGATCGGGCCCAGCGGGCGGTAAAACTTCATTCAGGCTTTCCTCGTTTAGCACGTGGATGTGCTGCGTCATAGACCGTTGCCAGATGCTGGAAATCGAGATGGGTATAGATTTGCGTGGTCGACAGATTGGCGTGACCCAGCAACTCCTGCACCGCGCGCAGATCGCCGCTGGACTCCAGCAAATGGGTGGCAAACGAGTGACGCAGTTTATGGGGATGAATATGGCTGGCCACGCCCTGCTTAATGCCCCATTCAGCAAAGCGTTTTTGCACATTTCGCGCCGAAATACGGCTGCCCCGGCTAGAGACAAACACCGCATCATCCTGTGGCGCAAAGCTGGCACGCAGCGGAAGCCAGTGTTTCAGCCAGGTCACGGCGGTGCCACCAATTGGCACGCGCCGCTCTTTGCTACCTTTACCCAACACCCACACTTCACCGGCATCTAAATCAACATGGCGACAATCCATGCCCACCAGCTCAGACAGACGTAATCCGCCGCCGTACATGGTTTCGAGCATCGCGCGATCGCGCACCGCCAGCGGATCGTTCATGTCGATCTCCAGCAGTTGGTTGACTTCATCAACGTCCATATTTTTGGGCAGATGGCGCGCATTGCGCGGTGTGGATATGCCTTTTGCCGGATTGGCACTTAACATGCCCTGGCTAACCTGCCAGTCGAGAAAGCTGCGCAAGGCTGACATACGTAGCGCCAGACTGCTGGCCCCCAAACCACCACGACGACTGCGCGCGGCAAGCTGGCGGACTTGGGCGGGTTCCAGCTGCGTCCAGGCAACAATCTTCATCTCATCAGCCATGGCGACCATCGCCTGCAGCTGACGGGTGTAATTTTTTTGCGTAAGCGGGCTAAGCTGGCGTTCGACTTTCAGATAACGCAGAAAGCCCTCAACGGTGGGCCACAGCGGGCTGACGTCGCTCATGCACGTTCAATCCAGCGTGACAGCAGATCCGGCAGCATTTGCGCCAGGTGCTGTAACAATAAGGTGCCCATGCCCGCCTGATAGTGCTGGTTATCGCGGCTACTAAACATCAGCACGCCCAGTTCTCCGCGTTCACCCATCAATGACATAGCGACAGAACCAATCGCTTTGGCCTGCGGTAAAAGCAGCAGCAATTCCGGGCCGTTCAGGCTTCCCAGGTAATGGTGTTCATTGCCAAAGCGTTGGATACGCAACGGCTCAAATGCCTGACGCGATAAACCCAGCTGCGTGAAATCAGAAGGCGCACCGATATGCCATTTGTCGTTGAAGACGCGCACATTGGCACCTGCCAGGCCAAGATCGCGCGCCCAGCGATGCAGGCGCGTGAGCATCTCTTGCAGGCTGTCTGCCGAAGCAAGATGTCCCTGCAACGACAGCAGGCGATCAAACAGCTGATGATTGGCTGTCGCCTGCTCCATCAACAGAGTGATCTCTTCTTCCAACTGTTGGATATGGTTGCGCTGACGCGCCATATGCCACTCCACCAGGGAAACGCTGCCGCGCACCGGGTGCGGCACCATCATCTGTTCGACCTGGCGCGCGTTGCGAATAAAGAAGTCGGGATTCTGGCGCAGGAATGCACTCACCGACTGATCGTCCAGCAAAACCGCGCTGTCGGTTTGCTCTTCGATATTTTTCATAGATGAATAAACCCATCGTAGACGTGTGTGGCTGGACCGGTCATCAGCAGCGGCTGACCCGCCCCTTTCCAGGCAATATGCAGCGTTCCGCCAGGCAGATCGACGCGCACTTTCGCGGCTAAAATACCCTGCTGAATACCACAAGCCACTGCCGCACAGGCGCCGCTGCCGCAGGCCTGGGTTTCGCCTGCGCCGCGTTCATACACGCGCAGACGAATATGTTCAGGATTGACCACTTCCATAAAGCCGACGTTGACACGCTCCGGGAAGCGTTCATGGCTTTCCAGCACCGGGCCGAGCGTTTCCACCGGTGCGGTTTTCACGCTCTCAACCTGAATCACGCAGTGTGGATTCCCCATCGATACCGCACCAAACATCACGGTTTGCTCGGCAACACGTTGCAGGTAAAGGTTTTCAGCTTTGTTGGCACGCAACGGCACCTGCTGTGGGTCGAAATTGGGCTCGCCCATATTGACGCACACCAGCTCATCGTTCGTCACGCTCAGCACCATGCGACCGGTTTGCGTGCTGACGCGAATGTCACTTTTGTTGGTCAATCCTTTCAAGCGCACAAAGCGGGCGAAGCAGCGCGCGCCATTACCGCACTGCGCCACTTCGCTGCCATCGGCGTTGAAAATTCGGTAGTGAAAATCGAGATCCGGATCGTATGGCGGTTCGACGATCAGCAACTGATCAAAACCGATCCCCAGATGCCTGTCCGCCAGACGGCGAATCAGCTCCGGCGAAAAAAAGACGTTTTGCGTCACGGCATCGACAACCATGAAATCGTTGCCGAGACCGTGCATTTTCGAGAACTGCATTTTCTGCTCCGCCGGATGACTCATAGAGATTAGTTCGCCTGTACACCAGGTTTGCTGGTCACTAAACCATTCACATCAGCATTCTGAGCGGCTTTTTGCTGCTGCTCGGTCACTTGCTGATTGCTTTTGGTCGGCTGATCTTTAGGCGGGAAATACAGCGGTCCTTTCAGTCCACAACCTACCAGGCTGACCAGTGCCAGCCCCATGCCTAGCTGACTTATCATTCGTCTCATTCTTTCTGCTCTTTCTGTCCTTAAGCCATTGCTGCTTATCATCGCAGTTGACGTTGTAAAAGCAACAGGAAATACCCGCAAATCCGGGAGCGAGTCAGAGGAAAAGCCAATCCCACCGCGCGAACACAGGCGGGATCAGTGCATTTGGTAGCGTGGCTGGAAGTCGCCGTTATCGTTATCGGGCTGCGTGGCGCAGAGCTGTGTCAGCGTCTGGCTGCGGAACGGAATCACCTGGAAGCGATCGCCGGTGTTCACAATCTGATAGAACTGCGGCAGGTTGAAGTTGATAAAGCTGGAACCGTAGGTGAAACGGTCATGCGATGACGAGTAGAACCGGCTGACATCGCGCACCAGCTCTTCTTTGCTGCCTTCGCAGTGATGATAAACCTCAACGCGGTTGCTCTCGTCGAGGATATAGATGTTGAAGCCGCGATCGTCATTGGTATCTTCAAAGAAGAACTGAATAATGCCTTCGCTGGCATAACCATTCACTACCGGCGGCAGCGGCGTCTGGTTGGATTCGACTTTGATCGATAGCCCGTGCAGTTTGTTGTTGGAAATCGCACCGTAGAACTCCACTGCGTTTTCCAGTTTCTGCACCGAGACGCTCATACGCTCAAAGAACAGGCCCCAGGTTTGCCCTGCCATACGCAGCGCTTTAAAGCGGCCTGGCTCCTGGCGCGTGCTCGACAAACGCAGCTCAATACATTCGGAAACCAGTTGCTGCACGCGAGTGCGGATCAAACCACGCAGGTGCTGGCTGTAGCAGAACACTTCGACCGTATCGGGCGGTGCGGCATCCTGATGCATCTTGCCGAGAATGGTTTTCAGGCCTTCAATCATCGCCTGTTCGCCACTGAAGTGCAGCGTACGCACCTCATTCCACGAGTTGCGGTACAGCAGATCGATGCTGCCAATCAGGCATTGCTGCTGCTGACCAAAGCTGAACACATCCAGCTTACGGAAATCGAAATGCACCACCTGATTGCGGAAGGCCGAGGTAGGATCGTGCTCAAGATTGACGATAATCGCCAAGTGACGAATTTCACACGGACTGTACAACGCCTTGGGCGTTGGTGCAGGCACACGTAGCGGGAAGTGGCTCGACACGTCGTTCACCAGTTCCTGCAAACGCGGCAGATCGCAGAGTTCATTACCTTTCATATGCAGACGGGTTTTGCTGGTCAGCAACCCGTTGAACCACGCCCACGCCACTAACTTGTTCAGATAGCGGTTATATTCCAGCGGTTGATGGCTGATAATGGAACTCATGTCCGGCGACTGGTTGTACAGATACCAACCCGCACGATTGGCACGACCTTCCGGCACATGAATAAAGGTCAGATTATCTTCCGAGAGGTCGGGCGAAATCTGTGGGTTCACCAGCGTCACTTTACCCGGCAGCGCTTCAAACGCGGCATACAGTTTACGCGTCAGCACGCCGATATCCTGCGGGCTGGCACTGACGCTTAAATTGTTACGACGGGCAAAACGGATCAGGTTGCGATAACTCTGCATCATCGCATCCAGCAGTTCATTGTGCGCTTCACGCACGCGCTCGATTTTCCACTGCGCGCGGTTATCTAATACCGCGAGCTTCTCATCATCCCAGCCCCACTCTTTGACCAGCTGCGACAGAATTTCGCGACGCCAGCCTGAGCGTTGATGGTGGTGATCTTCGCTAGACAGCTTCTCACACACTTTTAAGTAGAAACATCGACGCACCAGATCGAGGCGCGCCATGTCATCGACGCTGGTCAGATAACGCGTCACACGTTCCAGCATCATGCAGTAAGGATCGAGACCAAAGCAGACAATTTCGCCATCGTGCAAGCGCTGTTTGATGTCCATCGCCAACAGCTGCGTGTTGGGGTATTCCCAGCTGTAGGCTTCCAGCAGCAGGGTTTTCAGCACCGCTTTGTAGGGCGAATCGATACTTTTATATAACTGCCACAGGCTGGCACCAAAATACTCTTCTGCCGATAGCGTGCCGAGGCCGCCAAGATCGAGCCACTCATTTGGCGTCAACACACCTTGTGAGTAGAGGGACATGACGTATTCGTCGTAATGGTGCTCCTCTTCGCCGGGCACCATGTTCCACAGGATGCGTTTACCCGCCATACGCACAGCGGTACGGTAAAACTCATCCAGCAGTAAAATATGTTGGGTTGAACCGCAGTCTTCACCGCCGAGGCTGCCGCTCTCGTTATGGCGGAAACGGTTTTCATCGATCAGGAAGAAACTCACTTCCACACCCATCGACACACACCATTTCTGCAACAGCGTACACTTACGTTGCAGATTGAGACGCTCTTCATTATCCAGCCAGGACTGGTGGCACACCCAGATGTCGAGATCAGACACACTGTTCTGACCCACGGATGAGGTGCTGCCCATCGAGTAAATACCGGTGATGGGACGCTCGCCTTTCACGGCAGTGCTGAGATCCAGAGACTGGTCACCTGCAAGATGTTGCAGGAGCTGCTGTTGATTTTCATCAGGCGTGAAAAAG
Source organism: Pantoea sp. EA-12 (assembly GCF_030053355.1). Taxonomy (NCBI): domain Bacteria; kingdom Pseudomonadati; phylum Pseudomonadota; class Gammaproteobacteria; order Enterobacterales; family Erwiniaceae; genus Pantoea; species Pantoea sp. EA-12. Next base: position 99,991 of record NZ_JASGBY010000014.1, on the reverse strand, counting down.
CTGACGCCATGTGGAACGCTACCCTCAAGGTAGCCCGGCATCAGTGGATGATGATAGTGCAGTAATGTTGGCAGCAGACTGTAGACTTGCTGGAAAGCAGGCCCCATGGCAGCCAGCGCACGATCAACGCGCAGCTGGTTAATTGCATCCAGTCTCTGTTTCAGTGTCTCAATGTAGAGGTACAAGACGTTTCGCCTGATTGTCCCAGTGTTAAGCACCCTGTTTCCACAACCTGCCGCTTAATAATAAAGATGTCGGGCAAATTATTGCTGGAAACGTGATCAATCTAACACCTGGAGGATTGACCGTAAAGAAAGTTGCGCTACCTAACAGTTTAGCACGTTCCGTTGGCAGCCCTGCTTTTTCGGACTTCGACCTCAGAATAAGTCGCAATTGCTGACACATTCTGACATCGAGGCCTTTTCAATCCGTTGAAACTGACAGCATTCCCCTATCAATGATAGGATAATCGATGAACGATCAAAATGGTTAACAGCATGTTAAACAAAATTTTCAGAATTGCTACCAGACAAAGTCCTCTCGCTTTATGGCAGGCACAATATGTCCAACAGCGTCTGATGGCGGCACATCCAGGCCTGCAAGTTGAGCTGGTTCCGATGGTGACCAAAGGCGACATCATCCTCGACACGCCACTGGCGAAGGTGGGGGGTAAAGGCCTGTTTGTTAAAGAACTCGAACTGGCGATGCTGGAAAATCGCGCCGACCTCGCAGTGCACTCCATGAAAGATGTGCCGGTGGATTTCCCTGAAGGTTTGGGGCTGGTGACCATCTGCGAGCGCGAAGATCCGCGTGATGCCTTTGTCTCTAACCGTTACAACTCTATTGATGAACTGCCACAGGGTGCGGTAGTGGGCACATCCAGCCTGCGTCGTCAGTGTCAGCTCAGTGCGCGTCGACCCGATCTGATTATTCGCTCATTGCGTGGCAACGTCGGGACGCGCCTGGGCAAGCTTGATGCCGGAGAGTATGACGCGATCATCCTCGCGGCGGCAGGCCTCAAGCGTTTAGGGCTTGAAGATCGTATTCGCCAAGCCATGCCAGCCGAGATCTCTTTACCTGCCGTTGGCCAAGGCGCGGTGGGTATTGAGTGTCGCCTGGATGACCACACCCTGATTACCCTGTTGGAAGCGCTTAATCACAGTGATACCGCGGTTTGCGTACGTGCTGAACGCGCCATGAATACGCGCCTCGAAGGCGGATGCCAGGTACCGATTGGTAGCTTTGCAGTGCTGGAAGACGATCAACTGTGGTTGCGTGGGTTAGTCGGTTCACCAGATGGTCTGCAGATGGTGACGGGTGAACGTCGCGGTCCACGCGATCAGGCCTTACAAATGGGCATCTCACTGGCGGAAGAGCTGCTGGATGGCGGTGCACGTGACATTCTGCGTGACGTCTATCAAGGACAACCGCCGGTATGACCATCCTCGTGACCCGCCCGGAACCCGCCGCCAGTGAATTGGCTTCGCGTTTGCGAACCCTCGGCAAGCTGGCGTGGACGTTACCGCTGATTGAGTTCACGCCGGGTCGCGACCTTGAACATCTGCCGCAGAAATTGGCGGCACTGCAGCCGGGCGATTTGGTCTTTCTGCTCTCACAGCAGGTGGTGCTTTTTGCTCATCCTGCCCTTGAGCGCCAAGGCATCACCTGGCCCAAAGCACTCGACTATTATGCCATTGGCCGCAGCACTTCTTTGGCACTGCACACCGTCAGTCATCTGAAAGTAGACTATCCTCATGCGCGGGAAACCAGTGAAGAGCTGGTGCGCCTGAACCGTCTTCAGCAGGTGAAAGGTAAACGCGCACTGATTCTGCGCGGCAGTCCTGGCCGCGAATTGCTGGCAGAAACCCTGATCGCACGCGGAGTCGAAGTCGAGTATTGCGAGTGCTATCAGCGCTGTGAAAAGCAATACGAGGGTGCCATAGAGGGCCGCCGCTGGCGCGATCGCGGCATTACCACGCTGGTGGTGACCAGCGGTGAGATGTTACAACAACTGTTTGCACTGTTTCCGCCAATCGATCGTCGGGAATGGTTATTGCACTGTCGGCTTGTGGTCGTCAGTGAACGTTTGGCTACGCAAGCCGCCGAATTAGGCTGGCAGGACATTGATGTAGCCGATGGTGCCGATAACGATGCGCTGCTGCGTGCGTTACGCTGAACTTAACAATGGGATGAGCCATAATGACGGAACAAAAAGCCTCCTCCGCCATGGTTGAAGAAACCACCCCAGCGGACACTTCCCCTACGCCAGCCGGTAAAAAGCCTCGCGATAAAAAAAGCGATGGCAAAGTGCTGAGTGCAGTGGCGATTGTGATTGCGCTGGCGATTGGCGCAGGACTTTACCTCAATGGGAAACACCAGGCCGATTTACAGGCTCAGACTAACCAAAACCTGAGCGAGCAGCTGAGCGCGTTGCAGCAGCAACTGGGCAGCGACAAACAGCAGTTAACCCAACAGCTGGATGCAGCTAATACCGCCTTAAATGAAGCGCGTACCCAGCAAGATAACAGCGCAAAAGAGCTGGAAACGCTGCGGGATAAAGTGGCGACCATCTCCGGCAACGACACGCGCACCTGGCTGTTGGCGCAAGCGGATTACCTCGTCAAGTTGGCGGGCCGTAAGCTGTGGAGCGATCAGGATGTCACCACAGCGGCAGCGCTGTTGAAAAGTGCCGACACCAGCCTCGCGGATATGAACGATCCTAGCGTCATGAACGTCCGCCGCGCGCTGACCCAGGACATCAGTTCATTGTCTACGGTGAGCCAGGTCGATTATGACGGCATCATCCTCAAGCTCAATCAGCTGTCAAATGGCGTGGATAACCTGCGTCTGGCCGACAATGACAGCGATGACGCACCGATGGATGCTGACGGCGGCGAGCTGTCCAGCTCTCTGCACGAATGGCGTCAGAATCTGGTGAAGAGCTGGCACAACTTTATGGATGATTTCATCACCATCCGTCGCCGTGACAACACCGCACAACCGCTGCTGGCGCCGAATCAAGACGTCTATCTGCGTGAAAACATTCGCTCGCGTCTGTTGATTGCGGCACAAGCCGTACCACGCCATCAGGATGAGATCTACAAACAGTCGATTGACGCGGTATCAACGTGGGTGCGCGCCTGGTATGACACCAACGATGCTGCCACCAAAGCGTTTCTCGCCCAGTTAGATGAACTCAGCCAGCAGAGCATCGCCATGGATGTGCCTGATACGCTGGAAAGCCAGGCGCTGCTGGAAAAACTGATGCAGACCCGCGTCAGAAATCTGCTGGCGCAGCCGTCGGTTCCGGCTGATCAACAGGGAGGCTAAGCATGCTGAAAGTATTGGTGCTTTTCCTGCTGCTGATTGCAGGTGTGGTGTTGGGGCCGATGATCGCCGGCCACCAAGGCTATGTGCTGATTCAGACCGATAACTGGAATGTTGAAACCAGTGTGACGGGCCTGGTGATCATCTTGATCCTCAGCCTGCTAGTGATTCTGTTCATTGAATGGGTTCTTCGCCGTCTGTTCCGTACCGGCGCACGTACGCGTGGTTGGTTTACCGGTCGCAAACGCCGCAGTGCGCAGCGTCACACGCAAAGTGCGCTGATGAAACTGGCGGAAGGTGACTACAAACAGGCAGAAAAACTGCTGTCGAAGAATGCTGACCATGCCGATCAGCCCGTCGCTAACTACCTGCTGGCCGCCGAAGCGGCTCAACAGCGCGGTGACGAAGTGCGAGCCAATCAGCATCTGGAGCGCGCGTCTGAGCTGTCTGAAAACGACACGATACCGGTTGAGATCACCCGCGTTCGTCTGCAACTGGCGCGTAACGAAGATCATGCCGCACGCCACGGTATTGACCGTTTGCTGGAAGTGGCTCCACGCCATCCTGAAGTTTTGCGCCTGGCTGAACAGGCTTATATTCGCACCGGCGCATGGGGCTCATTGCTTGATATTCTGCCATCGATGCAAAAATCGCAGGTGAATGACGAAGTCCAGCGTGAAGCCTTACAGCAACAAGCCTGGCTGGGTCTGATGAATCAAGCGATGGCCGATCAAGGCAGCGAAGGCCTGAAAAAATGGTGGCAAAACCAGAGCCGTAAAACGCGTCAGGAAACGGCGCTGCAGGTGGCAATGGCTGAGCATCTGATTGAGTGCGACGATCCCGATACGGCACAAAACATCGTGTTGGAAGGGCTGAAACGCCAGTATGACGATCGTCTGGTGCTGCTGATGCCGCGCATCAAAAGTGGCGATCCGCAGTCGCTGGAGAAAGCGCTGCGTCAGCAAATCAAACAGCATGGCGCCACACCGCTGCTGCACAGCACGCTGGGCCAGATGTTGATGCGTCACGGTGAGTGGCAGCAAGCAGCAGAAGCCTTCCAACAGGCCTTAGCACAGCGCCCGGATGCTTTTGATTACGCCTGGTTAGCTGATGTCTATGACCGTCTGCATCGCCCGGAAGACGCCGCTAAAATGCGCCGTGAAGGGTTGTTACTCACGCTGAAGACCAATCCTGCACCCTGATTTAACGATTGTTACTTTTGTGCACGCCGGGCTTGTCCCGGCTTTTTTTTGCCTGTTGCTGAGAGAATCGCAAAAAAAACACCTGCCATAAGCAGGTGTAAAGTCAGGTCGTTCAGACAACTGATGGTATCCGACTCAACGTAATGTCCTTCTTACTGCAGTAAAGCGTGCGCAAATACTGCCAGGCTGGACAACGGATACCGTAAGGGGCTCTGCATCATTCCCAGGTTTATGTAGCATCAGCAAACATAAGAGGTGGAATGAGCATCTACAGGATAATTATTGCATAACGCGTGCCAGAATTGCAGATACCAAGGTAAGTTATTTTAAATCAGCAAGATAGGATGAATTGAATGGAGCAGGGTGCCTGCAGTGTCGTGATTTCGCAACAATCACGTCCGCGGCTGTCGCTGATGAACGACATACTGTTTAAGGTAACGTAAGGCCGTTTAATATCAATAAGATAGGCGTCTCAGAATAGCGACAAATCGATTTTCAAATGAATACCTTCTGACTTAACATATAAGACGGGAAATACAGACGAAAAAAAACCTGCTTTTTCAAGCAGGTTTCTTAAATATGGTCGGCGAGAGAGGATTCGAACCTCCGACCCACTGGTCCCAAACCAGTTGCGCTACCAAGCTGCGCTACTCGCCGATTTTTTACTTCTTCACGCTACCGCGTAATTTTGCCTGGTGCGAAGGGAGGGACTTGAACCCTCACGTCCGTAAGAACACTAACACCTGAAGCTAGCGCGTCTACCAATTCCGCCACCATCGCATGTCCAGCAAAATCTGGGGTGGCTAATGGGACTCGAACCCACGACAACTGGAATCACAATCCAGGGCTCTACCAACTGAGCTATAGCCACCATAATTCTGGTGCGTAAGCATCTCTGCTTACTAATCACTGCATAACGCGGTCAAACAAACCACCGAAGCTCTTGCGCACAAACTAAATGGCGCGCCCGACAGGATTCGAACCTGAGACCTCTGCCTCCGGAGGGCAGCGCTCTATCCAGCTGAGCTACGGGCGCGTAGCGCCGTTGCGGATGGGCATACTACGGATTTGGCCTCATACTGTCCAGAGCTTTTTTATAAAAAAAACGCGTTTGCTTACGCTTTGTGCATTCCGTCGATAAATAGCGCGGTTTTGCTGCAGAACAGGATGGAATTGCTGAAAAAATCAGCAATATCAGAGATCGCCGCGCCAGTGGTAGCGTAAATATTTCAGCAGCTTTAACTGCCTGCGCCAGCGCGAAGGCTGACGAATCAGACGATAGAGCCACTCCAGCCCCAGATTCTGCCAAATACGAGGCGCACGCGCGACGTGACCGGTAAAGACGTCGTAGGTGCCACCCACGCCCATATAAAGAGCATGTGGCCAGCGCTCACGGCAATCACGCATCAGCAGCTCCTGGCGCGGTGATCCCTGCGCGACCGTGACTATCTTCGCCCCACTGGCAGCGATACGTGCAAACAGTGCCTCACGCTCGGCGGGGGCAAAATAGCCATCCTGGCGGCCAACGATATTCACATTCCACTGGCGACGCAGCTTGTCGCAGGTTTCATCCAGTACCGCCTGTCGGCCACCAATCAGAAACACCGGAATGCCCGTCCGCCCTGCACGCTCCATTAACGCTTCCCACAGATCTGCACCGGCGATGCGATTCACCTGTAAGTCCGGGTATTTTTTACGTAATGAGCGCACAATGCTAATGCCGTCAGGGTATTTAAATTCTGCCTCAGCAATCAGGGCGCGTAACTGCGCGTCCTCTTCCAGAGTCAGCATCTTCTCCGCATTCATCGCCACCAGCGTGCCGCTGCGCGGCTGTCCCTCAGGCAGCAGGAAATGCAGGAAGCTTGCCATATCATTAAACGCGTGAAGATCGACGCCGCGCAGGTTATAGCGCGGCTTATCGGTTTTCATGAATCATCTTCCCAAAGGTTAAGAAAGGCTGTGAAACACCGGCTCGCTGCGCGTACGAATCAGTCCCGCACGCGCTAACAGCCAGTACAGCATTTTCGCCACTGCCATACAGGCAGCAAAAATCACACAAAAGAACACCACGCGAGAGCCAAATGCATCCAACCCTTCACGAGCCAGCACAATCATGTTAAAGACTGCGCCGAAGCAGAAGCTCTGCAGGATTGCGCCACTGTAACGGTTTGACGTATCGCGACCTTGCAGATAGAGGTTATCGAACCCCTTCATCAGCCAGCCCACGGCAATCGCACCCAGCGGAATAAACCACACGCCGCCCATCACCAGCAACGAACCGATCAGCGTGGGTGAAATCGCCAGGCCCGAGTGGTTATTCAGCACTTCCCAGGTAAAGTAGTTGGCACTGTTCAGCACAATCGATGGACGACCAGGCCACAACCAACTGGGGATAAAGACATAGAAGTCACGCCAGATCGGCGCCAGCCCCTGGAAATCAATCTTGTCGTAGTTCTGCAACAACAGCGCCAGATTCTCCCAGGGTGAGAAGGTATCGCGCGTTAGATACAGGAAGGTATAGAAAGCTTCATCCCCCACCACATCCAGGTTGTAGCGGCGCAGCGCCAGCCAGAACATGCCCGCAATCGCCATCACGCCCGCCCCCACCAGCATCCACAGCGTAATCCAACCGCGCGTAATGCCAATAAACAGGAACAGGGCAAAAGCGATAATGATATTCGCGCGAGTGCCCCCCACCAGCGCGTAAGTCAGCAACCCAAACGCCACCGACACCAGCAAAAACCACAGCCACTGACGCTGTGTCGGATTGAGGAAATAGCGGATCAGCATGGCCGGGATGAAGAAGTAGAAGAAGCGCTTCAACGCCACGCCCGACACTTCACTGGAGAAAATCTGGTTGTAGGCTGAAAGCCTGAACAGCAGCAGGCCATTGTGCATAAAGAACACCGTCACAGTGCCTATCGCCACCAGAGCCAATAGCAAACAGGTGAGATGAGTTTCAACCCGATTCATCTGTAGCCAGGGTTTACGCGGCGGCGCAGTGACAGGGCGTAATCGCACTTTGTAGCTGACGTAATAGATGGCGTAAAAACTGGTGGCGGCCAGTAGCGCCTGCAGCAAGAATTCCGGCGGCACCACTTCCACATTGAAGCGGAAAACCAACACGCATGTGAGCGTAAAACCGAAGTAAAACGTCAGCAAAAACAGGATGGTAAAAAACAGGTGGAAGTTAAAGCGCACCCGTTTAAATTCCCGCCAGGTTAAGGTCAAGATAAAACCCAACGAAAACAGGTAAACCACCAGCAGACCACTAAACTGCATCAGGCTCATGTTCTCTCCCTTTCACTCAGGGTCAGCGCGTGGCGCCAGCCTGCCAGATAGCCAGGGGCGAAAAAAGCAATCGAGGATTTATCGCATTGCGCCAACTGGCGCTGCGCTTCCGCAACGCGGGCTGCATCCAGCACATCCTCACTGAACAACACCGACAAGCCCTGCTCACTGAGATCGCGCCAGAACGGGTTCTTGCGGTTCAGCACAAACGGAATATTGGCCTGGATCAGCAAACAGAGCGTGCCAATCCCCTGCTGGCGCTCGAACATAAAATAGCCGAGCTGACAGCCACTGAGCAATTGCAGATAGGTGTCAAAATCTATCTTATCGCGTAATAAGCTCACCTGACCTTGCGGGAACAGGCGCTGTGCGGCGGTAGCAATCTCTGCGATATAGGCGTGGTTGTTATCCGGGTAACCGAGCGGCACCAGCACCTTCACCTTATCGCCAAACTGAGCGTGAATCGCCTGCAACCCCTCAATATGGCGATTACTGCGATCGCCAGAGTTGCCTAAAAGCAGCGTAAAATCATCTCCATACGCCCCAGCGGGGACTGCAGCTTCTGGCATACGCGTCGGAAAATAGAGCAGTGATGTTGGCACACGGGGGTGACGTTGCTGGAAGGCATGTAAATCGCCGCGCGTGGCGAACACATGTGCCAGACGGCGCTGGGCCAGACGGCGCAGCAGATAAAACAGCTGATACTTGATGCCGCGCCCTTCCTCGTACAGATCCGCGCCCCAGATATGCCAGAACGCCTGCTGACGCCGCAGTTTGCCGCTCAGCAACGCCAGCCAGATTTGCGGATTAAACTGCCCGTGAAAGAAGAAGCGCGTTGCGCGGTCAGCCGCGCGCTGAATCACTGCCTGCGCCAGCGCGCGCTTGCTGGTGAAGGTTTCAATGTGCAGCGCAGTGTAGACCTGCAAGGCCTCTGGCGTTGTAGTCACCACCATAAACTGACGCGGCGCATCTGTTGGCAGCTCGCGGCTCATCACCTCATTAAAGAAGCGCAGCACGGTATGGTTGTGATGCGGGATATCCGATCCCAGCACGTGAAATAAAGTCATTTTTTCCGGCAATAAATCATAAAAGCGCCACAGCAAAGGGCGAAATAGAGCACGTAGGTCGCCATATAGGCTTGTGCAGCTCCGGCTGTGCCATGTAATGGGATCAGCCAATGAGAAAACGCGGTCAGCAGCGCAAACTGGCTGATTTCCGTCAATATATAGAAACGCAGCGACGCTTTGGCGATCACCAGGTATCCGAAAACATAGGCGCCGACTTTAAAGACGTCGCCACATAACTGCCAGACAAAAAGGTCGCGCATTGCGGCAAATTGCGGCGAAAACAGCAGCCAGATAGCGACATCGCGCAGCAACCAGACACAAAAACTGGCAGCCGCCACTGCAGGTAAAACAAAGCGCAGTGCGCGCCCCATCTCACGTGCAATCTGTGGTTTGCTCTCCAGCCGTGCCAGCGTAGGCAGTAACCAGACGCTGAAAGTGGCGGTGATGAACTGCAAATAGGCGTCAGAAATACTGGTGACGCCCTGCCACAACCCCACTTGCGCCCATCCCTGCTGTTGCGCCAGCAAATTACGCATCATCACCCATGCCACCGGCAGGGTGACCGAGGTGATCAGCGCCATTAGGGTAAACTTCGCCAGATTCCGCGCCAGTTCAGGCTGCCACGTCGGTTTGAGCCAGTGCAGTGGCAGCACCTGTTGATGACGCCGCAGCATCAGCAGTGCCGGGAACACCAACAGTGCCGGGACCAAAGCTAAACCCACCAGCGCACCGGGATAACCGCCCAGCCACCAGCACAGCACATAGCCCAGCACACCCACCAGGCTGCCCGCAATCAGCGCCAGCGCATTGCCGCGCGCATCGCGAAAACCTTTCAGCAACGCCAGTGTCAGATTGGCCCAGGCAATGCCAAACTGCAGAAATGCCACAATACGCACCACGTTCGCGTACTGCTCATGGCCAAACAGCGCATGGCTTATCGGCCCTGCTGCCAGTAAAAACACCAGCGCCACTAAAGTGGAGAAGCCCAGCACCATGGTTGATGCCGTGCCCGTCACGGCCCGCAGTTGCGCGGGCTGCTGCTGAAACTGCGCGACACAGGTGGTCACGCCATTAAAAATGCCTGCCCCGGCTAATACGCCCAGCACGGTGACCAACTGACGGAAGTTACCCGCCTGCCCTATTCCCTCCGGCCCAAAGCTCACCGCCAGCAGTTTCACCACCAGCAAACCGGCGACAATTTTGACCAGCGTAGAGGAGGCGGTCCAGACCGAGGCTTTTGCTAACGACATCAGGCAAAGAAGCTCAGCAGCGAACTGATCACCGTACGCTGATTGTTGTCCGATAAGTTATAGAACAGCGGCAGGCGCAGCAGGCGCTCGCTCTCTGAAGTGGTGAAGACATCATCGCCATGGAAGCGGCCAAACCGCTCGCCCGCAGGCGAAGAGTGCAGCGGAATATAGTGGAATACCGTGAGGATCTCGGCCTCTTTCATCCAATTAATCAGAGCCTGACGATCGTCGCTATCGCGCAGTTTGATATAGAACATGTGGGCGTTATGACGGCAGTGCTTCGGCACCACCGGCAACTCGATACGTCCTGCCGCTGCCAGCGGTTGCAGCGCATCATAATAGCGCTGCCACAGTCGCAAGCGCTGCTGGTTGATGCGCTCAGCCGCTTCGAGCTGTGCCCACAAGTAGGCGGCTTGCAGGTCCGCCATCAGATAGCTCGAACCGATATCGCGCCAGGTGTATTTATCCACCTGCCCACGGAAGAACTGGCTACGGTTGGTGCCCTTTTCACGGATAATCTCGGCACGTTCGACCAACTTCGCATCGTTGATCAGCGTCGCGCCCCCTTCACCCCCGGCAGTGTAGTTTTTGGTTTCATGGAAGCTAAAGCAGCCAATATGCCCAATAGTGCCCAGCGCACGCCCTTTGTACTGGGACATCACGCCTTGTGCCGCATCTTCAATCACAAACAGCTGATGCTTCGCCGCCAGCGCCATGATGCTGTCCATCTCGCAAGCTACGCCCGCGTAATGCACCGGGACAATTGCGCGGGTCTTGGCAGTAATCGCCGCTTCGATCAGGGTTTCGTCGATATTCAGAGTGTCAGGACGCACATCCACAAACACAATGGTCGCACCGCGCAGCACGAAGGCGTTAGCGGTCGAAACAAAGGTATAGCTCGGCATGATCACTTCATCACCGGGCTGGATATCGATCAGTATCGCGGCCATTTCCAGTGAGGCAGTGCATGACGGCGTCAGCAGGACTTTCTTACTGCCAAAATGTTGCTCCATCCACTGCTGACAGCGTCGGGTAAAGCCACCATCACCGCACAGTTTGCCGCTGGCCATCGCCGACTGCATATATTCAACTTCGCTGCCTACAACCGGAGGCGCATTAAATGGGATCATGAGGCATTCCTGTAAAACCAGTAAGCAGTGCTTTCAAGCCTTGCACCGCTGCGTAAATAGAGGCGCATCGCCGTAAGATTACTGAGTTGCGTGGCCACACGCAGGCGTTCAAGTTGGCGCACACGGCCCCAGTCTGCGGCAGCCAGCAACAAACGTTGTCCGATTCCCTGGCCCTGGGCATGCGGCAATACGGCCAGCAGGCCAATGCGTGCATCGCCTTCTACTTCTCGCATCGAGACAAATCCCTGCAATGCGCCACTCTCATCGCTGGCCACCAGGCATTGATGATCAAAGGTGCCGCGCACAGCATTCTCAATCCACTGCGCGTAGAAGCGACCACTGTCCTCAGGTTTGAACCAAGGGGCACGAAAACGACTCAGCTGAAATGCCTGCGAAGCCGCCTCACGTAGTGCCGGGATTTGTGCTTCACGCGCAATACGCACACCCATTTGCCGTTCGGTGCGTTTAATATTGAGCGCGAGATCCGCTTCCCCCTCAACCAGCTGAAAACCCTGCTGGCTCAGAGCATCAATTACCTCAATGCGCTCGGCAGGCACTTTGGCCTGCCACAGCGTAGCAGGCTGCTGCAGCGCTTCCTCAAGGGAGAGTTCGCCATCCAGCATCACGCGGGCACTGTTTACGCCAAAAAAATCGCTCTCCCACGTAAGGGGATTAATACTGACGCGGACGGGCATGGAGAACATCCAGCAGATATTGGCCGTAGCCGGTTTTAGTCAGCGCCTGGGCAGCCGCCAGCAGTTGATCGTCACTGAGCCAGCCATTGCGCCACGCAATCTCTTCCAGACAGGCAATCTTAAAGCCCTGCCGTTTTTCAACCGTCTGCACAAACATACTCGCTTCAATCAAGCTGTCGTGCGTACCGGTATCCAGCCAGGCAAAACCGCGCCCGAGTAACTCAACCGATAATTCACCCTGCTCAAGGTACATTTGGTTGATGGCGGTAATTTCCAGTTCTCCCCGTTCAGAGGGCTGCACCTGTTTGGCAAACTCCACCACGCGGTTGTCGTAGAAATAAAGTCCTGTCACTGCCCAGCGAGATTTGGGTTGCTTTGGCTTTTCCTCAATTGAAAGCGCGTTAAAGTCATCATCAAACTCAACGACACCAAAACGTTCAGGATCCATGACCTGATAGGCAAAGACTGTGGCCCCCGTGCTGCGCGCGGCTACTTTTTTCAGTTTAGGGCTGAAGCCTTGACCAAAATAGAGGTTATCGCCCAGCACCAGACAGCAGCTGTCATCACCAATGAAATCTTCACCGATAATAAATGCCTGCGCTAATCCATCCGGGCTGGGTTGTTCGGCAAACTGCAGTTGCAGCCCGAATTCGCTGCCATCCCCCAGCAGACGCTCAAAATGCGCTCGGTCTTCCGGGGTCGTGATGATCAGGATCTCGCGAATACCCGCCAACATCAGCACCGACAGCGGATAGTAAATCATCGGTTTGTCGTATACCGGCAGCAATTGCTTCGAGATAGCACGGGTGATGGGATGTAAACGCGTGCCCGATCCCCCTGCCAGAATGATACCTTTCATCGATGCTTCTCCTGAATGACGCTTTAGCGCGGAGTGGCTAAACCCATCCGCTCACCACGATAGCTGCCGTTGAGAATCGCCTGCCACCATGACGGATTGGCCAGATACCACTGCACGGTTTTACGAATGCCACTTTCAAAGGTTTCCTGTGGCGTCCATCCCAACTCACGCGCAATTTTGCTGGCATCAATGGCGTAACGTTGATCGTGACCTGGCCTGTCAGTGACAAAAGTAATCAGATCGCGATAGCGCGTCAGGTGTGCCGCTCGCTGCTGCGGTGCCAGCTCGTCTAGCAAATCGCACAGCGTTTCCACCACCTCAATATTACGGCGTTCGTTGTGCCCGCCAATATTGTAGGTTTCCCCGACTTTGCCGTTGCTCACCACGCTATAGAGCGCGCGCGCGTGGTCTTCAACGTACAACCAGTCACGAATCTGGCTGCCATTGCCATACACCGGCAGCGGTTTGCCCGCCAGCGCATTGATGATGGTGAGCGGAATCAGCTTTTCTGGAAAATGGTAAGGACCATAATTGTTGGAACAGTTGGTGACGATAATCGGCAAGCCATAAGTGCGTAGCCAGGCCCGAACTAAATGATCGCTACTGGCCTTAGTGGCGGAATAAGGACTACTCGGTGCGTACTGTGTCGTTTCAGTAAAGAAATCATCACTACCGTGCAAATCGCCAAACACTTCGTCGGTGGAAATATGGTGGAAAATGAAGCCTTTCTTGCGCTCATCGTCCATTACATTCCAGTAATGGCGTGCCGCTTCCAGCAACTGATAGGTGCCGACAATATTGGTTTCGACGAAGGCAATTGGCCCATCAATCGAACGGTCGACGTGACTTTCAGCCGCCAGATGCATAATGCAATCAGGCTGATGCTGTGCCATGACGCGGTCCAGTTCAGCACGATCGCAGATATCAACCTGTTCAAAAGCAAAACGCGCACTCTGCTGCACAGGTGCCAGAGAGGCTAAATTCCCGGCATAGCTGAGTTTATCCACCACCACGACACGATGGTCAGTCTGCTCAATCAGGAAACGCACCAGCGCAGAACCGATAAATCCGGCGCCTCCGGTGACCAGGAACTGTTTCATCGCCAGACACCCTTAGTATCGACGACCCACGGCTGCGCGATGCGGCTCGCGTCAATCGCGCGGAATTGGGCGTGATCGACCAACATCACCAGAATATCCGCCTGTTGCAGCGCATTTTCAGTTGAAACCAGCGTGGCCTCTTGCGCCAGGCGCGCGGGGATCTCTTCGATATGCGGCTCCACCACCAGCGTCGGGCCGCTGTGCCATTCCGCAATCAGATACGCCACCGTCATGGCTGGGCTTTCGCGCAAATCGTCAATGTTGGGTTTGAATGCCAGACCAAAGCAGGCAATCGTCACTTCGCTCGCGCGCTTGCCGCTGGCGGTCAGACATTCGGCAAGCTGCTGTTTGACTTGATCCAGCACCCAGGTCGGCTTCGCATCATTCACTTCACGCGCCGTGCGGATTAAGCGCGCCAAATCAGGGTTCTGCGCCACGATAAACCAAGGATCGACCGCGATGCAGTGGCCGCCAACGCCGGGGCCGGGTTGCAAAATATTGACGCGAGGATGGCGGTTCGCCAGCGCAATCAGCTCCCACACATTGATCGCTTGTTCAGCACAAATCAGCGACAGCTCGTTGGCGAAAGCGATGTTCACATCGCGGAAGCTGTTTTCAGTGAGTTTGCACATCTCGGCGGTGCGGGCATTGGTTTCAACACATTCACCGTGCAAGAAGATTCGATACAGCTCACTGGCACGTGCCGAACAGGCAGGCGTCATGCCGCCGATTACCCGATCGTTTTCCAGCAGTTCAACCATCACTTTGCCGGGCAATACGCGCTCGGGGCAGTAAGCGATAAACACGTTGCAGTCATCACCGTGCTGCGGAAAACGCAGATCGGGGCGTGACTCAGCCAGCCATGCTGCCATTTGTTCCGTGGTTCCCACCGGAGAGGTGGATTCCAGAATAACGAGATCACCCGCTTTAAGCACCGGTGCAATCGACAGCGCCGCCGCCTGCACATAACTGAGATCGGGCTGATGATCGCCGATAAAAGGCGTGGGCACGGCGATCAGGTAGGCATCGGCGGCTTCAGCCTGAGTTGTCGCACGCAGATGACCGGCCAGCACGGCGTCCCGCACCACATCACCCAGCTCGGGTTCAACAATGTGGATGTCACCGCGGTTAATGGTGTCGACCGCGCGAACATTGATGTCCACGCCGATCACGCGCTTTCCCTTTGAGGCAAAAACAGCTGCCGTTGGCAGCCCAATGTAGCCCAGTCCGATAACGGAAATGGTATTAAGACTCATCATTATGCTCTGTATTGTTTGAGTGCCTGCAAGATGCGCGCGCAGGCCTGACCATCGCCGTACGGATTATGTGCACGACTCATGACCTGCCAGGCGTCATCATCCTGTAGCAACACGCTGACTTCTGCGACGATACGATTCACGTCAGTGCCAACCAGCTTCACCGTACCGGCATCCACCGCTTCCGGACGCTCAGTGGTGTCACGCATCACCAGCACCGGTTTGCCCAGCGAAGGGGCCTCTTCCTGGATGCCGCCGGAATCAGTCAGAATCAGCCAGGAACGGTTCATCAGCCAGACAAACGGCAAATACTCTTGCGGCTCAATCAGGATGATATTGTCGATACCGCTGAGAATGCGGTTAACCGGCTCACTGACGTTAGGATTGAGATGGACAGGATAGACAATCTGCGCCTGCGGATGCTGACGCGCAATCTGCGCCAGTGCGCTGCAAATGCGTTCAAAGCCGCCACCGAAACTTTCACGGCGATGGCCGGTGACCAGAATCAGTTTCTTCTCGGCGTCCAGGAACGGATAGCGTGCCGCTAAGCGCGCATTGAGATCGACATCATCCAACACGCGATCGCGCACCCACAGCAACGCATCAATCACCGTATTACCGGTGACAAAAATACGCGCATCGGGGAGATTTTCGCGCAGCAGGTTCTGTCGTGAATTTTCCGTTGGCGTAAAGTGGTAACTGGCTAAATGCCCGGTCAAGGTGCGGTTGGCTTCTTCCGGCCAAGGCGACATCAGGTTGCCGGTGCGTAAACCCGCTTCCACATGCCCGACCGGAATCTGATGGTAAAACGCGGCCAGGCTGGCAGCGAAAGTGGTGGTGGTATCCCCGTGCACCAACACTAAATCGGGCTGAAAATCGGCCAACACCGTTTTCATACCTTGCAAAATACGGCTGGTAATCTCTGTCAGCCCCTGCTCCGGGCGCATGATATTGAGATCGTAATCAGGTTGCAGCTTGAACAGCCGCAGCACCTGATCGAGCATTTCACGATGCTGCGCCGTCACGCATAAGCGGGCGTCAAACGCAGGATCTTCCGCCAGTGCCTGCACCAGCGGAGCCATTTTGATCGCCTCAGGACGTGTGCCAAATACGGTCAGAACTTTCACGTGGCTTCTCTTAATGGCTGGTTGGTAACGTTGAACGAGGACGGCGCACCAGCGCGACACCTGAACCCACCAGCGCACCGATCACGCCCCACATGATCATCATAAACACCCGGCGCGGACTGTCGCGCGAAACCGGTTCTTCCGGGGTGCGCAGGTAGCGATAAGTCTGGAACGGTTTGTCCAAACGCGCGCCCGCTTGCAGCGTACCCAGCATCGCCCTGTTTTGATCATAGCTTAAATCGTAAGCGGGACCGCTCGCCTGTAGCGTATCCAACTGCGCCTGCAGCATTTGCTGACCCAACAGGAACCGGTCGCTATCGGGCAGCGCTTCACCGGTGGCAGGTGCGCGATTCTCTTTGATGCCCTGCTGGCTGGCCACTTTCAATGCTTGTTCAATACGTTGACGCTGGCGGTCAAACACCGACTGCGCCACTTCCTGCTGGCGATTCACCTGCGCCAGCAGTTGTGCACTGCGCGCCTGCCATGCACCTTTCAGCTCGGCATTGAGATGACGCGCCGCACGCTCGCTGGCATAGGCGATGTATTGACGCAGTAAATTGTTGGCGTCGCTGGCAGTTTCGGCAATCAGTTTGATGTTATCCAGCGTGTTGTGCGCCGCATCCGCAGGCGTGAACTGGATATTGGTGATCATGTCGTCGAGCAGAGCTGCGTCGTTGTGGGCGTTGCCACTTTTGCGGCTTTTGTAGTACTCGGTTTGCTGCCAGAAGTCACGACGCGTATCCCAGGAGGCCAGTTGCATGGTGAACTCCTGATACACCTCATCCATCACCGTAGGGGCCGGCGTATTGAGATTGAGCGTATTGGTGCGCACATCAAGATTATTGAGAAACTGCTGCTGCACGAAGAAATCGCCCAGCATATTCACCGTTGGGCGATCGGTCACCGCCGTGGTGCTCCACGCTTGTCTCATCAACATCGATGCCAGCCACGCCAGCATGGCAAACAGCAGCGCACAGCCGATAATCCAGCGCTTGCCGCGCCATAGCGTGCAGCCCAGGCCGCGCACATCCAGTTCGTTCTCCACAACCACAGAGGTCATAACAAAAGTCCTTATCCGGGTACTGATCGGGTAATTTATTTTTTATCTTCGCTGCTACTTTGCCAGCGACGTTTTATGCGACGGATTTTGCGTGCCACACGCCAGGCGTGTTTCAGGCAATAGCCGTAAAGGAAGAATGCCATCAGGAACAACACCAGCATCACCCACTCGGGGATGAAGGCAAGGTATTCACCCAATACGCCAATGCCTGCCAAAATCGCGGCGGCCACGGTGATCAACACAAACGCCTGACGTGAAGTAAAACCTGCGCGCATGATCAAATGGTGAATGTGCTGGCGGTCAGCAGAAAACGGGCTCATGCCTTTACGTAAGCGGCGATACATAATGGCCACCATGTCCATTAACGGAATGGCAATCAGCCACAATGCTGTGACAGGGGTAATCGGATGACTCAGGCCCTGCGTGGTTTCCAGCAGAATCCAGATAATGGTAAAACCGATCATGGTGCTGCCAGCATCGCCCATAAACACTTTATAGCGGCGACCAATCAGACCAAGGTTCAATAAGATATAGGGAATAGTGGCCGCAATCATGGCGAAGCACCACATCGCGAGGCTGGTCTGACCGTCGAAATAGAGGATGATGCCCATCGCCGCAAAAGTGACGCTGGCAAGGCCCCCCAGCAGGCCGTCAATCCCATCAACCATATTGAAGGCGTTGATCGCTGCCCAGACGGCAAACAGTGTGAGCACATAGCCAAAAGGCCCGACAACCAACTCCACAGGACCGATGATAAAGCCGAGGCTCAACAGATACAGCTTGGCACCGACCATCATCACAATGGCGACGGCTGCCTGCACTAACGCGCGAATTTTAACGCTGATGTCGAAGCGATCGTCCAGTGCACCGACCAGCACCAGCACACCTGCGCACGCAAGATAGAGTGAGGCATGGGGCAAATAATAATCTGAAATAGCGAAAGCAAAGCAGATCCCCGCATAAACGGAAATCCCGCCCACTAAGGGAATGGCGCCATGGTGTCGTTTTCTTGAATTAGGCGTGTCCACCAGCCCAATTTTTTTAGCTGCTTTGCGAGCAAAAAATAGGAACACTAAGGTAAAAAGAAAAACTAAACCCAGCTCAGTACTCATAGTGAGTAAATTCACGTTAACGCTCTCAGCTAAAATCATCGACAACAATAAGCAAGATCCTTGCCATTGCCGTATATCCTTTGTCCGAATTCTGCCTGCGAAAAGTCTGATTGCTGAATAAAGCAGCACCTTTCTGGCACAATCATCATAATGCTTCCTGACTGGGCTAATCCTAATGCCCATAAATGAAAAACGCCACGTTAAGACGTGGCGTTAGCAATAAATCCTGGCAAAGTGTGCGACCGAATCGCTTCGCTTAGCGATTCACGTTCGCCAACTTATGAACGCTTCATCATATCGAAGAATTCATCATTGGTTTTGGTCATCGCCAGTTTATTGATGAGGAACTCCATCGCGTCGATTTCACCCATTGGATGGATAATTTTGCGCAGGATCCACATCTTCTGCAGTTCTTCCTGAGAAGTCAGCAGCTCTTCTTTACGGGTACCGGAGCGATTGTAATCGATAGCCGGGAACACACGTTTTTCCGCAATTTTACGCGACAGGTGCAGTTCCATGTTACCTGTACCTTTAAATTCTTCGTAAATCACTTCATCCATCTTCGAACCGGTATCAACCAGCGCGGTCGCGATGATGGTCAGGCTGCCGCCCTCTTCCACGTTACGTGCCGCACCGAAGAAACGCTTTGGACGGTGCAGGGCGTTAGCATCCACACCACCGGTCAAGACTTTACCGGAAGCGGGAACCACGGTGTTATAAGCACGGGCCAGACGAGTGATGGAGTCAAGCAGGATGATAACGTCTTTTTTATGCTCAACCAGGCGCTTAGCCTTCTCGATCACCATCTCAGCAACCTGAACGTGGCGTGATGCTGGTTCGTCAAAGGTAGAAGCAATCACTTCGCCTTTTACCAGACGCTGCATCTCGGTCACTTCTTCCGGACGCTCGTCAATCAGCAGCACCATCAACACGCAATCCGGGTAGTTGTAAGCAATGCTCTGCGCAATGTTCTGCAGCAGCATGGTTTTACCGGCTTTCGGTGGTGCCACGATCAGACCACGTTGGCCACGGCCAATTGGCGAAGCCAGGTCGAGTACACGTGCGGTCAAATCTTCGGTTGAGCCATTACCGCGCTCCATACGCAGACGATTGTTTGCGTGCAGTGGCGTGAGGTTTTCGAACAGAATCTTATTACGCGCGTTTTCCGGCTTGTCGTAGTTAACTTCGTTAACTTTCAACAGTGCAAAGTAACGTTCACCCTCTTTTGGTGGGCGAATTTTGCCAGAAATGGTGTCACCAGTGCGGAGGTTGAAGCGGCGGATTTGGCTGGGAGAAACGTAGATATCATCGGGACCGGCGAGGTAGGAGCTGTCTCCAGAACGGAGGAAACCAAATCCGTCCTGCAATATCTCCAGCACACCATCACCAAAGATGTCTTCGCCACTTTTGGCATGCTGCTTCAGGATAGAGAAAATAATATCCTGCTTGCGCATACGTGCCTGGTTTTCCAGACCCATATTTTCGCCGAGGGTAATCAGCTCAGAAACCGGCGTATTCTTTAATTCGGTAAGATTCATAGTGAGGGTTCTTAAACTCGGGGTAATTCTCGAAATGATTGTCGTGAGTGGTATGGCAAAAATTCCATGCCTGTTAATGGCTCTTTTTCAACTCTACTCGACGATTATCGTCAGGTGTGGCGATAGGAAACGAAGAGACGGTCGAAAGGTGATGCCGAATGTGCTAGTCATCAGATTGCCAAACCACGATAACGTTCAATGCGAGCAGGGTCTGACAAGGGAAAACTTTAGATGCAAACTACAAGGTAAGTGCGTAATGCAGTAAGGTCAACTTAACACGCCTGAAAGAGGACGTCCAGCAGTGGCGAAAAAATTCACCACTGCGGAACAACACCGCGCTGGACTTAGGCCAGGTTAGCGTTCAGGAACTCTTTCAGCTGACCTTTAGACAGGGCGCCGACTTTGGTCGCAGCCACTTCGCCGTTCTTGAACAGCAGCAGTGTCGGGATACCACGAATGCCGTACTTAGGCGCAGTGCCCGGGTTGTCATCAATGTTCAACTTGGCGATGGTAAGCTTACCTTCGTACTCTTCTGCGACTTCGTCGAGAATGGGGGCGATCATTTTGCAAGGACCACACCATTCAGCCCAGAAATCTACCAGAGTGACACCTTCTGCTTTCAACACGTCGGTGTCGAAACTGTCATCGGTCAAGTGAACGATTTTATCGCTGCTCATGTTTAACTCCAAAGATTGTGCCTGGCGAATTGGCGTAAAATATACCAACGTAGGATGACTTTATTTCATCGGATACGCTTTCGTAAAGCGCTAGTAAGCTGATATTCTACCACACTATGAGCAAAACACACTTAACTGAACAGAAGTTTTCCGACTTCGCCCTGCACCCACAGGTAGTGGAAGCCCTTGATAAAAAAGGCTTTCATAACTGCACGCCTATCCAGGCGCTCGCATTGCCTTTTGCGCTTTCAGGGCGTGATGTTGCGGGTCAGGCGCAAACCGGTACGGGCAAAACGATGGCGTTCCTGACGTCAACGTTTCATCATCTTCTTTCTCATCCAGCCGCCGAAGGCCGCCAGATCAACCAGCCGCGCGCGCTGATCCTGGCCCCTACGCGTGAACTTGCGGTGCAGATTCACGCCGATGCTGAGCAACTGTCGCAGGTGACAGGTCTGAAGTTGGGCCTTGCCTACGGTGGCGACGGCTACGACAAACAGCTGAAAGTGTTAGCGGAAGGCGTCGATATTCTGGTGGGCACCACCGGACGCCTTATCGATTATGCTAAACAGAATCATGTCAATCTCGGTGCGATTCAGGTCATGGTCCTGGATGAAGCCGACCGCATGTTCGACCTCGGCTTTATTAAAGATATTCGCTGGCTGTTCCGCCGCATGCCGCCGGCCACCCAGCGTCTGAGCATGCTGTTCTCCGCGACCCTTTCTTACCGCGTACGTGAACTGGCGTTTGAACACATGAACAACGCCGAGTACGTTGAAGTTGAGCCTGAGCAGAAAACAGGCCACCGCATCAAAGAAGAACTTTTCTATCCTTCTAATGAAGAAAAGATGCGTCTGCTGCAAACCTTGCTGGAAGAAGAATGGCCAGATCGCGCCATTATTTTCGCCAACACCAAACACCGCTGTGAAGATATCTGGGGCCACCTGGCCGCTGATGGTCACCGCGTGGGCTTGCTGACAGGGGATGTGGCTCAGAAGAAACGTCTGCGCATTCTGGATGATTTCACCAAAGGTGATGTCGATATCCTGGTCGCAACGGATGTTGCCGCACGCGGTCTGCACATTCCTGCCGTCACCCACGTGTTCAACTACGATCTGCCTGACGACCGCGAAGACTACGTTCACCGTATTGGCCGTACCGGTCGTGCCGGTGCCAGCGGACACTCAATCAGCCTGGCTTGTGAAGAGTACGCCCTGAACCTGCCTGCGATTGAAGAGTATATCGGCCACGGCATTCCGGTGAGCAAGTACAACAGCGAAGCACTGATGAGTGAACTGCCTCCGCCTAAACGCCTGCAGCGCAGCCGTTCAGGTAATGGCCCACGCCGTGGCGGAAACAACAGTAACCGTCGGAGCGGTGCACCGCGTAATAACAACCGTAAACGTTCGAGTTAAGCACACCATGCTGAGCGCATCGTCACTTTATGCTGCGATTGATTTAGGTTCTAACAGCTTTCATATGTTGGTGGTGCGCGAGGTATCCGGCAGTATTCAGACCGTTGCGCGGATTAAACGCAAAGTGCGCCTGGCTGCCGGGCTGGACAAAGCCAATCAGCTCTCCATCGAAGCGATGCAGCGCGGATGGCAATGTCTAAAGCTTTTCTCCGAACAATTGCAAGACATCCCGCCTGAGCAAATCCGCGTGGTGGCAACCGCGACGCTGCGTATTGCCGAAAATGCACAAGATTTCCTGACCACTGCTGAAGAGATTCTGGGCTGCCCGGTGAATGTCATCAGCGGCGAGGAAGAAGCGCGTCTGATTTATCAAGGCGTTGCCCATACCACCGGCGGTTCCGATCAGCGATTGGTGGTGGATATCGGCGGAGGCAGTACCGAACTGGTCACCGGTGAAGGTTCGCACGCGACCACGCTGTTTAGCTTGTCGATGGGCTGCGTCACCTGGCTGGAACGTTACTTTGGCGATCGCCATCTGGCGAAAGAGAATTTCGAGCAGGCCGAACGGGCGGCGCGCGAGATTATTCGCCCAGTCTCTGCCGCCCTGCGGGAAAATGGCTGGCAGATCTGCGTGGGCGCCTCCGGCACCGTGCAGGCACTGCAGGAAATCATGGTGGCGCAGGGGATGGATGAACGCATCACCCTGAGTAAGCTGCAGCAGTTAAAACAGCGCGCCATTCAGTGCGGGAAGCTGGAAGAACTGGAAATTGAAGGATTGACGCTGGAGCGTGCTCTGGTGTTCCCAAGTGGCCTTTCCATTCTCATCGCCATCTTCCACGAACTCAATATCGACAGCATGACGTTGGCCGGTGGTGCGCTTCGCGAAGGTTTGGTGTACGGCATGCTGCATCTACCGATCGATCGCGATATCCGCAGTCGAACATTGCAGAACGTCCAGCGCCGCTTCTCCATTGATGTGGAACAAGCCGGCCGCGTGCGTCAGTTGGCAGAGAGCTTTTTCCGCCAGGTGAGCAGCAGTTGGAAGCTGGATAACCGATGTCGTGACCTGCTATTAAGTGCCTGTTCTATCCACGAAATTGGCCTGAGCGTCGATTTTCGTCAGGCGCCACAGCACGCCGCTTATCTGATTCGTCATCTCGACCTTCCTGGCTTTACTCCCGCCCAGAAAAAAATGTTGGCCTGTATGCTGCAAAACCAGAGCGGCAGTATCGATCTGGGCTTGTTGACGCAACAGAACGCCGTACCACCGCGCATGGCTGAACGTTTGAGTCGCTTGTTACGTCTGGCGATTATCTTCTCCAGTCGCCGTCGCGATGACACGCTGCCCGCGGTACGTTTACAGGCCGATGATGATGCACTGCATTTGACGCTGCCCGCTGGCTGGCTGGATGCTCATCCGCTGCGAGCTGAGTTGTTAGAACAGGAGAGTCACTATCAGTCCTACGTACACTGGCTACTTACTATCTCTTGATCGAACCGGCTGCGCTTGCTGATGCTGCGTTGAAAAGCTCCCGTCAAATGCTCATTTACGGCCTGTAAACTCCGCTTTGCCGGGAACTTTTCGCCTTGCCTCCGCCACGCTCGCAACGGCTCTCGCTTGAGGCCAGGCCTGAACGTACGGCTGGGGATTTAACCCTTTTTCGCCTTATCCAGCATCGCGCGTAATCCAGCGACTCGCGACTGGCCGGTCTTCATGCGCTCTTCCGCGCTCACCACTTTTTTCTCGTGCTCCCACACCACATCATCCTGCGGTAGCTCCAGCAGGAAACGACTCGGCTCCGGGCGCACCAGCTCACCATACTGACGGCGCTCGCGGCACAGGGTAAACGTCAGCTCTTTCTGCGCACGGGTAATGCCTACGTACGCCAAACGACGCTCTTCTTCGATGTTGTTCTCGTCGATGCTGCTTTGATGCGGCAATAGCCCCTCTTCCATACCGACCAGATACACATACGGGAACTCCAGTCCTTTCGAGGCGTGCAGCGTCATCAGCTGCACCTGATCGCTCTCTTCGTCACTTTCACCGCGTTCCATCATGTCACGCAGCGTAAAACGGGTGACCACCTGCGCCAGCGTCATCGGCTCATTCAGCTCGTCACCTTCCAGCATTTCCGTCATCCACTGGAACAGCGTGTTGACGTTCTTCATGCGCATTTCAGCCGCTTTAGGGCTTGGTGAGGTTTCAAACAACCAGCTTTCGTAGTCGACACCGCGAATCAGGTCACGCACGGCATTCACCGGTTCACGCTCGGTCAGTTGGATAATGTCATTCAGCCAGTGTGTAAACCGCTGCAAGTGCTCAAGACCGCGTCCACTCAGCGTCTGCTCCAGTCCCATATCGAAACTGGCATTGAACAAACTCTTACTGCGCAGATTGGCCCACTCACCCAGCTTTTGCAGCGTGGCGGGGCCAATTTCACGGCGCGGCGTGTTGACGATACGCAAGAAGGCGCTGTCATCTTCCTGATTCGTCAGTACTCGCAGATAAGCGAGCAAATCTTTAATTTCCGGGCGCGAGAAGAACGAGGTGCCGCCAGAGATACGATAGGGAATACGGTTCTGCATCAGCTGCTTTTCAAACACGCGCGACTGATGGTTGCCACGATAGAGGATCGCGTAATCTTTGTAGGCGGTCTTATTGATGAAGTGGTGGGCAATCAGCTCCCCCGCGACACGCTCCGCCTCATGATCCTCATTGTTGGCACTCAGCACTTTCAATTCGCTGCCTTGCCCCAGTTCGGAAAACAATCGCTTCTCAAACACGTGCGGGTTGTTGGCAATCAGGATATTGGCAGACTTCAGAATGCGTTGCGTCGAGCGGTAGTTTTGCTCCAGCTTCACCACTTCCAGCGCAGGGAAATCCTCTTTTAATAACACCAGATTTTGTGGACGCGCACCGCGCCATGAGTAGATCGATTGGTCATCATCACCCACCACGGTAAAGCGCGCACGGCTGCCGACCAGCAGCTTGACCAGCTCATATTGACTGGTGTTGGTGTCCTGATATTCATCCACCAGCAAGTAGCGAATGCGCTGCTGCCAGCGTTCGCGCACTTCCTGGTTGCGTTGCAGCAGCAGCGTAGGCAGCGCAATTAAATCATCGAAATCCAGCACGTTGCAGGATTTCAGGTGCTGATCGTACAGCTGGTAGCAATGGGCGAAAATCTGGTCACGCTGCGATTTCGCCAGCCCTGCTGCACCCTGCGGATCCACCAGGTCATTCTTCCAGTTGGAGATAGTGGAGATTAGCTGCTGTAACAGGGTTTTGTCCTCTTCCAGCCACTGCTGGGTGAGGTCTTTCAACAGTGCCAGCTGATCCTGGTCGTCGAACAGTGAGAAACTGGCTTTCATCCCCAGCGCTTTATATTCGCGTTTGATGATCTCCAGACCCAATGTATGGAATGTCGAAATCATCAGGCCGCGCGCCTCTTTACGCCCCAGCGTTTGTGCCACACGCTCTTTCATCTCACGCGAGGCTTTATTGGTAAAGGTCACCGCCGCGATGTGCCGAGCCTGATAGCCGCATTCGCGGATCAGGTGGGCGATTTTATTGGTGATAACACGGGTTTTACCTGAGCCCGCACCGGCCAGCACCAGGCAAGGACCGGTGACGAATTCGACAGCACGTTGTTGGCCGGGGTTTAAACGCATAACGGAATTTCACTCAGTTGTATCAGAAGAATGGGGAACAAAAAGCCTGCCGCTATCCCGTAGGATGTGCATTCATGCGCACCTCACTACCAGGTCGCCAAAAATGGCGACCCTACAGCAGAGAGCAGCCGCATTAGGCTATAATGCGCCGGACATTATACATACATACAGAGACTCCATCATGGCGAAAACCGCGGCGGCTTTACACATCCTCGTCAAGGATGAAGCGCAGGCCAAATCCTTGCTGGCACAGCTGGAGAAAGGCGCAAACTTTCAGCAGCTGGCTAAAAAACACTCCACTTGCCCTTCGGGCCGCAACGGTGGCGATTTAGGGGAATTTCGTAAAGGGCAGATGGTCCCCGCCTTTGATAAAGCGGTCTTCTCCTGCCCGCTGCTGCAACCTTACGGACCGGTGAAAACCGCTTTCGGCTACCACATCATCAAAGTGCTGTGGCGTAACTGATCACTTTTTACTTTTCATCTGCTGCAACACGTTACTGCACTGATTCGCATCCGTATCGCTGGGCGAAATCAGTGCCAGCAGCGCCGCAGCCGGTGCCACCACGGCACCCAGCGCAACGGCTGCCGCACCGCGCGCAATCAACGGCCCCGCTTTCACACCCGCATCAGGATTTTTAAAGGTGCCGCGCACATAGAGCGGCGAACGCAAGGTGATAATACGAATGCCTTTGCTCTCCGGGTTAATCGACAAATCCATCCGCTCATTGGCGAAGTTGACGTTGCCGGTGACGTTGATCACCGCATTTTCGGTATCCAGCACAAACACCTTCGGTGTGGCCAGGCCCTGACGGATATTCAGATCGGTGGCCGCGCAGTTGATGCGCACTTCATCATCACCGAACAGCTTACCGACCACATAATTGCCGACGTTTAATCCGGCAATCTCCATCAGGCTGCGGCTGATCAAGCCATCGTTCATCAACAACTTCAGCTCGCCGTTACTGGTACCCAGCAAATCCGCCACCGAATTCCCGGTACCGCTCAGGGTCGCATCACCATTCAACTGCCCCAGGCTACGCTGCATCGCGGTAACATCCGGGAACAGCTGACGCAATTGCAATTTACGCGCGTGTAAATCAGCTCGACCGCGCATCGGACTTTTATCCCCTTCCAGATGCAAGGTGGAATTGATACTGCCGCCCGCCATGCCAAAGCGCAGCGGATCTAACAGTAGATCGCCGTTCTTCAATTGAAGATGGGTGTAGAGATCGCTGAGCGGCAGCTTGCTGCTGTGTTCGATGCGTTTGCCGCTGAACTTCACATCGGCATCCATCACATCCCAGCTTTTGGTATCGAACTTGTCATGTGGCAGCACACGGTCCGCCGGTTGCGTTGAGGCGTCGCCGCGCTGTGCTTTGGCCTGCTGGGTTTTCTCACTGCCTTTGCCTGAGTTAACCCCGATCAGCGGCCCTAAATCCGCCATACGCAGCTGATTCGAGCTCAGCTCACCGGTCAGGGTCGGGCGCGGTTTTGCCTGACGATAGGTCAACGAGCCATGAATATCACTATCACCAATATGGCCGTTAAACTTCTCATACTGGAACAGCGGCCCTTTTTCCTCATTAAAGCGCGCAATCAGGTGACCATCAGTTTCATACGGCGGCGTATCCGGCAGCAGCACGCCGGTCAAACCATACAAATTCGCCAGGGTGTCGCCAGAAAAACGCAGGCGCACATCTAAGCCACCGAGGTTGAGCGGATCCTGCAGGGTGCCATCAACACGCACCCGCGTCGTGCCGTTACGCACATCGACCTGCAGCGGGAAAGGGGTCGTTTTGCTGCGCAGCGATAGCATGCCGCCAATTTTGCCCTCCCCCTCCAGCTTCTGGTTGTTATAGGTACCGTTTGCCTGCCAGCCGAAAACAAAATCACCCGCGCCTTTTTGCTGATCGTTACCGCCAGCGACTTGAGCATAAGGCAGCGGCTTACCCAACGGGTTGATAGTGACTGTGACATCGGCCTTATTGATGGCATCGCGATAGCGCACTTCCCCCTTGTCAAACAGGATGTTATCGAGACGGAATGACCAGGCTGAAGGCGGTGCGTTGGCATCGCTATTAGCACTACTGGCTAAGTTGAAGGTCCAGTTATTCTTTTTATCGGCGGTTTGTACCAAGCGTGCGTCCGGCAACTGCAACTTGATCCACGGCAGATAAACCTCATGATGCAGCAATGCCAGCGGCGCAAGCGTGGCTTCAACGCGCTGCAAGTGCACCATGGTGACATCGGGAATATTGGGAGGGTTACCGAGCATAATGTCATCGGCATGCACCTGCGGCCATGGCACCCAACTGCGCCAGCCAGGCTCTTCGCGATTGCGCACCCAGGCAACGCCCAGGTCGCCGCGAATGGCGAAAGGTCGATTCAGTTCAGCCGAGACTTTTTGGTTGATAGTCGGTTTGAGGCGGTTCCAGTCGAAGGTGGCGATAATCACCACGACCACCACAATCAGTAATAATAAAATCCCGAAAACCCAACTCAGGATCTTTCCTGTGCGTGACATTATGCTTCCTCCTTGCCCTTCCACGTCTCAACTAACTGTAGTCGAGACGTCACGGAAC
Source organism: Pantoea sp. EA-12 (assembly GCF_030053355.1). Taxonomy (NCBI): domain Bacteria; kingdom Pseudomonadati; phylum Pseudomonadota; class Gammaproteobacteria; order Enterobacterales; family Erwiniaceae; genus Pantoea; species Pantoea sp. EA-12. The sequence continues at coordinate 71,634 of NZ_JASGBY010000014.1, read as the reverse complement.
GGGATCAGGGAAGCTCAAGTGCCATATTTTCCAGTTCGCTGAACGGAACCGGGCGCGAGAAGAAATAGCCCTGCGCGGCCATAGCGGGCGAATTCTGCACCTGCTGCCATTCCTCTTCGGTTTCAACGCCTTCCACGATCACACCGTTGCAATAACGGTTGATGAGCGCCAGTAACATCGAAAACAGTGAGCGACCTTCATCGGTTGAACGCAGCAGCATAAACAGCTCGCGAGACAGCTTAATATAGTCATAGCGCAGTTCGGTGAGCGCAGAGAAGTTCGCCATGCCAGATCCAAAGTCATCCAGCCACAACGGCCCAAGCTCGGGCATCTTCGCCACCATCTCCTCCTGCGGCAGCGCATGGTGTTCGGTCAGTTCGAAGCGCATCCACGGCAGTTCAGAGATTAATTCACGAATCCCAGCATGTTGCTGTATTGCCATCAACGTCGGGCCATCGATATTAACGGACGCCACCAACTGACGCTGGGTGAAAAAGTGTGACCACTGTAATAACAGCTCAAGCTGCTCCTCGACGACGTCGAGACGCTGCGCGATATTCAGCGCATCAAAATAGGTTTCGGGCGACAACCTTTTCTCTGGTGCGGAGGGATGAGTCACCGCAGTCAGTAATTCAATGGCCAGTAAACGGCCGGAGACCTGGTAGATCGGCTGGAAAGTATAGAATCGTTGGCACTGCTGCCAGAAGAGACGCGTTTCCTGTTGTTGCTCCAGTTCAATTGAAATAGGCAGCCGATGACTTAAATTATTCATCACCATGGTTTTTTCCTGGTTGGTGGTGGGTGCCTGCAAATAACATCCCAGCGGCAAGTATCGGCTATCAACGGGATAACTTTATGTGTCTCAGCAACCACACGAGCAGTTGAGTGTATCAGCGCGTGTCAGGCTTAATCGGCAAAACAAACGGCGCTTTGGCCGCTAAATCACCGTTGACGGGGCCATTCACCACCTTAAGCTAAATTAAAACATCGTTTTAAAAACCATTGACAGCTGCCATACCAGGCGCGAGACTCGTCAGCAGAATTCACTACAGGTTAAAGATCATGACGCAGAAGACCATCGCCATCATTGGCGAATGTATGATTGAGCTGTCTGAAAAGGGTGAGAACATCAAACGCGGTTTTGGCGGTGATACGCTGAATACCGCGGTCTATCTGGCGCGTCAGTCAGATAGCCAGCAGTTACGGGTAGATTATGTCACCGCACTCGGCACCGACAGTTTCAGCGATCAGATGATCGCCGCCTGGCAGCAAGAGCAGGTGCAAACCCAGCTGATTCAGCGCCTCGATAACAAAATGCCGGGCCTGTACTTCATTGAAACCGACGAACATGGCGAACGTACCTTCTGGTACTGGCGCAACGATGCGGCCGCACGTTTTTGGCTGGATAGTCCGGAATCTGAGGCGATCTGCCAGCAACTCGCCCATTACGATTACCTCTATCTCAGCGGAATTAGTCTGGCGATCCTGCCTGCGGCCAGCCGCGAGAAGCTGATGACGTTGCTCAGCGCCTGCCGTCAAAACGGCGGCAAAGTGATTTTCGATAACAACTACCGTCCGCGCCTGTGGGCTGACCAAGCCAGCGCACAGCAGGCGTACGCTGAGATGCTGCGACACACCGACATGGCCTTCCTGACGCTTGACGATGAACATCTGCTATGGGGCGAACAGCCGCTGGAAGCGGTGATTACGCGAACGCGTGAGGCTGGCGTGCAGGAGATCGCCATTAAACGCGGTGCCGATTCTTGCTTAGTAGCGATAGGCGACGATGCCCTGTGCGAAGTGCCGGCGATTAAGTTGGCAAAAGAAAAAGTGATCGATACCACTGCCGCAGGCGATTCGTTTAGCGCCGGTTACCTGGCGGTGCGTTTAGCCGGTGGAAGCGCGGAAGATGCCGCAGCGCGTGGTCATCTCACCGCCAGTACGGTGATTCAGCATCGTGGCGCAATTATCCCGCTGGAGGCCATGCCGCATCATCCATAAAACCGCTACTGTTGGTAGGGGCGTGCCTTGGCGCGCCCGATGGCGGCAACGTGCGGCCTAAAGGCCGCACCCTACAAAATCCTTCGCGGCGCAATCTATTGCGCGATACATCGCGCCGCGACCAAATTGATCCGCGCCCCTGAAAAAATCATTAACCCGACTTACCGAAGCCACAGGGAAATTTGCATTATCAACGCATTTTTCACTGCTAATTTTCATCATCATCGCCACTCATCCCCATCCGACAGATAACCCTCACAACCACTTCAGCCTCACTAATAAGATCAATTTAAATTCAATCAATTACGGCAAGAAAACGGGCCGCCAGGCATAGTCCGAAACTGATGAAATCGGCGGTTTTCGGCTGGACGCCAGCGGGAAAACAGACCATGTTTTAATCAATAACAGCAGGACGCTGTTACTCCGGCCGCGAACAGAATAACGACAACATGACTCGCTCAGGACTGATTGTATGCACACAGAAATTATTAATATCTGGCCGCACGGTGATGCGCCAGGCGCGAGCGATTCGCGCGCTCAACCGCAAATCGTCGATCTTGCGAAAGAATATGAACCCTATGACCGCGCCGCCACCGGTGTGCGTTGCCCGGAGATGGCAATCTGGCATCCGGAAACCTCCAACGGGATTACGCTGCTGGTTGCGCCTGGCGGGGGCTATCAGCGGGTACTGATTGACCGTGAAGGCAGCGCGCTCGCCACCTTCTTCACCTCAATGGGTTACACATTGGCGGTGATGACCTATCGCCTGCCCTATGATGGTCATCATGAAGGACCAGATGCACCGCTGGCCGATGCGCAGCGTGCGGTGCGCGTGCTGCGAGATCGTGCGCAGCGCGGCATGAATGGCAAATATATTGTGATGATGGGCTTCTCTGCCGGGGGACATGTGGCCGCCAGCCTGGGCACGCGCTTTGCCGAGAAGGTCTACCCGGTTCAGGATCAGGCCGACAGCTTCTCACCGCGCCCGGATGCGATGGTGCTGCTTTATCCGGTAATCAGCATGCGTGACGGGCTGGCGCACGAAAGCTCGCGCACCCGCTTGCTCGGCGCGTGGCCTGATCAGAAGCTGATTGAAGCCTATTCACTGGAAACGCGTGTGCATGCGCAAACGCCACCCACGCTGCTGATTCACGCCACTGATGATGAGTCGGTTTCCGTGAATAACAGCATGGTGTTCTTTAGCGCGCTGCGGGAGCACAAAGTGCCGGTGGAGATTCACTTCTATCAGAAAGGCGGCCACGGATTTGGCATCCGGGGCGTGGCGGATCTACCGCTAGCCAGCTGGCCGATGCTAGTGACAGAATGGTTAAGAGCAAAGACATAGGGTGCCCTTTGTGACAACACGCACTGAAGCTGATGAGCAGGCTGGGGCCGCTTCGGGGCAGGCATCCGCAGCGCTGAACGGAGTGAGTCTGCCAGGAGAGCCCGCAGGACGCGGGCGAAAGGTGGCGCTGGAACATGGATGTTCCATCGGCACCGGTCCGTTAAGGCAGACGAATGAAGTGAAGGCACCGCGAGAGCGGCGCGAGGACCGCCAGCCCAGAAGCGGCCCCAGACAGCGTTATCGTCAGTCGCTTAACTGACAAGCATTACGCCATAAATAGCGACCCTACGACGATCACGCGGTTTCGTAGGGTGCGCATTTAGGTACAACCGGGCATCACACCTTACTGGTGGGTCATGACGACGGTTGCGCCGGGTCAGTGGCGCTCGCGCTGCCATTACTTTCCGGTTTGGCATCATCTGGCGCAGCCGGTGCGGCAGACGCATTGGGCACCTTCATCACCTTGTCCCAACTGTCCTGCAGCATCTTCACGTTGGTTTCCGGTTCGCCCTGCGGCTGAATCAGCACCATCGTCAGTTCCTGCGTCAGCTGCTGGCGCAGTTCCTGGTTAAGCTGATCACGTGTCAATTCGCTGAGAAACGCCTGGCGCAGTTTCTGGTACTGCTCCGGTGCGATATCCACCACCGCATTCTGCTGTGATCGCAAACGCTGCCCCATCAGAATATCGGTATCGGTACGTGCGTAAGTGGCGAACAGCTTGTTCAGCTCTAACAGCTTTTGCGCCATCAGCGCATCAAACTCTTCCTGCGGTAAGCCTTTATCACGCACCACCGCCAACTCTTTCGCCACCTGATTCATGTTCTGCGCCAGCGAGGCATTAGGGCTGTCCATATTAATGGAACACTGTGCACGCTGGTACAGCACACGGCAGTCAAAACCGACCTGGACGTTCTGCGCTTTGCTGTCCGCCAGCGAGCGCTGCACATGCCAGAACAGGGCTTCACGCGCCAGATCGCTCTGCCAGTAATGTTGCAGATTTTGCGAGTCGCGAATCGGTTGCCACGGCGTATCCCACACCAAAGACAGACGATCCTGGTTCATACCGCCGTTCACCAGGTTAACCGCCTGATGCGGCAGCGGTGACAGCGTCGGCAGTGCAGCCGGGGCCACGCGCTTGCCCTTCAGCGGTGAGAACGCTTTATTGATTTGCTCGGCCATGCTGCGACTATCCACGTTGCCCACCACGTACAGCGTCATGCCATCCGGGGTGTACCACTGCTGATAGAAGCTATTCAGTTGAGCGATATCTACCGGTGCACGCGGCTGTTCGCCAGGATCGTGCGCCAGCATCGCTGAGCCTTTCAAACGATAACGCCACCACACGTCTTGGGTGTTAGGTGGCCAGGTGGCAATCGGGTCGGTCGCGGTTAACGCGGTCGAGATCACCTGCTCATTAATGGTCATTTTGCCTGCGGTCGCCGCCAGCCAGCTCAGCGCTTCTTTCAGCAGCTCAGGGCGGTTATTTGGCAAACTCAGGTTGTATTGGGTGTAATCGTATGACGATATCGCCGGTGGCAGCGGTCGCTGCGGGTCCATCGCCTGCTGCCACAGTGCGCGTTGCTGGTTGGTGTCCAACGCGGCGTTGTGTACCATCGCCATACGTGGAATCAAGTGGCTGAAGCCCGTTTGCTGCGCGCTCTCCACCAGCGAGCCGGTGTTAACGATCAGGCGCAACTCAATGCGATCGCTCGGACGCTGTGGCGTTGTCAGAAGCTGCCAGCTAAAACCATTGTCCAGTTTACCTTCCTGCCAGGCGGGATCGGGCTGGAGTGTTTCAGCGTGTGCGCCAAAGCCGGATGCCGCAAGGATCAATCCGCCAACCAAAAGCCGAATTCTGGTGCCCTGCATGTGAACCCCTACTCAAACAGATCAACGCTCGTTATCGCGACATAAACGGTCACAACAGGGGTGACCGACGCGGCATTTCGCCGCCACGTTTATTGAAGAACAGACTCTTTGACCACAGGATGGTCAGGATGTCGCGCAACGAGGTAAAAAATCGGGAAAAAAATCAATGGGGTTTATTATGCAAATGCCCGCTGTCAGGGCAAGCGACAGCGGGCATTTCTCGGGAAATTAACGCAATTAGCCGATTAGATGCTGGTTTGTGATGCGTTATTCACCTTTTTCGCTGAAGAAAGCGTCGCTTTCATCTGCTCTTCATCCAACTGACCGACCCACTTCGCCACGACAACGGTCGCCACGCCGTTACCCACCAGGTTAGTCAGTGCACGCGCTTCGGACATAAAGCGGTCGATACCGAGAATCAGCGCCAGACCCGCCACCGGCAGATGTCCCACTGCAGACAAGGTCGCTGCCAACACGATAAAGCCACTGCCGGTCACACCCGCAGCCCCTTTAGAGGAGAGCAGCAGCACCACCAATAACGTGATCTGATGGAAGATATCCATATGCGCGTTGGTGGCCTGAGCGATAAACACTGCCGCCATCGTGAGGTAGATCGAGGTACCATCCAGGTTGAATGAGTAGCCGGTCGGGATAACTAACCCCACCACCGACTTCTTACAACCCAGCTTCTCCATCTTATCCAGCATGCGAGGCAGCGCGGATTCCGAAGAAGAAGTACCCAGCACAATCAGCAGCTCTTCTTTGATGTAAGCGACGAACTTGAAGATATTGAAGCCCGCCCAACGCGCAATCAGCCCCAGCACCACCACCACAAACAGCACACAGGTAATGTAGAAGCAGATAATCAGCTGCCCCAACTGCACCAGTGAACCGACGCCGTATTTACCGATGGTAAAGGCCATGGCACCGAAAGCACCGATTGGCGCGAGGCGCATAATCATGTTGATCACGCCGAAGATCACTTTCGAGAAGCTCTCAATGACGTTGAACATCACGGTACCGGCGTTACCCAGGCGATGCAGGGCAAAACCAAACAGAATAGCGAACAGCAGCACCTGCAGGATGTTCCCGCTGGCAAAGGCGCCAATCACGCTATTCGGGATGATATCCAACAAGAAGGCGATAACACCCTGCTCTTGCGCCTGCTGGGCGTAAACCGCCACGGCTTTGGCGTCGAGCGTTGCCGGGTCAACGTTCATGCCCGCACCCGGCTGCACCACGTTAACCACGACCAGACCGATAATCAGCGCGATGGTGCTGACCACTTCAAAATAGAGCAGCGCAACGGCGCCCGTACGTCCAACGGCTTTCATGCTCTCCATGCCGGCAATACCGGTCACCACCGTACAGAAAATCACGGGGGCGATGATCATCTTGATCAGCTTAACGAAACCATCACCAAGCGGCTTCATTTGCGCGCCTAACTCAGGATAGTAGTGGCCCAACAGGACGCCGATGCCGATGGCAACCAGCACCTGAAAGTAGAGGCTTTTGAACAGTTTCATAACAGGTGTCCAGGTATAGACGGAATTCACCGCCGTTATTATGGAGAACGCATGCGGCAAGCCGCCTGGAAGCGAAAAACCTTACCGATTGCGGGAAAATAACACCCCGTTAACAGGATTAATATACCCTTACATTCCTTACAAAAGTTACAAAACTCTAACTATGAACTGAAACGCTTCAGCACACGGTAAATCAGCGTTTTATCAAGGAAAATCAATTAATCAGGTGATTATTCAGGATGTGACGATGGCGTAAGCCAGCGTTGATTAAAGATGTGTAAAGGCAAGGCTTCTGCGTATAAGTAGCCTTGCCCTATGGTAATTCCGCGCGCCAGTAGCCAGTCACGCTGCTCTTCCGTTTCAACACCTTCGGCAATCACGTCAAGGTGAATGATGTCGGCAATCGCTGACACAATACGCACCATGGTGTCGTCATCGGGCAGTGCGGCAACGAAGCTGCGATCCATCTTCAGCTTGTTCACTGGTAGTGCTTTAAATTGATGCAGATAGTTGAGATTCGAGTAACCCATACCGAAGTCGTCGAGCGCTACTGCCACGCCGGTTTGCTGCAACGCACGCAGCAGGGATATCGCCTGCTCAGCATCACCAATTTGCGCGGTTTCCGTAATCTCCAGCACAAAATTACCCGGAGAAATGCGATGGCGCTCCAGCAGCCCCTGCAAATGGCTCACCATGCTGGCATCCCGCAACTGCACGGCGGAAATATTGACGCTCAGTGGGATATTAATGCCTTGCTTCTGCCAGGCGGCGAGAATGCGGCAGGCTTCTTCAAATACCCAGCGGCCTATCGCCGAAATCACGCCAATCTCTTCGGCGCTGGCGATAAACTCTTCTGATAATCCGTAACTGCCATCCGGCATACGCATGCGCAGCAGCGCTTCGGCACCGGCCAGCTCACCGGTTTCCATATTGATTTGCGGCTGCAGATAGAGTGCAAACTCATCGTCCTGTAAGCCCTGCAAGATATCGTGCTCCTGCGTCAGACGTTTTTGCGCCCGTTCAGTCAGTGCCGGGTCAAAGAACAGAATCTGGTTTTTACCCTGATGACGCGCCGACATCATGGCGGAGGTGGCGCGATCAAGCTGCTCGCCCGCGCTGACGACGCTATCGTCATACAGCGCCAGACCAATACTGGCATTGGGACGCAACTGCAATTGATGCAGATTGACAGGCTGATTGATGCGGATCATCAGGTTGCGTGCCAGCCGCATCGCCCGGAACGGATTGTGGGCGCGCTTCATCAATAGCGCAAAATCGCTCGGTCCGGTTTGCGCCAGCAAAGTGTGATCGTCCACGGTGCTGCGAATTTTTTCCACCAGCGTCAGCATCAGGGTATCGCGCTGCTCATCGCTAAGGACGCCGTTGGCTTCCTGTAAGGTTTCAATGCGAATCACCATCAAGCCCCATGGCTGACGACGATGGCGATGGCTGGCATGCTGATCGAGCAGAGCCAGGAACAGTGCGCGATTGGGCAAGTCGGTGACGGCAAAATGGGTGGTCATGCGGCTCATTTCATCATGAATCGACTCCAGCACCTGCTGATTGCGGTTGTAGCTGCGGATCAGCATGCCGATTTCATCGTCACGATGATTGTGCGGCAAATCCAGTTTGTGGGTGAGAATGGCCTGCGGTGGTAGCTCCTGCAAGTCACGCGACAGGTTACGCAAAGGATGCACGATAAGGCGATTAATACACCAGCTGATGGCCACTGAGAGTATCAGTGCCAACAGCAAATAGGTGGTGATCATGGTCGAAAGCGTACTCAGCAGGAATTGATACACCCGAGAGGAGTCGGCCTGTAACACCAGATAAGCGATCGGCTTCGGCAAACCGGTTCGCTCAACAGAATAGAGCGGCAGGGTAATTTGCACCGGCAGCTCAAACAGACGCGCAACAAAGCGTGGGACTGGTTTTTCCGGTACGAAATCAGCATGCAGCGCCTGGAATGCGTTGGGCAATACCACATCCGCGCGAGACAAAATGCCGGCGGGTTTGAGGGTATTAAGGATGCGTTCCGCCTGCGGAATATCGCCTTTGAGTACCGCTTCAGACAGCGGCTGACGCACCGTGTGCGCGATATTCTCCATCTGCTGGGCGTAGTCAATCCTGCGCTGCTGCACAAAGTGGAATAACTGGATGACGATAAAAATGCTGATGGTCACCACTGCCACGGCGGACACCGTTGCCATCTGCTTTATCGTTAACGAGCGACTAACGCGCAACAAAACCTCTCCCGGCGTCTCACGCCGTGTCTTTAGATGAAATGCGCAGCGAGTATATCGCAGGTCAGTGATTTTTTGCGCCGGGATAAAGTCGAAAAGTGGTCGTGAGAGGCAGATAAGTGGGTGATTAGGAATTGTGCACCTGTCAACAACGTGCGGATATTGCAACGGTGCGCATCCATGCGCACCCCACGCGTTGTAAGGTCGGCATTGATGCCGACCGTTTTCATGCAAAAATTACTGCGGATACGCGACCCAATCTCCACCGTTGAGACGTATCCAGGGTTTACCCTGATACATCATCACCACGGCGTTATCGTTTTCTGACACCACTGGCGACTGCGGTAAATTATCTGCCAGCACCGACATATTCACGTTGGGCGCGTTAAACACCTGTCCATCGACGACGCGGGAAATAATCTCGGAAATCGCCAGCAAACTGGTCGGCGTATCAATGGTCAGCGGTTGGCCCTGATGTGGTGCCTTCATGCCAACAAACTTAATACCCACCGGCACATGGGTGATACTTGGGCTGGGGATATCGCGCAGGCCAGACATCTGCATCTTATCACCCTGCAGCGCAGCACCGTGTTCAGGCACCACCAGCACCATGACTCTACGACCGGATTTCTGCAAATTGGTCAGGAAAGTATCCAGCTGATCAAACAGCACTTTCGCGCGCGGCTGCCAGTCGGCGGTGCGGGTGCTGCCCAGTTCACGCGTGCCATCATGCAGCGGGATCAGGTTATAGAAAGTGGCACTGCGCGCATCGCTACTCTTGGTACGGTCATCAAGCCAGCGCTGCATCAGTTGCCCATCATTGAACACGGTCGAACCGTCAAAAGAGGTCAACTCCGGCGCAATACCTGCCTGCGACATCAGCGGTGCTTGCAAATTGCCTTCTTCGCGCAACTCTTTGAGATAGTTACCAAACACGCCGGTGTGATCCATCATCAGCTCTTGCTTAAAGCCGAGCTTCGCCAGGTTATCAAACAGATAGCAACGCTGATCGGTGGCTTTATACAAATTGCTGTGCGAGGTCTGGCCGCAGCTGGCACGCAGTAAACGAATCCCTGCCGGGCCGCTGTAACCGGTGGCGGAATTGTAATTGTTCAGCACGATATCAAAGTGCTTCCACAGTGGATGGTCACGCAATTGCGCTACATCCATGTCTGACCACGACAGGGAGCAGATATTGATCACCAGAATATCGAACGGTTGAGAATCCGCAGGCAAGGCATCCGGGAAGTGGGTGGCGCGTTGGCGTTCACTGTCGTAGAAGCGATTGAGCCACGAGGTCAAATTTGCACTGGTCGGCGGCGCCGATTGATCCAGGCCATCTGGCGCCTTGGTCGTAGAAGGCTTGTCACTCAGCGCCACTTCCGGCGTGGCGGCTTTGGTCGGCAGCAAATTCATCGCCGGACCGGCAATCGTCAGCACGTTCAACCAGATCAACATCAGCGATACCAAAACAGTTACGCGAATCCACTGGGCCACGAAAAGGTACAACACCAGCAGCACAAAGCCGGTGCCAATCATCTCCCAGTTAATGAAACGTTCAGCCAGATCGAGCAGATACGCCGCGGAGAAACCGGCCAACTGACCACCTTGGCTCATGATCGATTCAGGTCCTGGCAGCCAGGTATCATGCCAGAACAGCGCAAAGCCAATCGGCAGCGAAATCCAGTTTCTGATGCGATGCAAACGGCGAGACGGCAGCGGGAATAGCAGCCAGGCCAGAAACACCAGATTGCTCAGCGCATGAAAATTAAGATAGCCGTACCACAACAATCCAAATTTGATCAGGAAATAAAAGTTCCAGCCGCCAAGACCGCGCCACCACGAAGCGTGTAGCGTCGAAGGTTTAGTATCACTCATTACGCTTTGGTATCCGTTTTAGCGGGTTTGCGTTGCCACTGCCCTTCCGATTTCAGCGCGCGCGGCGGCAGCAAACGCATCAGCAAGCTGGTGCTGCTGCGCGGTAACCAGCGCACAAACAACGATTTCAGGAACAGCAAAATTAATAACAGCAGGATCGCCACCTGCACCCAATCCATCAGTGTCATCAGTGGCGATCTCCATCGAGGTTGAGAATAATCGGTTGGGGTGTTTGCGCACTGCGCATTTCAGCAACCGCCGTCGGATAGATCGGCGGTATCTCCACCGAAGCCATCTGCACTTCACGTTGTGCCACCGGGGTCAGCTGGCGAATCTTATGCACTTCCGACAGAATCTGATTGTCCTCAAACCACACCACGCGGTTACTGAACAACTCATCATGCGGCAGTGAGAAAATCGACTTCAGCGCAATATCCAGATCGTTAAAACGACAGGAGGATAAGAACAAATAAATGCGGTCATTAATCAACGTCACCAAATCACCGAAGCGGCGCGGTTTACACAACGTCAGAACCTGCTCCGGCTTCAACTGAGGGACGGGACGCAGCGCCACCATCAAACCTTTGTCATTTTCCGGCAGCAGCGTGTTGCCCATTAACTGCTGCACGGCGGTGCAGAAGTTCTCCAGCGGCAGATAGCCTTTCTGCTGGAGCGGTTGCAGCGCCTGCATCAATGCCGAGAGATTGGCCGGCACGTGACGGGTAAATTGCTGCCCCTGAATCCCCTCCAGCGTGGTGAGGAAACGAGATAAAGTGGCTGCCGTTGGCACAATGGCATTCACGCCGCAGGCCAGCAGCAGGCGTTCATCACTGTATCTAAGACTGGTACTGATTTCGCGTACTACAATCTTCAAGGTATTACCGCGTGAACGACGCAAACTGTGGACCATCTTCGCTAAGGTATTGATATCCTGATTGTGTGCCAGACTAAAAATGACAGTTGCCGCATTCGCCTGCTGAGCACGAGAGAACACCCCTTCATTGTCGCTAAACAGTTGCCACTGGCTGGACAGCGGCGGCGCACCTTCTAACACACCTTCCTGAGCAAGGAATTGATTTTCATCATTCAGGCTGAGCGGAATATGTTGTTCCGTTTCGTTGGCGGCACAAAATTGATTATCAGTGCAACTGAGTCGAATAGCGCGGTCCGCCAAAAGTTTGTCTGCGGAGTACCACCAGTTAATTCGGTATTGCCAGCTATCTTGTTGAAATTCTAAATGAGCGACACCATCAAGCTGGCGAAAATAACGCTGAAGATGATTACGCAAGTGAATAATTGCCGTACCCGAGGTGATCAATAGCAAGGTGATTTGTTTTTTGATTAACAATCGACACATGCGTTTAACCCATTGCGTCAGTTCATCCTCGGATAATTTACTCCATAGCGCGGCGTTGCTGTAAAACAGCACGAGGCCACTACGGCTATTCAATACGCGGGCAAAATCATTCTCAAGGTGCTGCAGGCTGGCTTTATTGGCCGGCAAAGAAAATAACGGGATACGCGCTGGGCCAGAGACAGGATCGGGAGTGAGCAGCGCTTGTGGCTTCTCATCTGCGCTGACCAGGGTTGCCGCCTGCTGATGGCTAACCACTTGACGCAGCAGTAATCTGGCATCTTCCTGACGCTGACTGGTGATCCAGTAAAACCCTGGTCTTTGTAGGGTAATTAATTCTTGCTGAACCTGTTGTAGGCCAAGCGCATAGAGATTTTTCATATTTGTTTCACGATCAGAACAATCCAGGCTAGTTTAATATAGACGACGACGATTGGAACTGCTGAAATAAATAAAAACCTGCGCAATCTCAAATCACATTGAAATTTGCATGGTGTCTGCTTTTCTTCCGGTCTAGACTTTACAAAAAATATAACCACCATTCCTCCTTTGCTGTTTTGAGTGGCAAGAAAGTAATGAAAACTGAGAATGCCTTTTCGCTGATCGCCTCCACCAGTGAGGATCAGGATGACATTAATGCGTTGAGCGAAGCCTTTTCTTTAAAGGCCTTTCGTTACATTGATATTGCCCGCGAAGAGCGACTCAATACTCTGCTCACGCGTTGGCCGCTGTTGCGTGAATTAACTGCCTTACAGGAACCTGAACGCTAATGCCGGTTATTGCCTTACAAGGATTGCGTGGTGGTTGCGGTGCAACCTCGCTCAGTGCGGCACTCGGCTGGGCGCTCAACGCCTTGCAGGAATCGGTGCTGGTGATTGATTTTTCTACGTCAAATCAACTGGCTGCCCACTTTAACCTGCCCCTTACACATTCGCAGGGCTGGGTGCCAGCCCTGCTGGAACAGCGGCCGTGGCAGCAGTGTGCGCAGCGTTATCAAACCGGGCTCGATTTTCTGCCGTTCGGCGCGCTAAGTCATCAGCAAACGTTAACCCTGCAAACGGCGGATGAGCATTTTGCTGCACCACTGCTTAACGCGCTCCCGGCCCTGAAAGCACATTATCGTTGGGTGATCCTCGACCTTCCGGCGGATCTGCTACCCTGGCAGCGATCTTTTGCCCATGCAGCCGATCGTCTGCTGCAAGTGCTATCGCTGGATGCCAACTGTCAGCTGCGTTTACATCATCCACGCTTCCTGCCGCACACCCTGTTTTTGATCAATCAGTTCAACGCCAACAGCCAGCTACAACAAGATCTGCATCAGCTGTGGCTGCGCACGCTGAAAAATCTCATTCCACAGGTGATTCATCGTGATGAAGCGCTGGCCGAGGCGCTAATGATGAAACAACCGGTGGGCGAATATCGCCCTCATGCGCTGGCGAGTGAGGAGATCAACACCCTGGCGAACTGGCTGCTGCTGAATGTTGCCGGTGGTCACGCGTGAATCCGTTACGCTGGCTTTTGGTTCCGCAGGCATGGCAGGCGTTGCAGCGTCGTGCGCGCACGGCACGTCAGCACGGTGCTGGGCGTTTAACCGTAGCACTGCACCTGCTGTGGTGTGTGCTGGCCTGGTCGCTGCTGCGTCTGGAAACACCGGGCTGGCAACGTATTCTGCAACAGCGTCAGCGCTACTATCCGCAAATCTCACCGCTGCGCCCGCGTCCGTTAGATGCGCTGCGCTACGCGTTGCAGAGCCTGTGGCTGCTGCTGCTGTTGCCACTCGACAATAGCGCCCGCAGTGAACGTAAACGCTTTAACGCCTTTGGCTCACTGTTCCGCTGGCGTCAGCAGTGTTATCAATGGCTGGGCAATCTGCCCGCAAGGGTCGCGAAAACCGGCCTGCATCTGCGTACTGAGCAGCAGCTGCAAAGGCTGCCCGTGCGCGTGCGCCAGTTGCTGTTTATCACCGCCGCGATTGTCGCCAGCCTGCTGGCGTTACTCTGTATTTCGCAGCCGTTTGGCATCACCACCCAGTTTGTGTTCGTGCTGCTGCTGTGGGGCCTGGCGATGATGGTGCGTCGTGTGCCGGGACGTCTCTCGACCATCATGCTGATTGTGTTATCGCTGACCATTTCCTGTCGCTATTTGTGGTGGCGCTATACCGAAACACTAAACTGGGACGATCCGCTGAGTCTGGTGTTTGGCTTGCTGCTGATTGGGGCCGAAACCTATTCGTGGTCAGTACTGATCCTGGGCTATTTCCAGACGTTGTGGCCACTCAATCGCCAGCCTGTGTCAATGCCGCCAGAAATTACCACCTGGCCAAGTGTCGATATCCTGGTGCCAACTTATAACGAGCCGCTGAGCGTGGTGAAACCGACCATCTACGCAGCCATGGGCATCGACTGGCCGCAGGACAAACTCAACATCTACATTCTTGATGACGGCACACGTGAAGAGTTCCGCGAGTTTGCCGCCAGTGTAGGCGTCAACTATGTGGTGCGTCCCACCCATGAACATGCCAAAGCAGGTAACATCAACCACGCGCTGAAAGTGGCCTGTCGCAGCGACTACGTGGCGATATTTGACTGCGACCACGTGCCGACGCGCTCCTTCCTGCAGATGACCATGGGCTGGTTCCTGAAAGATCACCGTCTGGCAATGCTGCAAACTCCGCATCACTTCTTCTCTCCTGACCCGTTTGAGCGCAACCTCGGCCGCTTCCGCCAGACGCCCAACGAAGGTTCACTGTTTTACGGCCTGGTGCAGGATGGTAACGACACCTGGGATGCCGCGTTCTTCTGCGGTTCCTGTGCCGTGTTGCGCCGCACCGCGATAGATGAGATTGGCGGCATTGCGGTAGAAACCGTGACCGAAGATGCGCATACCTCGTTGCGTCTGCATCGTCAGGGTTACACCTCGGCGTATATTCGTATTCCACAAGCCGCCGGGCTTGCGACCGAAAGTTTGTCTGCCCACATTGGTCAGCGTATCCGTTGGGCACGTGGCATGGTGCAGATTTTCCGTCTTGATAACCCGCTGTTTGGTAAAGGGTTAAAGCTGGTACAGCGCTTATGCTACGCCAACGCCATGCTGCACTTCCTCGCCGGGATTCCACGCCTGATCTTCCTGCTGGCCCCGCTGGCCTTCCTGCTGTGCCACGCCTACATCATCTACGCCCCCGCGCTGGCGATTGCGATTTACGTGCTGCCACATATGTTGCACACCAGCCTGACGAACTCGCGCATTCAGGGACGCTGGCGTCACTCGTTCTGGAGTGAAGTGTATGAAACCGTGCTGGCGTGGTACATCGCGCGTCCAACCACCGTGGCACTGTTTAACCCGCATAAAGGCAAGTTCAACGTCACCGCCAAAGGTGGACTGGTGGAAGAGCGCCATCTTGATTGGGTGATCACCAAGCCCTACATGATGCTGGTGCTGTTGAACATCGCAGGTATCGGCATGGCCTTCTGGCGCATGGCCTACGGCCCTGCCAACGAGATGCTCACCATCTGGGTCAGCCTGGTGTGGGTGGTGTACAACATGATTATCCTCGGGGGTGCCGTGGCCGTTTCGGTGGAAGCCCGCCAGATTCGTGAAGCACACCGCGTGGAGATTGCCATGCCTGCGGCTATTGCCCGTCAGGATGGCCATATGGTGCCCTGCACGCTACGTGACTACTCCGATGGCGGGGTGGGCGTTGAGCTGCGAGAAGCGGATGCCCTGAAGGAAGATGAGCCGGTCTGGCTGTTACTGCGCCGTGGTCAGCAGGAGTTCAGCTTCCCCTGCCAGGTACAGCGCGTATTTGGCCGCCGAGCCGGTATTCGCCTGCATCAGCTCTCGACTCGCCAGCATATTGAATTTATTCAGTGTACTTTCGCCCGCGCCGACACCTGGGCGCTATGGCAGGACGGCTTCCCGGAAGACAAACCGGTGCAAAGTCTCGCGGACATTATGGTGTTGGGCTTCAAAGGCTATCTGCGCCTGGCGGAGTATGGCCCTGCCCCGCTGCGCCGACTTTTCCGAGTAATGACAGCGTTAGTCAGCTGGCTGGCTTCACTGTTACCGCAGGGCATTAGCCACACCCCGGCGGCAATCAAAACCGATTTCACTTAAGTTGATGATAAGACCATGACGAGAAAACTGAGCTGGTTCACCGCCCTGTTGCTGGGCACTGCCACGCTGGCGCAGGCTGCGCCACAGCCTACAGCGCCCGAGGCACCTCGCGCTGCCGCGCAGACGCCACTCCCGGTGGTGGCTCAACCCCTGGATGTGAATGCGCCGCTGCGCGACAGCCAGCTGCTGTTCAATCAGGTCGCGCCGCCACCTGGCAGCATGACGCTGCGCGGTACCGAACCCACCAGCCAGATCGAGTTTGGGGTGCGCAGTGACGAAGTGGTGACGCGTGCATTATTGACGCTCAGTTATCGCCCCTCTCCAGCGCTGATCCCTACGCTGTCGCAACTTAAGGTCTATCTCAACGATGAACTGGTGGGGCTGATCACCGTCACGGCTGACCAACTGGGCAAAGAGAATCAAACCCAACTGCCGATCGATCCGCGCTTTATTGGCGACTTCAACCGTGTGCGTCTTGAGCTGGTTGGGCATTACGCTAACGTGTGTGAAAACCCCGCCAACAGCACCATCTGGATGGATATCGGCAAAGAGAGCAAACTCGATCTGACGCTGCAAAAACTGCCGCTGAAGAACGACCTGTCGCACTTCCCGGAACCCTTCTTTGACGCGCGTGATAACCGGCCTTTACAGTTGCCGATGGTGTTCAGCAGCCAGCCAAATCTGGTGCAGCAGCGCGCCGCCGGTATTCTGGCTTCATGGTTTGGCAGCAAAGCCCAGTGGCGTGGACAGTCGTTCCCGGTGCTGTATAACCAGTTGCCAAAAGATCAGCATGCGGTGATTTTCGCCACTAATGATCACCGCCCTGACTTCCTGAAAGACCTGCCACCGGTCGACAAGCCAACAGTGGAGATGGTGAGCCAGCCCGACAATCCGTACGAAAAAATGCTGCTGGTGCTGGGCCGTGATGATAATGACCTGCTGACCGCCGTTGAAGGTATCGCACAAGGTGAACTGCTGCTGCGTGGCGATACGTCCACCATCGACAGCGTGAAACTGCTGGCTCCGCGCCAGGCCTACGATGCGCCAAACTGGGTACGCACCGATCGTCGCACCACCTTTGCCGAGCTGACGCAATATCAGAACCAGTTGCAGGCCGACGGTTTGCAGCCGAACCCCATCAGCCTGACGCTGAATCTGCCGCCCGATCTGTTCCTGGTGCGTGCGCGCGGCATCGACATGGATCTGATTTACCGCTATACCTCGCCGATTCAGCAAGATGGCTCACGCCTGGCGGTGCATCTCAACAATCAGTTCATGCAAGATTACCCGCTGACGCCAAAAGACACCGCCGGACAGCAGCTGATGCATATTCCGCTGATGCAAGGTTTGCAAGACAGCAACCGCCAGTTGACCATTCCTGCTCTGCGCTTGGGTGTGGTGAACCAGCTGCGCTTCAGCTTTGATTATGCCAACACCTTTATTGGCGGCACCGCTGATGGCCGCTGCGAAACCGTGACTGCCGTTGGCCATCACGTGGTGATCGACGATAACTCCAGCATCGATTTCTCTGGCTATCGCCACTACATCGAGATGCCGTCGCTCGGCGCCTATGCTAACGCCGGTTTCCCGTACAGCCGCTACGCCGATCTCGCGCAGACCATGGTGCTAGTGCAGCCGAAGCCGGACAACGGCGAAGTCAGTACCATGCTGAATGCCTTGGGTGCCATCGGAGCGCAAACCGGTTACCCGGCACTGCGCGTGCAAATGAGCGATAACTGGCAGCAAGCCAAAGACAAAGATGCTGACCTGCTGATGATCGGCGGTATACCGCAGGATCTGCAGGATGATAAGAAGATCAACTTACTGGTCGATGCGGCACGTAGCTGGATCAACATGCCTACGCGCCCGATCACCGCGCAGAATGTGCCGGTCTCCGACAGTGACCGCAAAGTGGAAAGCCAGACCGGTATCAGTTCACGCGGCCCGATGGGTGCGATTGTCGGATTCCAGTCGCCGTTTAACGATCAACGTAGCGTTGTCGCCTTGCTGGCTGACAGCCCACGCGGCTGGGATTTACTGAATAACGCGCTGCTCGACAGCGGAAAACGTGCCGCCGTGTTTGGCTCTGCCACCATAGTGCGGGAATCAGGCGTCACCAGCGTGCGCGTGGGCGACACCTACTTCGTCGGCCATCTGCCATGGTGGGAACGCTTGTGGAATATGCTGGCAACCCATCCGGTGTGGCTGGCGATTTGTGCCGTGGTGGTGGTGATTCTGTTTGCACTGATGGCATGGCGTCTGATGCGCATGGTCAGCCGTCGCCGTCTGGCCGAGCTGGATGATGATGAATAAACTGCCACTTGGGCTGCTGATTGCCTGCATCCTCGCGGGCCCCGGCGTGGCAGCCGATGGTCCGCAGGTTTCACCGGTCGCCTGGCTGCTGATGCAGATCCGCACCGGTGAATCCACCAACAAATACGATCTGGTGCAGCAGTCACTCTATCGTCTGGAAAAAATCGATCCGGATAATCCCCAGGTGCTGGCGGCGCAAATCCGCATGGCACTGCGTCAGGGCGATCAGGCCAAAGCGCAGACTCTGTTGGATGAATTGAAGAAAGTGGCGCCGAATGACATCGCCACACGGGAATCCGAAACCGGCCTGCGCTTGATGAGCGCGGAAGGTCGCCAGCAGTTGCAACAGGCACGCTTGCTGGCCACCGCCGGACGCGTAGAAGAAGCTAAAGCGGCCTGGGATGCGCTGTTCCATGGCGTCTTCCCGGACGTCAACACCGAACTGGAATACTGGCGTCTGGTGGCGCGTTTACCGGGCCAACAGATCATCGCTTACCGCCAGTTGCAGGGGCTGGAGCAGCGCTATCCCGGCAATATCGGCGTAGAACTGCAGCTGGCACGCATGGCGTTTGATAACAATCAGCCGAATGAAGCGCTGAAGCAACTGCGCAGCCTGGCCAATCGTGATGGCGGGCGTGATGCGGCTTCAGAGCTGTGGCTCCAGCAGATCCAGAATCAACCGGTCAGCGACCGCACCGTGGCCAGCCTGCAACAATATTTGCAGGTATTCACCTCGGGTGAT
Source organism: Pantoea sp. EA-12 (assembly GCF_030053355.1). NCBI lineage: Bacteria > Pseudomonadati > Pseudomonadota > Gammaproteobacteria > Enterobacterales > Erwiniaceae > Pantoea > Pantoea sp. EA-12. The sequence continues at coordinate 52,250 of NZ_JASGBY010000014.1, read as the reverse complement.
GCCCAACAGCGCGGCCAGGAAGAGCTGGCACGGCAGCAGAAATTGCTGGCCGATCCAGCCTATCGTCAGCGTATGCGTGGCCTGGCGCTGGTGGATGCGGGCGGCGGGGCCGGTGCCATTGCCTCACTGAGCGCAGCGCTGAAAGCCAACCCCAATGATGCCGAGTTAATGGGTGCCATGGGCCAGGCGCAGGCGCGTGCCAACAACCGTGCGGCAGCCATCAGCTGGCTGCAAAAAGCCATTCAGGCCGGGCAAGCCAGTACCCAAATTGGCAAATGGCAGTCGCTGCTGCAAACCAACCGCTATTGGCTGGCCATCAATAATGGCGATGACGCGCTGAAAAAAGGCGATCTCTCTGGCGCAGAACGTCAGTATCGCAGTGCGCAGGCCATCGATAATCGCGACAGCTGGGCGTTGATTGGCCTGGGCGATGTCGCGCAGGCACGCAAAAATGAGGCGCAGGCGGAACAATTCTGGCAACAGGCGCTGCGTCTGGATCGCAGCAATACCACGGCGGTGAGTCGGTTGGCTGGGCTTTATCAAAGACAATCTCCCGCACGCGCCATGGCGTTTATCAATTCCCTGCCTGCCGCACAGCAGCGCTCCCTCGCCGATACCCTGCGCTCGCTGCGCAGTGACAGCCTGCGTGCGGAAGCCGATGCGCTGGCACAACAAGGCCAGTGGCACCAGGCGGTGGTGAAATATCGTCAGGCGGCGCAGGACAACCCTAATGACATCTGGCTCTCTTACCGCTTAGCCGGGGCGCTGCGTAACAGCGGCGCAGAGGCACAAGGCGCACAAGTGATGGACGCCATGGTGCGCCAGCATGCACAAGAACCCGCCGCACTCTATGCGTGGGCGCTGTGGCTCTCCTCTGGCGATCAGGATGATGCGGCATTAGCGGCACTACATCGCCTGCCTGAAGCACGCTGGGACAGCAATATGCATGAGCTGGCCGATCGCTTAACCCAAGATAAAGTCTTTGCCCAGGCCAGCGAACTCCGGGCCAACGGCAAGGAACAAGCTGCGCTGGCACTGTTAAACCAGCAGCCCGCCTCGCAGCGTCGTGACATCACGCTGGCCGACTGGGCGCTGGAACGGGGTGATGCCCAATCCGCGCTGAACGGCTATCAACGCGTGCTGCAACAGGATGCACAGAACAATGATGCGGTATTAGGCCGCATTGAAGCGTTAATCGCCCTTAAGCGCACGCAGGAAGCGCGGCAGGCACTGCACGCCCTGCCGCCGAGTGTGGCACAGCAAAATATCAACAGCGGAAGGCGCGTGGCGCTGGCCTGGCAAAACAGCGGCGACAGCGTGCGTGCGCAACAATTGCTGAGCGATTTAAAAACGCGTGTGGCCAAAGAGCCGCCGTCACAGAGTAAAGCGCTGGTGTACCGCGATGCCGCGCGGCTGGAAACCCCTGAGCTGGCGCAGCAGGATTATCGCCAGGCGATGGCCGCCAGCGGCATCAGCCATGACGCGCCGCTGAGCAACGATGATTACACCCGCCTGACGCGCAATGACGAACAAGATGACTGGCTGAAACGCAGCATTCGCAGCGATGCGGCCGACCTGTATCGTCAGCAGGACACCACCTTCACGCTGGAGCAGGATTACTCGCGCGATAAGGGCAACGGCGGCACGTCCGATTTTACCGCGCACACCACCATGATGCAGGCGGAGACGCCTTTCGCTGACGGACGCAGCTTTGTGCGCGTCGATCACGTATTGGTGTCAGCGGGGACTTTTTCCACCACCAACGGCAGCCACAGTGAACGGTTCGGCAGCTGTAATGACGATAATTCAGGTGGCTGTAGCCGCGACTTCACGCAGCGCGATGAAGGGACTTCGATTGGCGTCGGCTGGCACAATGACCGCTGGTCAGGGGATATCGGTACCACGCCGCTCGGCTTTGAAGTGACTAACTGGGTGGGCGGCTTAAGCTGGAAAACCGATGTGAAAGATATTGGCGTGACCTTCACTGCTTCACGCCGACCGATTTCCAGTTCGCTGCTGGCATACGCGGGCGCCCGCGATCCGTCCGTCAATGGCGGGAAAACCTGGGGCGGCGTGGTGGCAACCGGTGGCTCCATTGGGCTGAGTTACGATCAGGGCGAGGCCAATGGCGTGTGGGCCGATATCAGTGCCCATCAAATTACCGGTGAGAACGTTGCCGATAACAGCCGTGAACGTTTGATGGCGGGTTACTACTACAAGCTGATCAACGAGAATAACCGTCGCGCGACCATTGGCCTCAACAGCATGTTGTGGCATTACCAGAAAGACCTCAGCGATTACACCTTCGGCCAGGGCGGCTATTACAGCCCGCAGCAATATTTCTCACTGTCGGTGCCGGTCACCTATCGTCAACGCACCGAAAACTGGTCCTATGATCTCGGTGGCTCGGTGTCCTGGTCGCAATCGCAAACCGACGGTCAGCAGCGCTATCCGGTCAATCCTGGCTTTACGCTGGCATCCAATCCCACTTCTGACAGCAGCTCAGGCAATGGCTTCGGTTATACCCTGCAAGCGGTGGTGGAGCGCCGTCTGACGCCGCACTGGTCCGTGGGCCTGGCGATGGATATCCAGCAAGCCAAGGATTACACCCCAAGCCATGGGTTGATTTACATGCGCTATTCCATGGCAGGCTGGAACGGGGATATGGACATGCCGCCACAGCCATTAGAGCCGTACGCGGATTTTAAATAAGGGTCTGCACGGGGAATGAAACCGGTCGGCATGAATGCCGACCCTACGCGGATGACGTACCGGTCGCCATTTATGGCGACCGGTACGTCATCCGCACGCAGTAATTGTTAACGCTTCTCTTGATAAGCCAGCCACGTCAGCAGCTGCAAACTGGCCGAGAAGTAGTTCTGATCCGGCGCTAAACGGTCGCTAAGATAACCGGTTTGGTTCAGAGTCAAATCTCGGATAGCCAGCAGCCCACCATCCATATTGTATGGCGCAGGTGTATTAGCGAGCACATCAAACCAGGCTGGCGTGGTCATGCGACCATAGCCCTGCCAGACACGCTGGAACGGCACCAGACGTAAGCTTTGCGGATCGTACCACCAGATATTCAGCGGGATACGAATCGCGTCATAGCTGAAGCGGTTGGAGTAACCCACCGCAGGCGCGACTGAACCATCAGCGTTCAACGCCACCCAATCCAGCGGCAGGCCGGTTTTGCCGAAATGCATATCGCCCAGCAAATCCATCCCGTCATCGATCAAGCTGTTCCACACGCGCAGATGGCTACGATCGGCAAACTCTTTCCATGCGGCAAACAGGAAATAAGAGGGATTCAGCACCACATAGCTGTTTTTATTGAATCCTTGTGCGCCAGGTAACATCACCGTGCGCCCGCCAAAGGTAATCACGTTCTGTTTGACGATAGCCCGTTGAATACGGTCAGAGGTGGACTGATAATCACCGCCCCACTTCTGCCCCGCACGCTGCAGCGCCCATGCAATCAGCAAATCGCCATCGGACGCGTTGTTTTTATCCGCAATTGGATTGGCCGCACCCGGGGTATAACGCCAGTAGAACAGATCATTCTGTGGATTACGCAAATGGCTACGCGTCCACTGCCACAGCTTATCAAAGGTGGCACGATCGTCGTTTGCCACCGCCAGTAACATGCCGTAGCCCTGGCCTTCGGTGTGGCTGACATTGTTGTTAGCCGTATCGCTGATACGGCCATCGCTGCTCATAAAACGGCTTTTAAAGGTACTCCAGCCGTCTGCGGCCGCCTGGGCGCTAAAAAACATCACCATGAAACACAGCATCCATTGACGCCAGAACCGCATCACTTTCATCACAGCATCCTATTGATATCGATAATGCAGCGTACCGCCGTCGTTCTTCTCGAACGTGACCGGCACCGCCGCACTGCCACCTTGCGCCTGTAACCACTGGGCATAAACGCCCGCCAGCACGGCGCTTAATGCCAGTTGCCAGCGCTCAGCATCCACATTGCTGTCGCCCTGCGGCAGCGCGTGGTGCTGAATAAGAATCGCATTTTCCTGCGGTTGCAGTTGGCTGAAACCCCAGTTGAAACGGGCCAACTGCAGATTAATTTCGCGCTCCAGATCCTGCACGGTACGCGCTTCTGCTAAAGGATAGCGTTTTGCCAGCGATGCGCCCACGTCGATGAGAAAACCTTCCGCTTCCTCGCCCGCGTTATTCAGCATGCTTTCAATCATCACGCTGACCAGGTCGAACCAACCTGGCTGATGTGGATGGCTGACGCGCGCGGTTACTTGCTCACTCATTAGTTGTCTCCGAACATGTAACGGAAGTACAGATTCGCTGTGCTCTCGTTGTAATCGCCAAAGGTGTCATAGCCTAACTGGCCGCCAATGGTGACATCTTTGTTGATCTTGTAATCGGCACCGGCATGCAGGTTGTAACCGATACCGTTTTTGCTGTCGCCGCTGTAATAGGCACTCTTCACGTAGCCCTGATCGGCCAGGCTCTGCATTTGCGCCTGGTAAGTCGGATCATTCGGGAAGTAGGCGCTCTTATCCTGGCTGTACGACTGATAACCCACCGAACCGCCGACGTTCACTTTCAGGTCGTCAAACTTGCGGGTGAATTCGATAGGGAATGACACCGACGCATAGTTTTGCGGGCTGAAGTAACCGCCCTGGCCGTAGCTGAAGTAGCTGAGGTTTTTCGAGAAGTCCATCCACGACAAACTCATCCCGGCTTTCAGTTCACGGTCATCGGAGTGGAACGGACGCACATAGGCACCGGCGGTCGCCTGCACGCTATTGTTGCTTGCCACGTTTTCACCGATGTAACTGTACGCACCGCCGCCTACATAGAAACCGGCATCGCCGTTATCGTAGCTCAGTAACGCGTTACCGCCGTTTTTGGTGACGCGGCCCCAGCGCTTACCGCTGGTTTTGTCTTCGACGCCAACGTAAGAGAGTAGGCTGTCAGTCATCGCGCGACGTTCACCGGTGAGGATCAACGTCAGGAAGTCAGTCAACTTCGGCGACCACTGCACACCACCGACCAGCGTACTCAAATCCTGCCCGAGCGGGGTGCTGCCGAGGTCAATCTTGTAGCTGTCGCCTTTCAATGCCAGGTTCAGCTCAACGCCGGTGGCCTTCTGCGAATCGGTGGACGAGGAAGGCACATCGTCAATTTTGGCATCGCCCGAGGCCACCACATTCCCCTGCACCAGGGCGTTGGTGCCGAAGCGACGCCATGCGTCACCGGCCGCACTGCCTGCCGTCAGAGAAACCGGGGTCATAGTGAAGTCAAAGCGTGACTCGCCAAACGGCACGGTGGAGAAAGTCAGCGGCGCTTTGGCTTCGGTCAGTTTACTCAGACCCGATTCGCCATCACGACCGCGCACCTGCATTTGCCCCTGCACCCAAGTACCGGTTTTTTCTTGCAAATCGTCCATCATGTTGTCGATTTGACGCAGCGTCTGGCTCTGCTGCACCGCTGGCGTATTACTTGCCAGCGTCACGCCTGCGGCACTGCTGGTGGAGGCATCCGGTGCTGACTGCCAGGGCATGACTGCGCCATAGGCAGAAGGAGAACCTGAAACCGGTGAGGTGCTGCGGTTGATGAACGGGTTGTCGGCCAAGGCCAGACCACCGACGCTCGGTACACTGCCCGTCTGTGCACCTTGCAGGCCAATCAACTGACCGCGTGCGGTGCGCAAGTAACTCATTGCCTGGCTGTGCTCGCCGTTGGCTTCCGCCACGCGTGCCAGCAGCAGCAGACGGTCTGGCGTCTGCTCGTTGCGCAGGCCACGCGTTAAGGTATTCGCCTTATTTACATCATTATTGGCCAGCGCCACATTGATGGCTCCGGTACGCGCGTCTTGCGTTGGCGTATCCTGGGTCATCAGATAGTCATACACCACGCCGGCTTCTTTGTTCATCTTGCCGGACTGGTAGAGACGCGCCATCGCGAACATCAGATCGCGGTTTTGTGGATCGTGCTGCAGTGCGCCCACCAGCTTGTCGTAAGCGGCGGCGTACTGTTTCTGTTCACGCAGGCGATCCACTTCATTGATCACGTAACCGTTACGAATACTCGCCAGCTGAGTCGGTGTACTGCGCGACTGCAACTCTGGGCTGCTGAGGAAGCTCTGCGCTTCGGTATTCAGGCCCGCCTGGTTCAGCACCGCCACCTGGGCGGCATAGTCACCAGCGTTACCCTGAATGCCACGCTGCATATTGCTGCGCACCACCGACACGGCGGTGGTGAGATCGCCCGCTTTCGCCAGCTTCTGCGCCAGATTGCCCGCATCTACCGGGTTGGCTGGCGGGGTAGAGGCCAGCGCACGTAAGGTGTTCGCGGCGGCGGCATTTGAACCCTGCGCCAGATACTGATCGGCGGTCGCCATTTGCAGGTTGAAATTCACACGCTGGGCCAGTTCGCGCATGTCGCTGCTCTTGCTGCCGTTCGGAATGCGCGACAGCAGTAAACTGGCTTGCTGCCAAGCACCGCTTTCGCTGGCGTTCAAGGCACCGGCATACAGCTCATTGGTGCTGGCCCCGCTGCGCATAGCAGGCTGCATAATGTTGGCGGCCATCATGTTATCGCCCTGGGCGCGATAAATACGCGCCAGGTCAAGACGCAACCAGCCGTCGTTCGGATAGCGCTGGATACCGCTGTTGAGTGTGGCAATCGCGGCACTGTTGTTACCGGCAGCCAGTTCACGTTTTGCCTGTGCACGGATCGGATCGGTGCTGTTGCCGCGCGGTGCCACGCTCTGACGCACGCTATCCGGCAGTGATGCCAGCAAGGTATTCGCCTCTGCGCTGCGGTTTTGCTGACGCAGGACGTAGAAGAGACCTTCTTTGGCATTACGGTTATTGGCATCCGTTTGCAGGATAGCGCGATAGGTCTGCTCTGCCTGATCGAGCTGATTACTGCGACGCTGGACGTCCGCACGGAACAGCTTCGCAGCAACACCTTTCTCACCATCGGCCTGCGCCAGCGGCTCACTCAGCGCCAGCGCCTGGGCGCTGTCACCGTTCTTCAACGCCTGCTGGGCAGTCGCCAGCTGGGCATAAAAGCGCGCATCCGCCGCCTGTTTCTGGCGTGTATCACTCTGGTCGCCGCCCAGCTGCGCGGCGCGTGTCAGGTAGTCCGCCGCTTCGGCGTAACGCCCAGCACGCTGAGCCACATAGCCCATACCGGCCAGCGCATCGGCATCCTGCGGGTTGGCCTGCAGCACCTTTTCAAAGTTGTTCTGTGCATTACTGACATCACCGCTGTTCAGCGCGGTAAAGCCAGCGCCTTTCTCAGCACCACCGACGTTTTTACGGTAGTAATCCATCACCGCATTATCCTGCGGGTGGCGCTGCTGCCAGGTTTGATACAGCGAAGCATCGGACGCCTGTGGCCCCAACCACAGCAGCGCCTGACGCAATGAGCGGTCAGCATCTTTATTGCCATCGGCCAGGGACGCGAGCAAATCGATCCCCTGACGACGGGTGGATTCCTGGTAGGTCATCGCCTTACCCAGCGCCAGTTTCGCGCCGGTATCCTGCGGATGGTCGGCAGAGAACTGACGCAGCGCTTCTACCGCCTGGGGCAGCAGCGCGCGGTCTCCCGCCATCGTCAGGTAATACTCTGCCGCCACGCTCGGGGGTGGCTCATTACCGTTAAAGGTATTACGCCAGGTTTGCAGTGATGCCGCAATGTTGCCGCTGCGCGCCTGCTGACGCGCCAGTGACAGCTGTGCCTGTGGAATGGTTTGCAACTGACGCGCGTTATCCAGCTCGGTGAGATGCGGATCGTTGGGTGATGCCGCGCTCAGGCGTGCACGCCATTGCGCCGCTTCCGCCGTGCTACCGCTCTGCTGCGAATAGAGCGCCAGCAGATAAAGAGCCTGAGTGTTGTTTGGCTCCACCATCAGCACTTTCTGCAGCGAAGATTTGGCTAAATCGTCATGCGCTTTCTGATGCCAGTAAGCCGCCTGATCGAACAGCGCTTGTAACGCAGGATTGGTACTCTCTGCCGCCAACAGCGGTTGAGAGAGCGTCAAAGCCCCACCCAGAATCAGGGCATGACGAATACCGGCACTTAACAGATTTTTTTTCATTGTTTTTATCCTTACTTCTTGCCGGACTTGCTATCAGCTTTCGGGTTGAGACGTCGCCACGCATGACGTTTCAGCATCGCCCAGGCGCCACCGCCTACCAGCGCTGAGAGCAGCAGTGCCGCCAGCGCCATCAGCACGGAGTGCTGGTTGGCATACCACACCACCATCATGTACCACGGCATTTCGCCACTTGGGAATTGCGGTCCGACACGGAAGCTGCGAATGCCGTTCTCATCGGTGATGATGGCGGTATCGCCACGAATACCGGCGTTGATGCGTGAAGAGTTCAGGTCCTCATGCAGGCGCAGCAGCTGTTGGTCGCTGGTCGCCACGGTCATCACCACCAGACGATCCGCATTCCATGGCGAGCGATAGCTGACAAAGCCACGCCACGCTTCGTTTGAGGAGAAGTAACGATCGGCATCCAGCTGCTGGCGATACCAGTCACCGGTCAGCCAGCCGCGCAGTTTGTCCCACGTGGTCGGGTCTTTCACGCCCAGCGTATTGCCACTGGTTTCATACGGCGTATTCGCCAGCATCTGCTGGTTAAACTCGCTGTTCTGCGTGGTGCTCACCGCCAGCAGATCGCTCTGCTGCAGACGCGTCAGATTGGTGCCGCCATTCGGCAGGCCAAACAGCACCTGGTTCTGCACCAGCGGCACGCCTGTGGCGTTACCCGCACGTGAGGACATATCCAGCAATGTGGAGATCTCGGCATCGGTAGGCTTTTCCGGCAGCAGCAAGGTGGTCTGCGAGAAGTCCGCCAGACGTGAGAACGGGAACGACGCGCCTACGAAGTACGACAGGTTCGGTAACATGGTGAAGTGACGCGTGTGGCTAAGATCGATCCACGAATCATCTTCAATGCGGCTCTTGATGTTGTTGTTGAGCAACACACCGCAAGGCGCATCCGCTTTCGGCTTGATGTTGAAGTACAGCGCCAGCTGGTTGTCACCGTAAATCAGATACGGCTCCAGCTTCAGGGTGTAATGCTCCTGACGCGCGTCGCCGCCCAGACGATGCCAGGCGCTCTCCAGCAGACCGACTTTATTCACCGTCAGGTTGCGGAGAAACGTGCCGTTAATCATCACGTTAAGGAACGATTTGTTCTCATCAATCCAGCTTTCTGATGGGAAACGGTAGTGCAGTTCCACCGGAATGGTGTCGCCATCCCACATGAACAGATCCGGTGCCGCGCGGAAGTTGACGCTCAACGCATCGTGCCAAATACCGGTGGTGGTCAGGCTTTGATCTTTACGCAGCAGCTCGCTCAGGCGCACTGGACGGCTGGTGTTGATCCAGCGTGGCGCGTCATACGGCTTACGCACACCAATCTGCTGCGGCTGAACATTCAGACTGCTGGCGTCGGTGGTCAGCGGCTGCGTAGTCAGGCGATTTGCCGCCTGACGTAACTGCGCGTCGTCCGCCCCTACCACTAACAGCAGTTTGTAGACCGGGTTGTTCGGGTTATCGATCACTTGCAGCAGTGGGCCATTGGTGGCCGGCAAGGTCACCGAACCGATTTTGTCACCCGGGTGACCGACCAAAATGCCGTTGTGCTCTGGCAAATCGCCACGCACCACCGGGAAACGGATACCGCGATAATCAGACTGAATGCCCATCCAGGAAGCCACTAACGCTGCGGCGCTCACGCTGTCAGGTGCCACATTGGCGGCAAAACCAAAGGTCACGCTGGCGGGCGTCATGCGCTGCGCATCAATGAACGGACGCGGGAAGTTGCGCAGGCTGGTGCCAATATTTAACTGCTGCCCTTCGAGGCTCAGCGTGGTTTTCGGCAGAATTGAGACCTGATACTGCTGCGCACTCTCTTTTTCGCACAGCAGCTTATCCGCATCGTTGATTTTGAAGCTGAGGTTGTTGCTCGACACCACCATCGCCGCAGGAATGTCCAGCTGGTAGTCACTGACATCGCTGTCGCTGGAGCCCAGCGGCAAGGTGCCCAACGGCTGGCCGTTGAGCATCAGCTGCAGTGAGGTATTACGCGCCGCCAGCGCTGCAGAAACACGCAGCGACAGATTAAGGTGTGCGTTGGTGATCACCTCATCACTTGGCAGGGTGAACACGATACCGGATTGCAGCTGACCACCGGTCAAGGTAATGCCCTGCGGCTGGCCCATCTGAGCCACCGTAATCGTGCTGCTTACCGGCTGGTTCAACATCGCGGTAGCTGGCGCGGCGGCTACCGGCGCAACAGGGGCAACGCTCGGCAGCACCATTTCCGGTGCAGGAGCCATATTGTTGTTCGTTGGCGCACTATCAACCGGTGCAGGCGCCGCGCCCGTTGTATCGGCGGGGGCAGCGTTCTCAGTGGCGGGCGCGTTGTCTACCGGTGCATAAGGCGTGGCACCCGCGGCTTGTTGTAACTGCGTATCCGCTTCACTCTGAATCCCTTGCGGTGGCGGCACGTCAGACAGCGCCGAGCTGTCTTGGGTGACCGCAGGCGTTTCCGCCCAGGCAGGGGCGAGCATCAGCGCCGTTGCCAGCGAGCTCGCCAGCAACGTTTGAGTCAAGTTCTTCATGCTGCGCTGTCCTCTTTTACGGCGGCCTGGTTGTCACGCTTATGCTTCTGACGGCGATCTTTCCAGGTCAGCCAGAACAGCTCGAACACGGTACGAATAATAGTGCCCAGTGAAACCAGCGGGTTGTCCTGTTTGTACTCGGGCTGAATCCACGCATCGGCACGCGCCAGTACCACGCGCACCAGTTCACGGCGGCGCGAGAGCGGCATATCGCCAAAGCGCAGACGAATGGTTTCGTCATCGCCGGAGATTTTGCTCACCGGGATAGTGATAGCGCCCGATTTTAGCAGCAGGTCAATCTCTTCGATTTCATCGGTCTCGTGGCGATTGTCTGGCGCATCCAACTGCGCACCGCCCATCGACAAGTCGCTGGTTTGGGTACGTGAAGAGATGCCGCTCGCATAGTGAATCACCGCCGGAATCTGCACTTCGATACGAATGGTTTTACGTACCTGCTTGGTTTCACGCGCCACGGCAATCGCCGCCATCAGGATGATCAGGCTGAACACCGCCCAGCCAACGTTGAGCGCAATAACATAAGGGTCAACACCGAAGTAGTCATGCGCCGTGGCGCGCACTACGCCCGCCACAATGCCGATGGTCAGCAGCACGGCGACAATCACATGTGGACGCACGATGTGGAAGTCGAAGAAGCCCTGATCCAGCAAACCGCCTTTATCCGTTACGTTAAATTTCCCGCGCTTAGGGGCCAGCATGGTCAACAGCGTCGGAATCACAAGGTGGAAACACATCACGGTTTCGTAGATTTCACCCCAGAAGGTGTAACGGAACTTGCCGTTCATGCGGGAGTTGACGTACAGCGACATCACCAGGTGCGGCAGCACGTAGGCAAAAATCAGCGAGGCTGACGAGTGAATGATATTCAGGTTGAACAACAGATACGCCAGCGGTGCCGTCAGGAAGGCCACGCGCGGCAGACCAAACTGGAAGTGCAGCATGGCGTTGAGGTAGCACAGGCGTTGCTGCCATTTCAGACCGCGGCCAAACAGCGGGTTATCAACACGGAAAATCTGCGTCATGCCACGCGCCCAGCGGTTACGCTGTATGACATGCAACCCCAGACGTTCGGTAGCCAGACCGGCAGCCAGTGGAATCGCCAGGAAGGCAGATCCCCAGCCCAGACGCTGCATTTTCAATGCGGTGTGTGCATCTTCGGTCACCGTTTCAACAGCAAAACCACCGATCTCTTCTAACGCACTGCGACGGATAACCGCACAGGAACCGCAGAAGAAGGTCGCATTCCAGTTATCGTTGCCCTGTTGCACCGGACCGTAGAACAGTGCACCTTCGTTTGGAATGCTGCGCGCGGCGCGCAGGTTACGCTCGAACGGGTCCGGAGAGTAGAAATAGTGCGGGGTTTGTAACAGCGCCAGCTTAGGATCTTTCAGGAACGGGCCGACCGTCGCCTGCAAGAAAGTACGGGTGGCAACGTGGTCACAGTCAAAGATGCAGATCAGCTCACCTTTGGTGATTTTCATTGCATGATTGAGGTTACCGGCTTTCGCATGGCTGTTGTCGTCGCGGGTGATGTACCCCACGCCCACATCCGCCGCAAATACCGCAAACTCACTGCGCTTGCCATCATCCAGCAAATAGACTTTCAACTTGTCGCGCGGATAATCGATGCACTGCGCCGCCAGCACGGTATCACGCACGACATCCAGGCTTTCGTTGTAAGTCGGCACGTACACATCCACCGTTGGCCACAGGCTGGTATCATCCGGCAGCGGTTCAATGGTGCGTTTCAGTGGCCAGGTGGTCTGCAGGAAGCCCAGAATCAGGATCAGCCAGACATACAATTCGGCCAGATATAAACCGATGCCGAGAATGGCTTCGATCTCTGAATTAAATTGCAGCGTCTCTGTGGTGCGCCACCAGATATATCGGGTCGACATCAGCGCAGAAAGAATAACCATCACAACGGTTATTTTGCGGCTTTTGCTGAAGCCCAGTAGAAACATCATCCCGATGCTGATTAAGCCAAAAATATATTGTTTCTGGCTGTCCATAGGCGTGATGACGATTACCGCAGCGACCGGTGCAAGCACCAGCAGCAGGTAAAACCCGAGTTTACTCATGATTCACCCTAAAGAAGCTGTGTTGTTATTATTGCGCCAGGCAACAGCCTGGCTTATTTAATAATGACTGCGAATGGGCGCCTGAACTTCACCGTTACCCACGGTAATATTCAGGATATTTGCCACACGTTTGGCCACCAGTTCGATATCAAACGCGGCCGCAGAGGCAGGGCTGAAATCAAACACCGACTGTTGTGAAGCATTGGCTTCCGCGACGCTTTCATCGCGGTGCACCACACCCAATAAGTTCTCACCCAGACGCTGCTGCATAAAGCCGGTGACTTCACGGCTAATATTGCGGCGGTTGTCGCTCTGGTTAAGCACAAAATAATGACCACGTTTATTATTCAGTGGCTGACCTATCATGCGGTCATTTTCTATTTGCGGAAGAAGTGAGACGGAAGCGGTATCTGCGAGCATCACCACTAAATGCATATCGGCAAGTGCGGTCATGGCTTTAAGCGCCGGACCTGGACCTGGAGGAAAATCAGCAATAATCACCAGTCCCGGATAATTCAGCACGGTATCCAGGCCGCGTTTCAGGAAATGCGGATCTTTAACCAGGTTTTCTTCGAAACGCTCACGCTGATCTTCAGTAACGTCACCATACGGCATGACAAAAATATTACCGCCGGTGGTGAGAATGGACTGGCTCCAGTCGGCCTGCTCTTCAGAGCGGGCAACAAAACCACGGCCGTCGTGCAGCGGTACACCAAAATGCAGACGCAAAGCGTTCTGGACATCGAAATCGATTGCCAACACCTTGCTGCCGGCGCGCGCCAGACTCCATGCAAGATTGGCCGCCATGGTGGTTTTCCCTACTCCCCCTTTAGGCGAGCACACACAAACTAACGGCATAGCGCGATTTTCTCCAGTAACGGTTTTAATAGTGTTTCTTTAGAAATATTAGCAGGTTCCGCGGGGCGTGAACGGAACAGCGCACCAAAGCGAGACGGTGCAGCAGCAGCCGGCTGTACCGGTGCGGCAAAAGTCGGTGATGGTACAGGTGTCGCAACCGGACCAGCGCTAACCACAGTGTGTGGGGCGGGCGCTGGTGTGGCCGCAATCGGTGCGGGTGCTGCCACGATGGGCGCAGGTGCTGCGACAGGTTCAGCAACCGGTTTCGGCGGCGGCGGCGGAAACAGCGAAGTGGTCGCCTGGCGCTCAACCACGGTCGCTTTAGGCGCTTGCGCGATCGCTGAAGGTGCGGGTTTCGCCGCTGGGGCTGGCGGGAAGAGTGAAGAAACACCGCTCGACGGTGCAGCGGGCACGGATTCTACCGGCGCAGTCGCGGCCAGGCTGTCGAGAATCGATCCACGTGTGGTGCTGCCAGCGGCAGCTATTGGTGCCTGCAGAGGTGCAGGCTGTGCAGGTGCGTCAAACTCATCGCCACGGATCGGTTGGGGTTGCGGCAGGTCAATGCGCTGACCGCTGCCTAATTCCGGCTCATTATCCGTCGCCAGCTGGCGAATAATGGCCCATTGGCTGTGATCCGCGTCCTGCGATTGCCCAGACATATCCTTAAAAGCGATATCAAGCGTGTGCGTTTTTTCTTTGAAACGCTGCAGATCGTCGTAATTCTTCATGATCAGAGCCTGTAAAAACGGGAGGGAATTTTCCTGGAATATAACACACACATTAAAAGACGGTGAGAGAAATCTGATTATTAAAACAACATATTCAATAAAAGAGTTTTATCTTAATGATTGAAATTCTACATATGCAAATAGCATGCTGTTATTTATGGCCGGAGATTAATTAATATCGATTAACTGAAATAATAACGGGGTTAACATTAACCTAACCTACTGAAAAACCTTCAAAGTGGTTCAAGTTACGGATTTTACACCTGTGTGATAACACTCACACAATCCTGACATTATTCAGAATTTGCCTTAACGATTTATATCGTAACCAGGACCAATTTATTACTGATTCACTGGCGTAATACATTTCAGACCTCTTTTTTTTCTCCGCACTCAGCCGTTAATTTTACTGAAGTATAAACCAGCAAAAAAGAAAGGCTCCCGAGGGAGCCTTTAGCTATTTTTGGCGGTAATTTACGGAACGCCCACCGGCTGATTCTCATCCTGATCAACCGCAAAGCAGGCGATTTGCTGTTCGCCATACTGTTTTAGCTTGGGCTGCAATTGTACACAGCTGCCAAAACGACGGCGGCAGCGCGCGTTAAATGCACAGCCCGGCGGTGGATTGAGCGGGCTGGGCAACTCACCGGTAAGTTTGATGCGCTCACGACGCTCATCTGGATTGAGTCGCGGCGTGGCAGACAGCAATGCCTGGGTATAAGGATGGCGAGGATTGTTAAAGATCGCCTCTTTGCTGCCTTTTTCAACGCAGCGGCCTAAATACATCACCATCACTTCGTCGGCAATGTGTTCAACCACGGACAGGTCGTGAGAAATGAACACATACGACAAACCCAAATCCTGCTGCAAATCCATCATCAGATTGAGCACCTGCGCACGCACCGAGACATCCAGCGCCGAGACAGGTTCATCGGCAATCAGTACGTCTGGGTCGAGCATCAAACCACGCGCAATGGCGATACGCTGACGCTGCCCACCGGAGAACATATGCGGGTAACGGTCATAGTGTTCGGTTTTCAGACCGACCTTCGCCATCATCTCCAGGGTTTTTTCCCGGCGTTCCGCTTTGCTCAGCGAGGTGTTGATCACCAGCGGCTCTTCCAGAATCTGGCTGATTTTTTTGCGCGGATTCAGCGAGCCATACGGGTTCTGGAAGATGATCTGAATTTTCTGGCGACGCAGCTTCTGCGCCTGCGGATCGTGCTTCAGCAAATCCTGACCGTGCCAATAGAGCTGCCCTTCGGTTGGCGTTTCAATCATGGTTAACAGGCGACCCAGCGTGGATTTACCACAGCCGGACTCCCCCACCACCGCCAGCGTTTTACCACGCTCAAGGTTAAACGAGACGCCATCCAGCGCTTTGACCAGGCGCTCCTGGCCAAACAGCCCTTTCTTCACCGGGTAGTGTTTTTTCAGGTCAATCGCCTGCAGCAGGTAATCCTGCTCAGTGTTATTAAGACTCATAAGTCGGTCTCCCGGCATCATCCAGTGGGAAATGGCATTTAGACTGGCGGCCAGGAATGTCGCGCAGTTCAGGTTCTTCACGACGGCAGCGGTCGGTCACGTACGGACAGCGTGGGTTGAGCAGACAGCCGGTTGGGCGGTCATATTTGCCCGGCACCACACCTGGCAACGAAGCCAGACGCGCTTTATCCGCGGCAAACTCCGGCAGCGCACGCAGCAGCGCCTGGGTGTACGGATGACGCGGCGCTTTGAAGATATCCACCGCTTTACCGCTTTCCACCACCTGACCTGCATACATCACGATGATGTGCTGCGCGGCTTCCGCCACCAGCGCCAGATCGTGGGTAATCAGGATCAACGCCATGTTTTCTTGCTTCTGCAAATCCAGCAGCAGTTCGATGATCTGTGCCTGAATGGTGACGTCCAGCGCGGTGGTCGGCTCATCTGCAATCAACAGCTTCGGTTTGCAGGCAATCGCCATGGCGATCATGACACGCTGGCTCATACCGCCCGAGAGCTGGTGCGGATAGACATCCAGTCGCGAAGCCGGGTCGGGAATGCCCACCTGCTCCAGCAGGTCGATGGCACGCTGACGACGGGTGCTTTTGCTGCCACCCTGATGCACTTTCAGCGCTTCCATAATCTGGAAACCGACGCTGTAGCACGGGTTAAGGCTGGTCATCGGGTCCTGGAAGATCATCGCCACTTCAGCGCCCACCAGCTGGCGGCGCTCTTTTTCGGAGATGCGTTGCAGGTCACGCTGGTTAAACTCCAGCTTTTCGGCCATCACACGGCCGGGGTAATCAATCAGCCCCATGATCGCCAGTGAACTGACAGATTTACCCGAGCCAGATTCACCGACAATCCCTACCACCTGGCCTTGTTCAACCTGGTAGCTGATGCGGTCTACGGCGCGGAACGGTGTTTTTTCGTCGCCGAAATGCACCGATAATTTTTCTACATTTAATAATGCCATCTCGGTGCCTCTTTACTGCTTGAGTTTCGGGTCGAGTGCGTCACGCAGACCATCGCCCATGAGGTTGAATGCCAGTACAGTGAGCAGGATGACGACACCAGGGAACGTCACCACCCACCAGGCACTTTGCGCATACTGCAACACGTCGGAGAGCATGGTGCCCCACTCTGGTGTTGGCGGCTGCGCCCCCATTCCGAGAAAGCCCAACGCCGCCATATCGAGGATGGCATTGGAGAAACCTAATGACGCCTGCACGATCAGCGGTGCCAGGCAGTTAGGCAGAATATTGACGAACATCTGGCGCAGAGTACCGGCCCCCGCCACGCTAGAGGCGGTGACGTAGTCGCGGTTGACTTCCACCAGCACCGCAGCACGGGTCAGACGGATATAGTGCGGCAAGGCGACGAAAGTGATCGCCAGCGAGGCGTTGACAATCGACGGGCCGAAAATCGCCACCAGCACCAATGCCAACAGCAAGCTTGGCAGCGCCAGCATGATGTCGACCAGACGCATGATCACGGCATCCACCACTCCGCCGAGGTAACCGGCCATCAGGCCAAATATCACCCCGAGCACCAGTGACAGCACGACAACCAGGCACCCCACCAGCAGAGACAAGCGCGCACCGAACATCAGACGCGAAAGGACATCGCGGCCAACGTCATCGGTACCCAGAATAAATTTCCAGCTACCGCCATCCTGCCACACCGGCGGGTGCAGCAGCGCATCGCGGAACTGTTCGGCAGGCGCGTGCGGCGCCAGCACATTGGCGAACAGCGCGATCAGCAGCATCAGAATGATGTAAACCAGGCCAATCACCGCGCCTTTGTTACGTTTGAAGTAGTGCCAGAATTCCTGAATGGGGGTCATCGGCTTGGGTGCAGCGGTCACGCTTGCGGGATCAACAGTAGACATGATTCCCCCTTATTTCTTATGTCGAATGCGCGGATTGACCACGCCGTACAGCAGATCAACCAGCAGGTTGACCACAATAATCAGAATCGCCACCAGCAGCACGCCGCCTTGCACCACCGGATAGTCACGGCGTTGCAGCGCTTCAATCAGCCAGCGACCCAGTCCCGGCCACGAGAAGATGGTTTCTGTCAGAATCGCACCGGCCAATAAGGTGCCGACCTGCAAACCGATAACAGTGACCACCGGCAGCATGGCGTTACGCAGTGCGTGTACCACAATGACGCGCATGCGCGTTAAGCCTTTAGCACGCGCGGTGCGGATGTAGTCTTCACCCAGCACTTCCAGCATCGAAGATCGCGTCATACGCACAATCACCGCCAGCGGAATGGTGCCGAGTACGATGGCCGGCAGAATCATGTGCATCACCGCATCTTTGAAGTCACCCGGCTCGCCCCAGATCAGAGTATCAATAAGCATGAATCCGGTCAGAGGATGGCTGTCATCAAGGAAGATGGTGTCACTGACACGCCCAGAGACCGGCGTGAGGTTCCATTGAACCGACACCAGCATGATCAGCATGATGCCCCACCAGAAAATCGGCATTGAGTAGCCGGTCAGGGAGATGCCGACCGCAGTGTGATCGAACACGGAACCGCGCTTCACCGCCGCCAGAACCCCCACCGGAATCCCTACGGCCACGGCAAAGATCATGGCGCAGATACCGAGTTCCAGCGTGGCTTTAAAACGAGGAACGAATTCATCCCAGACTGGAATGCGGCTTTTCAGCGAGATACCGAGATCGCCATGCAGCACACCATTAATGTAGGTGATGTACTGTTTCCACATCGGCTGGTCGAGACCAAACTGGGCCATCAGTTGGGCATGACGTTCGGGGGAGATGCCGCGCTCGCCCGCCATGATCAGCACCGGGTCACCGGGGATCAAATGGACAAACGCAAAGGTCAGTAAGGTAATACCGATAAACGTTGGGATGACAAGGCCCAGACGTCGGAGTATGAATTGCAGCATAAGCCGGGTTCTCAGTCTTTTCCCGTGGCGTTGCCGCCAGGGTCTACATTGCTCACAACACGCAGCCGGCATAGCCGGACGCGACGCAAGAAGCGCTTCAAATACCCGTCATACTTCACGCTGCAACTGCGTTGGCTTCATTCGCTCACCCCAGTCACTTACTTGAGTAAGCTCCTGAGGATTCACCAATTCGCCGCCTTGCTGCAGAGTGAATTATTTAGGGTATGCATTAATTTAGCCGGAAAAAAAGTGCGGAGTTCGGGCGACGAAGGGGCCGCCCGAGGGCCAGCAGCGCTGGCCCTACCCGCGATAATCCGAAAGGTTATTCCTGGATATCGACGTTTTCGAAGTGATGTTTGCCTAATGGATCAACCACATAACCGGTCACTTTCTTACTCACTGGCTCATAAACGGTTGAGTGAGCAATGATCAGCGCTGGCGCCTGGTCATGCATGACAACCTGAGCCTGCTTGTACAGTTCAATACGTTTGTTGTGATCGGCTTCAGCACGTGCTGGCTGAATCAGGTCTTCAAACGGCTTGTAGCACCAGCGAGAGTAGTTAGAACCGTCTTTCGCCGCTGCACAGCTGAACAGGGTGGCGAAGAAGTTATCTGGGTCCCCATTATCACCGGTCCAGCCCATCATGACGGTCTGGTGTTCACCGGCTTTAGCGCGCTTCAGGTACTCGCCCCACTCGAAGGTGACGATTTTGGCTTTGACGCCAATTTTCGCCCAGTCAGCCTGAACCATTTCTGCCATACGGCGCGCGTTCGGGTTGTAAGGACGCTGTACCGGCATCGCCCACAGGTCGATGGAGAAGCCATCTGGCATGCCTGCTTCTTTCAGCAGCTCTTTGGCTTTAGCAGGATCGTAAGCGTAGTCTTTAACAGCATCGTTGTAGCCCCACATGGTCGGTGGGATCAGGTTTTTCGCGGCCTGGCCAGCGCCCTGATAAACCGCATCGATGATGGCTTGTTTGTTAACCGCCATGGTCAGTGCCTGACGCACTTTGACGTTATCCAGCGGTTTTTTCTCGGTGTTGAATGACAGGTAACCGACGTTCAGACCAGGCTGTTCCATCAGGTTGATTTTGTCATCTTTTTTCATGCTGGCGATGTCAGCCGGGTTTGGATACGGCATGACCTGGCACTCACCTTTCTGCAGTTTGGCGTAACGCACAGACGCATCCGGGGTGATGGAGAAGACCAGACGATCAATCTTCGGCTTGGTGCCCCAGAAGTCTGGGTTCGCTTTGTAGAGAATGCGCGAGTCTTTCTGGTATTGCTGCAGCACGAACGGACCGGTGCCCACTGGGTTGAGGTCCAGTTTTTCTGGCGTGCCGGCTTTGAGCATGTTGTCCGCATACTCTTTAGACAGGATTGAGGCGAAGTCCATGCCAAGGTCAGCAATGAACGGCGCTTCAGGACGGGTCAGGGTGAAGCGTACGGTGTAGTCGTCAACTTTGTCGATTTTGGCGATCAGCTTAGGCATGTCCATGCCTTCGAAGTATTCGTAGCTGCCGCCAGAAACACCGTGATATTTGTTGTTTTTGTCGAGCTGGCGCTCGAAGGAGAACACGACGTCATCGGCGTTGAATTCACGGGTTGGCTTGAAGTCTTTGGTGGTTTGCCACTTCACGCCTTTACGCAGGTGGAAGGTATAAGTTTTACCGTCCGCGCTGACGTCCCATTTTTCTGCCAGGCCCGGCTGCAGCTCAGTGGTACCGGTTTTGAACTCAACCAGGCGGTTGTAGATCGGTACGGAGCTGGCATCGTAAGTGGTACCCGATGTGAAGAGCTGTGGGTTGAAGCCTTCCGGCGAACCTTCTGAACAGTAAACGAGGGTTTTCGCCTGGACACCCGCGGCAACAGTCATAGCAATCAGGCTAAGACCGACCTTCAGCATCCTGGATTTAGCCAGGGAGTTGATCATGTTTTGCTCCATTGTGATGTGATGTTGTGTGCGTCGCCCGACCTCTGAATTTTTTTATGCGGTTCGGGCAGCATGCGAGTGGTTTATTTTCTCTGACAGAAAAACGCCGTCAGGATCGCCCTACTCTGCATGTTATTGACGCATCAATTTGTCAACAGTTGCAAAGAAGGTCAATACAAGGTGGGGTTATTTACACAGAGTGTGAGTAAGTGCAAGCAACGATAAAAAACAGCCTTCTCGCGCTGAGCCAAAATTAAAAAAGGTGATAAAGCGCGCAATGCCGCGTGATTATCTGGCGATGTAGTCAAATGACAGTGATTATCACCGCTAAAAAACACACAAAACTTGTTGGTAAATGTCGATTATCTGAACGATTCCCCGTGCGTTATGACGTTCAGGCAGCGAAATATGCTGGGTTAATGGCATAAGAAATCAGCAAAAAGCAAAAAGCGGTCATAAGAAGAATGTGTCGCGAATTAAGGGAGCAGGGTCGATTGGATAAGGGCTTGAGAACGTAAAGTTGGGATAATGGTGGTTTTTTGAGTTTTGTGAAGTGGAAGGGGTAATAAGTAGCCTTTATTGCTTTTAGTTTCGTTTTCAGCTCAGAGAAGGAGGCTCGATCGCAAAGACGGCGTAAATACATCCCTGTAGCCTCTACCGCCGCATCCATGCGGCGGACGCTTTGCTCCTCGAGCCCCCTTCCCATCGCACCAAGCTATTGTATCGCTGCCCAACACAACGCTGCGGAGTTGAGCAAAGGAGGGAATGCGGGGTCCGGAGTAAAGCGTCACACGCCAGGGATGGCGTGTGCCGAGCGATCAGGGACGAGACAGCGTCTTTACGGAGTGGCCCCGTATTTCATCCTGACAGGCACGTTTTTAGCAAACAACAGGCGAAAAAAAACCCGCTTTTACAAGCAGGTTTCTTAAATATGGTCGGCGAGAGAGGATTCGAACCTCCGACCCACTGGTCCCAAACCAGTTGCGCTACCAAGCTGCGCTACTCGCCGATGGGGGCGAATATTACTGCTCCCACTTTAGAGCGTCAATCCCTTTTCCATTTTTTCCGGCCGATCGCCTGAAAAGCAAGCAGTGGGGCAAAAAACCCCACCGCTCAATGGGTTCACAGCCAACCTTACAGCGTTTTAGCTGGCGTCGCGGCAGGCGCCTGACACCAGTTATTCGCTGGGTTAATTCCGCCATCCGGCGAACTGTAGCCCAGACAGCCTAAAATCGTATCAAACAACTCCACATGACGATGGGTCTTACCCACGCGCTGCTGTGCCTGTAAACGATCGAAGTTACTGCGATTGGTCGGGTCAGCCAAATACTTATCCGAAGCCCACACCATCATCGGCACGCGGAACTGCTCTGGCGGTGCCATCTCACGCGGTGTGCCGTGCAAATGCATATTCTCGCTGATCGACTCACCGTGATCGGAGGCATAAAACACGATGGCTTTCTTATCACGCAACTGATCGAGCACGCTATCCAACATGGTATCGACATACAGAATCGAATTGTCATAAGCGTTAATCAACTGCGCTTTACTGCAGGTCTCATCCACGCCCATACACTCGGGCTGATAACGGGCAAAACTACGCGGATAACGCTGTGAATAAAGATAATGTGAACCCTTGGTATGCAACACCACCAAATGCTTACCTTTCGGGAAACGTTCCAGTGAAGCCTGCAACTCCGGCACCAACAACATGTCATCGACGGCTTTACCCTGATTACGCTTCTCTGAACCAATTTGCTCGCGGAACGAGAAATTATTCACATCGGCGTTATCGTAAAACCACACTTCGCTCTGCATCGCGAACAGCTCGGATGTGAAGCCCAACTCCTTCATCACCGCAAACACATTCTGCTCTTTCAGCGTGCGCCCTGGGTTATCCATGGTGCCGCCTTCGCGCACAAACATACAACGCAATGACAGCTTGGTTGCGGTATCGCAAGACTCACCACGGAACGCCACCAAATTCTTCTCTTTCGACAGCTTCGGCGTGGTATCGCGGTCATAACCCAACAGGCCCATATGATCCCAGCGCGTGGTCTCGCCAATCACAAACACCACATAGGTATCATCAAGCCCGGCTGGCGCAACGTAAGTAAACTTTTTCGCCGGGTCCAGCAACTCCGCGCCATCCATCTCCTCATCGACCTTGGTCCAGGCAAACAGACCTAACGCCGCAATCCAGTTAGAAGGCAGATACGAGTGCGCCACCACACCGCCGTAGCTCGGCAAATCAATATTGGTGATCTCTTCATTCACTTTTTGCAGCTTGTCGAAATAACGAATCGGCAGCCACACCAGTGCCACGCTCAGCAGCAACACCAGAGTCGGTTTCAAACGCTGACCTGGTGTTTTCAACTGCTCAAACAGCGTCTGGCTCAGATTATTACGCCAGATCAACAGCAGTGGCAGGGCGCTCACCAGCACCATCCACACCACAAAATGCAGGCCAATCACTTCTTTAGAAAGATCGACATCGGTGGTCATCACCGACGCGACAATCCCGTAGCCGATCACCACGTTAAAGAAGGTCATGTAATAGGCAGCCGCGACCGAAATGACTACGCATAATGTGGCGAGAATGCGATAGGCCCACTTTCCACCGAGCGACAACAACCGCATCAGGAAGAAAGTCAGTAACACCGCGGCCAGCACTTCTGCCCCAGCAGACAGCCAATCAGTAAGGGTGGATTTCGTTAAGAAGCCGTCAAAACGGCGATAAAAAATCGGCAAATTCAACAAGATGCCGAGATACAACGCAAGCAGCAGCGATAGCTTTTGCTGCGTTAAACTCTTAATATAATTCATCTATTTTTCAATTCCTGACCCGGTGTCAATAAACCAACCTTAAATGTGACTATTTAAAGTCAATAGAGTTCGTCCGTGAGAGAGAAAAGCGCAAGCAACGAGCAGGAACGGGACGAATCTGAACCGGAACGGCATTGAGGGCGCATGCAGCGCAGCAGTAGAACATTTAACCAATGGTTAGACCAGCGAATTGTATTTCGATCCCATTAAAGGTGAAAAAAGCCCCTTGCGGGGCCTTAAACAACATCAGTTAATAATGTTCAACGTCACATCAATATTGCCGCGTGTCGCATTGGAATACGGACAAACAATGTGCGCCGCATCCACCAGCTTCTGCGCTTCTGCTGCATCCATCGCTGGCAGGTGAATGTTCAGTTTGGCTTCGATACCAAAGCCGGTTGGGATTGGGCCAATACCCACTTCACCCTCAATCCACGCGTCTTTTGGCATGGCGATCTTGTCACGGCCAGCGACAAACTTCATCGCACCGAGGAAACAGGCTGAGTAACCCGCCGCAAACAGCTGCTCTGGGTTGGTCACTTCGCCGCCTGCACCGCCCATCTCTTTTGGCACGCCCAGCTTCACATCCAGCACGTTATCAGAAGATGTCGCACGTCCATCACGACCACCGGTGGCTTTGGCTTTTGCGGTATAAACAACTTTATCTAAAGACATGATAACCTCACTATTCGCTATATAATCGCGCACTATATATCAATGCGCAGTTTTTACCTTGATATCCGGAATGCCGCCGCAGCGGCATCCACCCTTTTTATCTGGCGCGATTCAGATTGTCGCGCAAATCATCCAACTGGTTTTTCAGCGCCGTCATGGCTTCGTTGTCACAGGCTGTGGCGCACTGCACCGCTTCGGGAATGGTTTGCGCTTTCTCACGCAGCGCACGCCCTTCATCGGTTAATGTCACCACCACCTGACGCTCATCCTGGCGCGAACGCTGGCGGCGCAATAATCCGGCGGCCTCCAGACGTTTCAGCAACGGCGTCAGCGTGGCGGAATCGAGGAACAGCTGCTCGCCAATCTCCGATACCGTCACGTCATCCTGATTCCACAACACCAGCATCACCAGATATTGCGGATAAGTTATCTCCAGCCCGGCCAACAGTTGACGGTAGACTTTATGCATCGCGAGATTCGCCGAATACAGGGCAAAACAGAGGTGTTGATCAACCTGGAGTGGCATCTGCTTCACTTTTTTGTCATCTTGTTTACTGTTCATGCGATTCAATATAGATAGCGCGCTAGACAATTGCAAGCAACTTTATTCCGGAGCGTGAAAGATGCGTGATTCACTGGAAGAGCAAGCGCGCCGTTATGCCACGCAAGCACATGCTGCTGCGGGACAGCGTCGCAAATACACCGATGAACCCTATATTGTGCACCCAGCCGCAGTAGCCGAACTGGTGCGCAGCGTCACCGATGATGAACAGATGATTGCCGCCGCCTGGCTGCATGACACGGTAGAAGACACCCCCAGCACCTTACAGGACATCGAAAGTCACTTTGGCCCGCGCGTGGCAAAGCTGGTCGATATGCTGACAGACAGCGCCCAACCCAGCGCGAAAAATCGTGCCGCTCGTAAACTGGCGCACTTTCGTCATACCGCGGAAGCCTCACCCGACGCGCAAACCATCAAGCTGGCGGACATCATCGATAACACCCGCGCCATCGTACAGTTTGATCCCCACTTTGCCCGCATCTATCTGGTGGAAAAACAGATTCAAATTCAGCTATTAAATGAAGGCGATAAACAACTGTGGAAGCAGGCCGAGCAGATTATTCAGCACGGAATCGGACAGCTGGCGCAACCGCCACACAGCGTGCCGGAGAGTTGGTTTGTGAAACAGGCGGCGAAATACGGTGGATTAAGCTGAAAAAAACCCGCCGTGCAGGCGGGTCAGAGAACCGATAATCGATCTTAATCTAGCAGTTGTCGCCCCAGATACGGGTTTGCTTGCAACAACTTCATCAATTTACGTGCCGTAGCGGATGGGCGCGTACGTTGCGCCTCCCAGCTTTTTACTGACGAAACGCTCACCCCCATCACGCGGGCGAATTCATCCACCTGCATGCCGGTCATTTCGCGTAAACGCTGTGGCTCGGGAACTGATACTTCATTGAGGGAGATTTCTGATACGGCGTGCTGCGCGTCACGTGTCAAAACAATCTGCTCAAGGCTACTAAGCAACTCGACCATTGGATCTTTTATTTCCATAGAGAACTCCTTAAAACTCACTATGAAGCACGTGAAAGTAGAGAGGTAAGCGCCAGCTGGCGCTGAAACCGACGTGTTGCACACTGCGAAAGATGTCAAAACGATGCAACAAATAGCCGGGACTCTTAGTATGGGTCAGATCCCCGGCTTTGCTGCCTGATTGCTGATTATTTTTTATTCTTACTTATGTCACAGCGGGATCGATCACCATAAGTAACTGACCCGCCTGCACTTGCTGCCCGGCTTGGCGATACAGCGTATGGATTTTTCCACTCACCGGCGCCAGGATCGGGATTTCCATCTTCATCGATTCGAGAATGCCTACCGTGGCCCCCGCTTTAATGTCACTGCCTTCGTCAACCAACCATTGCCACACGCTACCCGCCACCTGGCTCTCTACCGGGCGACAACCCGCAGGCACCGCGATCTCTTCTGAACTCTGTTCCTGCAACTGACTGTCAAAGGTAAACTGACCTTCCGCACGCCAGCGCGCCAGTTCGCTGTCGAATGCCTGCTGACGCTGCTGCTGGAAGTGATCAATCTCAGCGGCCTGTTCCGTCAGCATCGCCTGATAATCTGCGAGGCGGAATTCACCCTCCTCCACGCGCAGCGGGTAATCCCCCCACGGGAAGCGTTCGCGGATCGTCAGTAACTCCTCGGCGCTGACCGGATAAAATCGGATTTGATCAAAGAAGCGCAGCAACCACGGCTGGGTAAAGGCTGCGGTCTGTCGATCGCGGTTCCACATCTGCATAGTGCGGCCAACAAACTGGTAGCCCCCCGGCCCTTCCATGCCGTACACGCACAGGTATGCACCGCCAATGCCCACCGAGTTTTCCGCTGTCCAGGTGCGAGCAGGATTGTACTTGGTGGTGACCAAACGATGGCGCGGATCAAGCGGCGTCGCCACCGGCGCACCGAGATAGACATCGCCCAGCCCCATCACTAAATATGCGGCACTGAACACAATCTCTTTCACCGCATCAACACTCTCAAGGCCATTGATGCGACGGATAAATTCGATATTACTGGGGCACCACGGCGCATTGGGGCGCACCGACTGGTCATAACGGGTGATGGCTTCACGGCAAGCGGCATCGTCCCAGCTGAGTGGCAACCACACCGTGCGTGACGGTACGGCCGCATCAGACAAGTCGCCCAGTTGCTGATCAGCGTGCAATATTTGCGCCAACAGCTCACTTCTTGCGCAGACCTGCGCATCGTAATGCACCTGCAGTGAACGGATGCCGGGGGTTAACTCTTGCTGACCCGCCAGCGGATGCGCTTCCAGCCACTGCATCAGCGCGTGCACGCGAAAACGCAGCGCGATATCCAGCATCAGATCGCCATATTCCACCAGCAGGAAACGGTCGCCCGCTGCTCGTACACTGAGCGATGGACGCCCATTCGATGCCGCATGATGGTGCAACACCGGATCAATCAGGGGCAGTGCAGCATTCACGGTAAGCGGTGCTGATTGCAGTTTGATGATCTCTTCACGTTGCGCCTGCGCCAGACGATCGGCGGTAGTCAGATCGATCGGCAGAAAGCGCACACGATCCCCGGCTTTCAGCTGACCCAACTTCCACAGATCGGCTTCAACAACCGTGGCCGGGCAGACAAAGCCACCCAGCGAAGGGCCATCGGGGCCGAGGATCACCGGCATGTCACCGGTGAAATCCACGGTGCCGAACGCATAGGCGTTGTCGTGGATGTTGGAGGGATGCATACCCGCTTCGCCACCATCGCTACGCGCCCAGGTGGGTTTGGGGCCGATCAGACGAATACCGGTGCGGCTGGAGTTATAGTGCACCTGCCACTCCGCAGCAAAAAATTCCACCATATCCTCATCGGTGAAAAAGGTCGGCGCACCGTGCGGACCGTACACCACCCGCAGCTGCCACTCGCCGTTGAGCGTGGGTACTAAGGACGCCGGGAGTGTCGCTTCCGGCAACACCTGCGGCGAGGCCAGATGCAGCACGTCACCGGCACGCAGCGCGCGTCCCGCATGCCCGCCAAATTTACCCAGCGTGAACGTACTGCGGCTGCCCAAGTAATGCGGCGTATCCAGCCCGCCCGCCAGCAACAGGTAACTGCGGCTGCCTGCACTAACCTCACCGAGCGTCAGGGTTTGCCCCGCTTGTGCACGGATAATCTGGTGCATCGCCAGCGGCTGATGATCCAAATCGGCGGCGATCGGCGCGCCGGTGAGGACAAAGCTGCACGCCTGATTAAAGCGCAGGGTTGGGCCATGCAGCGTGATCTCCAGCCCGGCGGCCTGCGCATCATTCCCCAACAGGCGGTTGCCCAGTTGAAATGATCTGCTGTCGAACGGACCGGAAGGCGGCACGCCAACGTGCCAGTAGCCCACACGCCCCGGCGCATCTTGCACCGTGGTTAAGGTGCCTCCGCTGATAATGTCCAGCGTTGGGG
Organism: Pantoea sp. EA-12; assembly: GCF_030053355.1. NCBI lineage: Bacteria > Pseudomonadati > Pseudomonadota > Gammaproteobacteria > Enterobacterales > Erwiniaceae > Pantoea > Pantoea sp. EA-12. Next base: position 24,109 of record NZ_JASGBY010000014.1, on the reverse strand, counting down.
GCTGCCACTGGACGCCGCCCAACGTGGCGGTAATGACGCGCCCCTGCTGCACCTCCGGCAGTGCGCAGAGATGGCGCAGCCACAGCAAATTGGTTTCGATACCGTAAAGCGCGGTCGCATTCAGCGCCTGCGCCAGGCTACTGAGCGCTTCATCGCGATCGGCGGCGTGCACAATCACTTTTGCCAGCATCGGGTCGTAGAAGGGCGACACCTCCATCCCGCTCTCCACACTGCTGTCGATACGCAGCGTGGCCTGATCGATTTCGGTCGGGAACTGCACATGGCTGAGTAAACCGGCACTCGGCTGGAACTGTTTAGCAGGATCTTCTGCGTAAAGCCGCACCTGAATGGCATGGCCGTGCGCCTCGGGTTGAAGAGAGGCAAGTGGCGGCAAGGTGTGTTGCGCCAGCTCCACCATCCAGCGCACTAAGTCGACGCCGTAGACCATTTCCGTTACGCCATGCTCAACCTGCAAACGGGTATTCACTTCAAGGAACCAGAACTGCTGGCTGGCATCGTCGTAGACATACTCCACAGTGCCCGCGCTACGATAGTTCACCGCACACCCCAGCCGCACCGCTGTTGCCTGTAACTCGGCGCGCACCGCATCGCTCAATCCCGGTGCTGGCGTCTCCTCCATCACCTTCTGATTACGGCGCTGCGCCGAGCAGTCACGCTCGCCCAGGGCAATCACGTTGCCCGCACCATCACCAAAGATCTGCACTTCAATGTGGCGAGCGCGCGCGATAAATTTCTCTAAAAACACGCCATCATCGGCGAAATTATTGCCAGCAAGGCGTTTTACACGGGTAAAAGCCGCTTCCAGCTGTGATGCATCATCACAGCGCTGCATGCCAATACCGCCACCGCCCGCGGTACTTTTCAGCATCACCGGGAAGCCAATCTCATTGGCCATCACTTGCGCCTCTGCCAGCGAGGTGAGCAGGCCACTGCCCGGCAGCAACGGCACCTGGTTTTCCTGCGCTAATGCACGCGCGCGATGCTTGAGGCCAAATGCCGCCATCTGCTCGGCGCTCGGGCCGAGAAACTGCACGCCAGCCGCGACACAGCGGGTGACAAACTCCGGGTTTTCACTGAGAAATCCGTAACCTGGATGCACTGCCTGCGCGCCGCTCTGCGCAGCAATCTCCAGTAATTTTTCTTGGTTAAGGTAAGTGTCTCGTACCTGCCCGTCGCCCAACGACCAGGCTTCGTCCGCCAGACGTACATGACGGGCATGGCGATCGGCTTCGGCATACACCGCAATCGCACGGATATTCATCGCTTGCAGGGTACGAATAATACGCACGGCAATCGCGCCACGGTTGGCAATCAATACGCGATCAATCATGAGTGAACTCTCTTATTACGGCAGGTCGTCCTGCGCGGACCGTGACGGCAAAAAACGGGTCGTCCCGTTGCGTCAAAGGATCACCACACGCTGACTAAAATGGGCGTTGGGTTGTAACCGTTGCAGGGGTTGTTGAGCTGCGGGCAGTTGGAGATAAGCACCAGGATATTCATCTCCGCCACCATCTCGACATATTTGCCCGGTGCCGAGATGCCATCGGCAAAGGTCAAGCCACCATCGTGCGTCACCGGCACATTCATAAAGAAGTTGATGTTGTGGGTGATGTCGCGGCGCGTCAGGCCAAATGCGGGATTCTCTGCCACCGCCAGCATCCAGCTATCGCGGCAGGAGTGCATATGCCGTTTTTCCAGATCGTAACGCACGGTGTTGCTTTCGCAGGAACAGGCCCCTCCCAACGTATCGTGGCGTCCGCAGGTATCGGCGGTGATGGTCAGCATCGGGCGATCGGCATTGGAACGCAGCACGCTACCGGCGCTGAGGAACACATTCTTCTGCCCGCGCAGCGTGTCGCTCATGCTGTAGCGCTCGGCGGTATCATCGGCATTAAAAAACAGGGTATCGGCCGCCTGGTTGCCTTCCAGATCGGTAATCCGCAACGTCTGGCCCGCTTCAATGCGCTGTAGCCAGTAATCCCCGGCATTTACCTGCTGCTGAAATTGCGCATCGGCGAGGTTGAGTACACTTTCATTGATCATCACACTTCTCCTTGCAGCTGATACAGCGCGTTATTGCGCAGGCCGCGCTGGTTTTCACCGCGTTGCAGGCAAATCTCTGGCAGCGGCGCGCGTTGGGCATCGAGTTCGATCTGCACCGGCTGGCGCGGATAGTCGCTGGCCGCGCTCAATGGATGGGGGCAGGTGTGCAGGATCACTAAGGTGTCCATGGCAAAGCGCAGACGCACGGAGGCACCCGGCGCGCCCTGTTTCTCCAGTTTCAGCGTGCCGTTATCATCGGCGCGCACCTGGGCAAACAGGTTGAGGCAGGCCGCCGTATCTCGCTGACCTAAACCGTACTTCGCCAGTTCTGTGAGGAAGCTGTCGTATCCGTTTTGATGGCGCAGATTGCGCGCTTCCTGATAATCACTGACGCCAAAGCGCGCGGCGGTTTGCTGCGCATTCAGCGTGCCACACACCGTTTCGTGCCAGCCAAAACTGTCTTGTTCGATACCGCAGAAAATGCGCCCCATATCTGAGTAGAGGCAGTGCCCCGCCGTCAGGCGGAAGGTGTGCTGGCACTTCAGCGTGTCGGGCGCGTTGTAGCGTTCCAGCAGATTTTCCGGGTTATAAAACAGCAGGCCGACATTGGCACCGCCTTCGATATCGGTCAGCGTCAGCGCGGTACCGCTGCGCATCACCAGTGACCAGTGCGAACCCGCCGGTAACAGCGTTTGATAAGCATTCATGCTTCTCTCCTTTAAGCCACCTGCGGCTCAGACGGCAAGCCAGCCGTAGGCTGATCGCGGTCGAGTGGCAGGTCATAAGTGATAGTGGCGCCCCAGGCTTCCGGCGCATGCGGGTCATGACGCAGTTTGTCGAACACCAGCAGGCGCGAAGCCAGGCTGAAGCCCTCTTTCAGGTCATGGGTGATCATAAAAATGGTCAGGTTGTGCTCCTGCCACAGGCGGGTAATCAGCTGGTGCATCTCGCTGCGAATGCCAGGATCGAGTGCGCCAAACGGCTCGTCGAGCAACAGGATGCGCGGCTGTTTCATCAGTGCCTGCGCCAGCGCCAGGCGCTGCTGCATGCCGCCAGAGAGCTGGTGTGGGTATTTGTTCTGCGCATGTTCCAGCCCCACCTGCGCCAGCATCGCCTGCGCCCGTTGCCGAATCTCCAGGCGTTTCTTCCCCCACACGCGCCCCAGCCAGCGTGCGGTGCTGAACTCTTCCGCCAGCATCACGTTGCCCAGCACCGTCAGATGGGGAAAGACCGAGTAACGCTGAAACACCACGCCGCGCTGGGCATCCGGTTCGTCCGGAATCGGTTCGCCATCCAGCAGCAGTTGCCCTTTGGTCGGTGATTCGGTGCCGAGCAACATGTTGAGAAAGGTGGTTTTGCCGCAGCCGGATGCACCGACAATCGCCACAAACTCGCCCTCCTCCACGTCGATATTGAGTCGTTCCAACACCACTTGATCGCCGTAGTGCTTTTGCAGATTTTTCAGTTGCAGTAATGGCATCGCTCGCCCCTTGGTTATTTCGCGTGATACCACGGCCAGCAACGACGGCTAATCAGCCGCAGTAGCAGGTCGAGCATAAAGGCCAGCAGGGCAATCCACGCCACGTACGGCAGGATCACATCCATCGCCAGATAGCGACGCATCAGGAAGATGCGATAGCCCAGCCCTTCGGTGGCCGCAATGGCTTCAGCAGCGATCAGGAACAGCCAGGCAGAGGCCAGCGACAGGCGCACCGCATCAAACAGGCGCGGCATCAGCTGCGGCAGGATCACGCGCCACAACACCTGGGCACTGTGGCCGCCCAGCGTCTGCGCTTTCACCAGCTGTTCACGCGGAATTTTCTGCACCTGTAGCTGCAAATCACGCGCAATCAGCGGAGTGATGCCAATCACAATCAGCACTACCTTTGACACTTCGCCTAAGCCGAAACAGATAAACAAAATCGGCAGAATTGCCAGCGGTGGCACCAGCGCCACCACCGTCACCAGTGGTGCCAGTACCGCACGCACCACCGGCAATGCCCCGGTGAACAGGCCCAGCGCCAGCGCCAGCAGTGCGCTGATCACGACGCCACTGAGCAGGCGCCCCAGGCTGGCGACAGTATCGGTCCACAGCAGGTATTCACCGGTGCGCGGGCTGGGTTCAAACGCCATGCGGCTAATCGCCTCGCCCATGGCATTAAATCCCGGCAACAGTTTGTCTGCGGCGTTCAGGCTGAGACGCGCATCCGACGCGAACAGATAGACCAGCAGCAGCGCCAGCAGCGGCAGGATGCCAAGCAGCAGGCGGCCGAGCGGCAGCGGTTGGTAGTTGATCAATTTACGCATCGGCTTCGCCTCGCTTACAGCTGCCCAGCGGCCGCCAGTTTGGTGTATTCATCGGTGAAGCGCAGTTTCAGGTTATTGGCATCACCCCAGTTACCGGCTGGCGTTTCGACCCCCACCACATCAGCACTCGGTGCACCTTCACCCAGCAAACCGTGTTTGAAAGAGAACTCGGCGACCATCTGCATGGTGGCTTTGAGCTGCGGGCTATCGACGAAATCGAGGGTGGTTTTGGCATCGCTGAACAGGTGTGTTGCCGCCAGTTGCTGGTCAAAACCGGCCAGATCGGTGCCTGATGCCTGCGCCATCTGGGTGCGCGCTGCTTTCGCGCTGTCGCTCTGGCCCGACATGGTTTTCAGCGTTTCATACCAGGCACCGGTCAGGGCTTTGCCGAGCTGCGGATACTTTTTCAGGGTTGCGGTGTTCACCACCAGCAAATCGAGGATTTCGCCCGGGATCTGAGCAGAGGAGAAGACTAAGTGACTGTCCGGCTGCTTTTCCGCTTCGGCCAGCAGCGGGTTCCAGGTCACGATGGAGTGCACATCCTGAGTGCCAAACGCGGCCACCAGATCGGCATCAGCGGTATTAACCACTTTGACATCCTTCTCGCTCATGCCGGATTTCTCCAGCGCACGCGCCAGCAGATAGTGGGACACCGAGAGTTCCACCAGATTGATCGGCTTGCCTTTAAGCGAGGCGATATTGCCTTTACCTTTCAGCAGGATGCCATCATTGCCGTTGGAGTAGTCGCCGACGATCAGCGCGGTACTGTCCACGCCACCGGTGGCCGGAATGGTCAGCGCATCCATGTTGGTCATGGTGCAGCCGTCAAAGCCACCGGCGGTGTACTGGTTCACCGATTCGATATAGTCGTTAACCTGAACAAACTGGATATCAATGCCGTATTTATCGGCCCATTTTTTGACGATGCCGCTTTGTTGGGCAAAGTCCCATGGCATCCATCCGGCGTAAATGGACCAGCAAATCTTGAAGGAGGGTTTGTCGGCGGCCAGCGTGTTGACGCTAAACAGCACGGCAGTGCAAAGCAACAGCAGGCGAAGGCAGGCTTTGATCATGAGGATTCCTCTGACGTTAACGGGCTGAAATAAAGCAGGAGGCGGCGAGCAACGATCTCGCTTTCCTCCCGGGCTTTTATCCCGCCGTGTAACCGTCAGAGGACGGTCGGTCACTCTCGGACCAGCATCTTTCGATCGGAACCCTAGTGACCCATTGCAAATTGTCTGGCGACGTCGGTTGCCCGCTATCGCTCCTGCATCTGATTAATGACATTCAAAAAAAGTGCCAATATTTATCTCGTTGAAAAACAACAAAATTATCAAATGCACCGGCGGATGATGACCGTTCACTGCACAGCGATGCAGCAGCAGCGCACCAACATGTCGCAAGCAGCGCTTGCCTGAATTTGATGTGGCTCGCAAATTCTCACTGGCACTAAAAAAACTTTTACTGACTGTTCAAAGGGTTATTCATTTCATCGCACCGCCACAGCCGAACCAATCCAACATTGGTTCACTTCTTGCCTAAGCTGAGAAAGCCCATTGCTCAGCGTTTCATCAATAAAACTGCTGGATAAGCCGGAATACCGATCTTTTTCTGATGTTTAAACAGGCGAACCAATCATGAATCATTCGTCAGAGAGCGCCCGAAACTCCAGTTCTGCCCTGGAGCAATTGCGTCAACTGATCCAGCAACACGAGCAACAACCGGATCGTGCCCTGCCGACGGAACGTGAATTGGCGGAACGCTTTAACGTCGGTCGTCGCGAAATCCGCCGCGCGTTGGATGTGCTGGAAGAAGAAGGGCGCATCTGGCGTAAACAGGGTAAAGGCACCTTTGTGGGCCCGGCAGCACCAGTACAACCTCTGGCGCTGCACGATCTGCCACAGCAGTCCAATCTGCTGGAGGTGATGGAAGCGCGTTTACAGCTGGAGCCGGGGCTGGCAAGGCTTGCCGCCCTGCGCGCCAGCAAAGAGCAAATTGCCCTGATGCAGCGTCTGCTGGAGCGCATGCACGGTATCACTGCGCCAGAAGATGGCGATCAGCACGAGCTGTGGGACAGCGCCTTTCATCGCGCCATCGCGGAAGCGGCCGGTAACCGCCTGATGCTGGGCCTGTTTGATGCGGTAGATGCGGTGCGCCGCGACCCCGGCTGGCAGCACCTGCGCGTGCAGGCACGCACCCCTGCGCGCCTCGATAACTACGACAACCACCATCAGCGCCTGGTCAATCACATTGCGCAGCGCCAGCCGCATGAAGCCGCCGCCGCGATGCGTGAGCATTTGCTGGCGCTACAACAGGCGCTGCTGGAAGCGCTTTACTCTCACCAAGAGGAGTCGCCATGAGCGGTCACCCGGTTTTAGCGGTACGCAATCTGCGCGTGAAATTTCGCGGTTCTCCCGTCACGGTGCTGGATGATATTTCCCTGACGCTGCATGCCGGTGAAACCCTGGCACTGGTCGGTGAATCGGGCTGCGGCAAAAGCATCACCTCATTAACGCTGATGGGGTTACAGCCCAACAGCGCCGAGATAGAGCAAGGCGAAATGACGTTTGATGGGCGCGACCTGCGCGATCTCAGCGCCAGCGACTATGCCGATTTGCGAGGCAATCAGCTGGCGATGATTTTCCAGGAGCCGATGACCTCGCTCAATCCCGCCTTTACCCTCGGCGACCAGCTCAGTGAAGCGGTGATGCGCCACCGTAACGTCAACCGCCGCACCGCGTGGGAAGCCGCGCTTAGCATCCTGCAAAAAGTGCAGATCCCCGCACCGGAGATGCGCCTCAAAGCCTATCCGCATCAGCTCTCTGGCGGCATGCGTCAACGCGTGATGATCGCCATGGCGCTGATTAACCAGCCGAAACTGCTGATTGCCGATGAGCCGACCACCGCGCTGGACGTCACCATTCAGGCGCAAATTCTGGCGCTGCTGAATACCCTGAAGCAGGAAACCGGCACCGCCGTGCTAATGATCACCCATGACCTGGGCGTGGTCGCCGAAGTCGCCCAGCATGTCGCGGTGATGTACGCCGGGCAGGTGGTGGAAAGCGGCAGCGTAGAGGAAATTTTCAACGACCCACAGCACCCTTACACCATTGGCCTGATGGGATCGATTCCCAGCCTGAGCGGCCGTAACGGCGCGCTGGCGACCATTCCCGGCCAGGTGCCGCTGCCGGAAAACATGCCAGCAGGTTGCCGCTTCGCCAACCGCTGCCCGTTTGCCGAAACGCGCTGCCAGCACAATCGCCCGGCGCTGCGGGCGCTGGCCCCCGATCATCAGGTGGCGTGTTTCCGCGCTCCGCTGGAACAGTACGTTGCGCTGGGAGAGATCGCATGAACCCGATTTTAGAGTGCCGTGATTTAAGCAAAACCTTCGCTGGGCCCACCCGCCTGTTTCAACGCAACCGCGGTGTCACGGCAGTGGACCGCGTGTCGTTACAGGTGATGCCGGGCGAAACGCTGGCGATTGTCGGTGAATCCGGCTCCGGTAAATCGACGCTGGGCCGCTTGCTGTTGCGCCTGCTGGCGGCCAGTGCGGGCGAAGTGTTGTATCAGGGCGAAAGCATTACCGATGCCAGCGGTGCGCGCCTGAACCAACTGCGCCGCGAGCTACAAATCATCTTTCAGGACCCTTTCGCCTCACTGAATCCACGCATGACGGTGCAGCAGATTGTCGGCGAACCGCTGTGGCTACATGAAAGGCTGAGCCGCGAAGATCGTCACGCGCGCGTGGCCGAGTTGCTGCGCACCGTGGGTTTGCCCGCCGCCTGGGCTGAGCGCTATCCGCACGAGTTCTCCGGCGGTCAGCGTCAGCGTATCGGCATTGCCCGCGCACTCGCCTCTCAGCCCAAACTGCTGCTGGGCGATGAGCCGGTTTCTGCGCTGGATGTTTCTGTGCAAGCACAGGTCGTAAACCTGCTGGAGAGCCTGAAACAGCAGTTTGGCCTGACGATGATCATCGTCGCCCACGGTCTGGCGGTGATCCGCCATATGAGCGATCGCGTGGCGGTGATGTACCTCGGGCAGATCGTGGAAGTCGCCAGCGTGGAAGAGATTTTTGATGCCCCGCTGCACCCTTACACTCAGGCGCTGATCGCCTCTGCCCCGCAGATGCAGCCGGGGGCCAGCCGTCAGATTCCGATGCTGCAGGGCGATCTGCCCAATCCGGCCAATCCACCGTCCGGCTGCCGCTTTCACACCCGCTGCCCTTGGGCCACCTCGGATTGCCGTCAGTTTGAACCGATCAATCAGGTGTTGAGCGGTGGACGCCAGATTGCCTGTCATCGCTGGCAGGAGATTAACCGCGATCGCAGCGTCATCACCATCGCACCGCCCTCCGCTGCCTTTTTACGACGCCGCGCGCTGTTTGAGCAGGCCGTCAAACAACAAGCTTAACCCTCTGGAGATTCGCCTGTGAACAAAGCTCGTCATACGTTATTCACCGCCTTAAGCGGCTTGTTATTGCTCGGTGCCAGTGCCCACAGCCAGGCTGAAAGTGTTATCCGCATTGGTCTGGGGGCCGATCCGGACATGCTCGATCCCCATCTGGCACGCACCTATTACGGTCGCTTTGTCTTTGCCGCGATGTGTGACCGCCTGGTAGATGTGGATGAAAATCTGAAGGTGGTGCCAGGACTGGCAACCGACTGGTCATGGAGCGATGAGGGCAAAACCCTGACCATGAACCTGCGCAGCGGCGTGACCTTCCAGGATGGCGAAAAATTCGATGCCAACGCGGTGAAGTTCAATATTGAGCGCGCGTTAACGCTGCCGGGCTCGCTGCGTAAAAGCGAAATCTCCTCGATTGACAGCGTCGAGGTGAGCGGCCCAATGCAGGTGAAGTTTCACCTGAAAAAACCCGATGCGGCGCTACTCAGCCAACTGACCGACCGCGCCGGTGCCATGCTGGCCCCGGAAGCCGCGAAAAAACCCGACTTCGCCACGCATCCGGTCTGCTCGGGTCCGTATCAGTTTGTCAGCCGCGTGCAGCAGGACCGCATTGTGCTGCAGCGTTATAACAACTACTGGAATAAAGACGCTTACCACTTCGATAAAGTGATCTTCCTGCCGATTCCGGATGCCTCAGTGCGTCTCGCTAACCTGCGCGCAGGCGATCTCGACCTCACTGAAGGCGTGGCCGCCAGCGATGTGAAAACCGTTGAAGCGGACAGCAAGCTGGCTTTAGCCAAAGTCACGGGCCTCGGTTATCAAGGCATTACCTTCAATATCAATAACGGCAAAGTCGACGCCAATAGCCCATTGAAAGATGCGCGTGTGCGTGAAGCCTTCTCGCTGGCGATCGATCGCGATGCCCTGAATCAGGTGGCATTTGAAGGGCTGTATACGCCAGCTAATCAGGCGTTTTCTCCGGTAAGCCCTTATCACGTCAACACGCCTATCGCCGCACGCGACGTGGAGAAAGCCAAGGCGCTGTTAAAAGCCGCAGGCGTGACTACGCCACTGAATCTGACACTGATGGTGACCAACAACCCCACGGCACAGCAGGTCGGTCAGGTGATTCAGGCGATGGTGGGTGAGGCGGGCTTTAACCTCAATTTACAGATGAGTGAGTTCGCTACCTTGCTGGATCGCCAGCAGCGCGGCGATTACCAGCTCAGTTTATCAGGCTGGTCAGGTCGTCCCGATCCGGATGGCAGCATCTACTCCTTTATCAACAGCAAAGGCACGCTGAATGATGGGCGCTACAGCAGTGCGCAAGTCGATGAGTGGCTGAACGCTGCCCGCCTCACCAATGACCAGGCACAACGCCAGGCGCTTTACGGCAAGGTGGTGAATCAACTGCAAACCGATATGCCCATCGCCTATCTCTACTTTGAGCCACGTATTTTTGGCATGACGAAAAAGTTGCAGGGCTTTAAAGCCTGGCCGGATGGTTTAGTCCGTCTGGCCGGTGTGAGCCTGGCGCAGTAAACCGCTGAGGAGCGATGATGCTGGAACTGATTGTTAAACGCCTGCTGCTGGCCATTCCGACGCTGCTGCTGGTGAGCATTATGGTGTTCGCCCTGCAAAAACTGCTGCCGGGCGATCCGGTGCTGGCGATGGCCGGAGAGGAGCGCGATCCGGCGGTGATTGCGCAGTTACGTGCCGAGTATCACCTTGATGATCCGATTTCTACCCAGTATTTCGCGTGGGTGGGGAGTGCGCTGCAAGGCGATCTTGGCATGTCACTGCGCACCAAAGAGCCGGTCACTGCGCTGATCGCCAGCAAACTGCCGGTGACGCTGGAGCTGTCGCTGTTGGCGATGATCATTGCGCTTTCGATTGGCATCAGCATGGGCATCATCGCGGCGGTGCGTAAAGACAGTTGGGTCGATCACACCACCAACTTCGTCGCGCTATCCGGCATTTCGGTGCCGCATTTTTGGCTGGGTATCCTGCTGATTCTGCTGTTTTCCGTGCATCTGCAATGGTTGCCCGCCTCCGGGTTTGTGCCGGTCAGCGAAGATGTGGTGCAGAACCTGAAAACCTTGTTGCTGCCTGCGCTGGTGTTAGGCACCGGCCTGGCGGCGACGCTGATGCGGCATACCCGTGCCTCAATGATCGGCGTGCTGAAAGCGGATTACATCCGTACCGCACGCGCCAAAGGGTTGCTGGCACCAAAAGTGGTGCTGAAGCATGCCTTCCGCAACGCCTTAATGCCGATCGTCACACTCACCACGCTGCTGTTTGGTGAGCTGCTGGGCGGCGCGGTGCTGACTGAGCAGGTTTTCACCCTGCCCGGTTTCGGCAAGATGATTGTTGATGCGGTCTTCAACCGTGATTACGCCGTGGTGCAAGGCGTGGTGCTGGTGGTGGCGATCGGCTTTTTGCTGCTCAATCTGCTGGCGGATGTGCTCTATCTGTTAATCAACCCGAAAATGCGAGGCTAGCCATGAGCGAGGTTTTAACAGCGGGCGCAGTGCCCGCGGTCACACGCCCTAAGCGCCGGGTACTTAATAAATTTCTGCGCAACAAAAGCGCCATGATAGGTGCCGTTATCGTTGTGCTGTTTGTCGCCGTGGCGCTGCTGGCGCCCTGGCTGGCACCCGCCGATCCCATCAAGGCTAACTTCCTGGCGGTTCGCAAAGCCCCTTCGGCACTCTTCTGGTTTGGTACTGACGAACTGGGCCGCGATATTCTGTCACGCCTGATTTGGGGGGCTCGCACCTCACTGCTGGCGGGCTGCATCTCGGTGATGATCGCCATTTTGATTGGCGTGCCGCTGGGCTTGATTGCTGGCTACTGGCAAGGATGGTGCGACGGCATTATTTCGCGCTTTATCGAAGCTCTGCTGGCCTGCCCGTTTTTGATTCTGGCCATCGCCTTGGGTGCCTTCCTGGGACCGAGCCTCTCTAATGCGATGATCGCGATTGGCCTGTCGGCGATGCCGATTTTTGCCCGCCTGACGCGAGGCCAGGTGATCGCCATCCGCCATGAAGAGTATATCGACGGCGCTCGTGCCATTGGCTTGCCGGATCGCTGGATCATCCTGCGCTATGTGCTGCCCAACGTGATGTCTCCGATTCTGGTGCAGGCCACCCTGGCGATCGCCTCCGCCATCATCACCGAAGCCAGCTTGTCATTCCTCGGCCTGGGCCAGCAGCCGCCTTCCCCTTCATGGGGAGCGATGCTGAATACCGCCAAAGGCTATCTGGAGCAGGCACCCTGGATGTCGATTTTCCCAGGTCTGGCTATTTTTCTCACCGTGCAGGGCTTCAATCTATTGGGTGACGGACTGCGCGATGCGCTTGATCCGCGCAATGACTCACACTAAGGAACCGTTATGAGTGATTTGGATTTCAACGTTAGCTACGCCTCACACCGCGCCCCAATGATGGGACGCAATGCAGTGGCCACCTCACAGCCGTTGGCGGCACAAGCCGGCATGCGCATGTTGCAGCAAGGCGGTAATGCAGTGGATGCCGCGATTGCCACCGCCATGGCGCTCACCGTGCTGGAACCCACTGGCAACGGCATTGGCAGCGATGCGTTTGCGATTATCTGGGATGGCAAACAGCTGCACGGCTTGAATGCCTCCGGTCGCTCCCCCGCCACCTGGAGTGCGGATCGCTTTGCCGGGCACAGCACCATGCCGGAAATCGGCTGGGAAGCAGTGACCGTTCCCGGCGCGGTTTCCGCCTGGGTCGCGCTGGCCGAGCGCTTCGCCACCCTGCCGCTGACCACACTGGCGCAACCGGCCATCGAATATGCCCGTGATGGTTTCCCGGTTTCGCCGTTGATTGCCCATCTGTGGCAGCGCGGTTACAACAAACTAAAAGCCCAGCCGGGCTTTACCGCATGCTTCGCGCCGGAGGGCCAACCCCCGCGCGCGGGTGAACTGTTCCGTAACCCGGCACAGGCTGCGACGTTGCAGAAAATCGCCGAAACGCGTGGTGAAGCGTTTTATCGCGGCGAACTGGCGGAGAAAATCGTGGCCTTTGCCGAGCAACATGGCGCAGCGCTGAGTATGGCCGACCTCAATAACCACCGCGCTGACTGGGTCGATTTGCTGTCACGCCCCTTTGCCGGTGGATCGGTGCAGGAACTGCCGCCGAATGGTCAGGGCATCGCCACGCTGATTGCATTGGGTATTCTGGAGCAGTGGGATATTGGCCGTTATCAGCCTGATTCAGTGCCGTGGCTGCATCTGTCGATTGAGGCAATGAAGCTGGCACTGGTGGATTTAGATCGCTACGTGACGGATTACGATCATCTGGAATTCCCGGCAGAGCTGTTACTGAGTGACCGTTATTTGCAGCAGCGTGCGCAGCTGATCAATCCTGACCAGGCCGGTGATTTTACCTTCGGTTCACCGCAGCAAAGCGGCACCGTCTACCTCTCAACCGCTGATGCCAGCGGCATGATGGTGTCGTTTATCCAGTCCAACTATATGGGCTTTGGCTCTGGCGTTGTGGTACCGGATACCGGCATCAGCCTGCAAAACCGTGGCTGCGGTTTCTCACTCGATCCACAGCATCCCAACGTGGTGGCCGGCGGGAAACGTCCTTTCCACACCATTATCCCGGCATTTGCGCTGGATGCCGCAGGCCAACCCTTGATGTCATTCGGCGTGATGGGCGGACCGATGCAGGCGCAGGGGCATTTGCAGCTGGCGTTGCGCATCATGCAGCATAAACAGAACCCGCAGGCGGCGATTGATGCCCCACGCTGGCGTGTCGAGCAAGGCCGCGCGGTGGTGGTGGAACCAGGGATTGATCGTAACGTACTGGCGAAGCTGCGTGAGATGGGGCACCAGATTACGGTGGAAGATCCGCTGCAAAGCTACAATTTCGGCGGTGCGCAGGCGATTGTGCGCGATCCGCAAGGCTTCTACATCGCCGCCACCGAAAGCCGCAAAGATGGGCAGGCACTGGTGTTTTAATCTCGGTGCGCATTAATGCGCACCCTACGAAAAATCACATCCAACTTTGTGAGGTCGCCATTTATGGCGACCGCCAGCCGTTGTACACGCCAGGCCATTGCACTATTCTTTAGGACCATTCCCACTGAATCGTATATATAGCCATAACAGGAGTTCAACATGGCGTCAGGATTATCCCGCATCTGGATGCGTACCGGCATGCTTATGGTCAGCGCACTGGTAGTGCTGCAACTTACCGCCTGTGGCGATAAAGAGGGCGATCAACGTAAAGCCTTCACCGATTTCCTGCAGAACACCGCCATGCGTAGCGGCGAACATCTGCCCAGCCTGAGCGAAAACCAGAAGCAAACCTTCGGCAACTACGCCAGCGACTACGCCATCCTGTATGGCTTCTCTCAGCAGGCCAACCAAGCGGTTGAACAAGGCATGCGTCCCGTGGTGGATGAGCTGGCGGCAATCCGTGTACCGCAAGATTATCTGACCCGCCGTGATTCACTGCGCCAGGCGAGCGGCAACCTGAGTGTGCTGTCGCAACAGATTCAAAGCGCCAAAATGCAGGCCGACAGCAGTAAAGCCACGCTAAAGCAGCCCGACGATCTGAAAAAAGTGTATGACAACGTGTATGCCAAAGTGGTGACGCAGCCTGCCAGCACCCTGATTCCCCTGTTACCTCAGCTGCAGGCATTGAGCCAGGCGGCGGTGCAAACCGGTGACTATCTGCAGTCACAGGGCACTCGTGTGAGCTTTAACGACGGTGGCGTGCAGTTCCCAACCCAGGATCAAGCCACGCAGTACAACACGCTAATGAGCAACCTCTCCAGCAATGCACAAGCACTGACCCAAGCGCAAAATGCGGTGCAGGGTGGTTTGTAACCGCGCGATGTAACCTGTTGCCGGGCGACCAGAAGGTCGCCCCTACAGCCGTTATCCCTCCTTCCATCTTTTCAGATTTTTCGTCACTTCCTTACAGCTGTCTTTTCTGCCTGGCCAGAGTGTGATCTGGCGCATTTTCGACCAAAAAATGTTTGTGATCCAAATCACATTTACGAGACAAACCCCACCCTTGCAAAGGTGACTTAAGTCACATTTATCACCTTGTTTTGCTTAATATTTCGCCAGCGTACTTTTCTTACACCCCAATAGTGTGATCTGTGTCACCTTATAGCACCCCAATCACCCCAATATTGCGTGATCTGCATCACACTTATCCCGGACGCTACGCAGCGTAATAAACTAGTGCTAGAGTCCGCGTGCATACAGTGATGCCACGGCCCGCGCCGGAATGGCTCAATAAAAGTCTTAACAAAAACAACCGCGCTCTTATTGCAGCGCGTCTCAATAAGGGGTGGGTTTATGTCCTCATCAGCGAAGGTCAAGGTCCAGAGCTTTGGTCGTTTTCTGAGTAACATGGTGATGCCAAACATCGGTGCGTTTATCGCCTGGGGTATCATCACAGCACTGTTCATCCCAACCGGATGGATTCCAAACGCAACGCTGGCGAAACTCGTCGGCCCAATGATTACTTACTTGCTGCCGCTGTTGATCGGTTTCACCGGTGGACGTCTGGTGGGCGGCGATCGCGGCGGCGTGGTCGGTGCAATCACCACCATGGGCGTGATTGTCGGTGCAGATATGCCGATGTTCCTCGGCGCGATGATTGCCGGTCCACTGGGCGGCTGGGCGATCAAAACCTTTGACCGTATGGTTGATGGTAAGATCAAAAGCGGCTTCGAGATGCTGGTTAACAACTTCTCAGCCGGTATCATCGGTATGCTGCTGGCGCTGCTGGCGTTCATCGGCATCGGTCCGTTGGTAGAAGGTTTGTCGCACATCCTCGCGGCGGGCGTAAACCTGATGGTACAGAACAACCTGCTGCCATTGACTTCGATCTTTGTTGAGCCAGCGAAAATCCTGTTCCTTAACAACGCCATCAACCACGGTATCTTCTCTCCTCTGGGCATCCAGCAGGCGAGTGAAGCCGGTAAGTCTATCTTCTTCCTGATTGAAGCTAACCCAGGCCCGGGTATGGGCGTGCTGGTTGCTTACATGATTTTTGGTCGCGGTAGCGCCAAACAGTCTGCAGGCGGTGCGGCGATCATCCACTTCCTCGGTGGTATCCACGAAATTTACTTCCCGTATGTGCTGATGGCACCGCGTCTGCTGCTGGCAGTTATCCTCGGTGGTATGACCGGTGTGTTCACCCTGACCGTGCTGAACGGCGGCCTGGTGTCTCCTGCTTCTCCGGGTTCAATCCTGGCTGTGCTGGCGATGACACCAAAAGGTGCTTACTTCGCTAACATCGCTGCCATCATCGCCGCGTTTGCCGTCTCCTTCGTGGTCTCTTCTATCCTGCTGAAAACCAGCAAAGTGAAAGAAGATGACGATATCGAAGCCGCGACCCAGCGCATGCGTGATATGAAAGCGCAGTCAAAAGGCCAGGCCGTTGCCGGTTCGCCAGTGATTGCCGATGCCAACAGCGTTGATGTAACCCACGTGCGTAAAATCATCGTCGCTTGTGATGCCGGTATGGGTTCCAGCGCCATGGGTGCAGGTGTGCTGCGTAAGAAAGTGCAGGATGCCGGTCTGAGCAATATTTCGGTGACCAACAGCGCGATCAACTCGCTGCCAGGGGATGTTGACCTGGTGATCACCCACCGCGATCTGACCGAGCGTGCGATGCGCCAGGCACCGCAAGCGCAGCATATTTCGCTGAACAACTTCCTCGACAGCGCACTGTACAGCAACCTGACCGAGCGTCTGGTGGCGGCCAACCGCAGCGAAGCACATCGTGAGACGGTGCAGACCACGCTGGCAGACAGCTATGACGACGGCAGTGCCAACCTGTTCAAACTCGGCGCAAACAACGTGTTCCTCGGCCTGACCGCCAGCAACAAAGAGCAGGCGATTCGCTTTGCCGGTGAGCAGTTGGTAAAAGGCGGTTACGTCCAGCCTGAATACGTCGAAGCAATGCTGGAGCGTGAGAAGCTGACCCCGACTTACCTTGGTGAGTCTATCGCCGTACCGCACGGTACCGTGGAAGCTAAAGACCGCGTGCTGAAAACCGGTATCGTGTTCTGCCAGTATCCAGCCGGTGTGCTGTTTGGTGAAGAAGCGGATGACGTTGCGCGCCTGGTGATCGGTATCGCGGCACGCAACAACGAGCACATCCAGGTAATTACCAGCCTGACCAACGCGCTGGATGATGACAGCGTGATTGAGAAGCTGGCGAACACCACCAGTGTTGAAGAAGTGCTGGCGTTGTTGTCGCCTAAAGCGTAAACCACGTTTTAACTCCCTGGGGCGGGCAAGCCCGTCCCACATTTCCGGGGCGGATTTGCCCGCCCTTTCGTCATTTGATATGGGTCAAATTTATGAAAGCGTTACATTTTGGAGCAGGTAACATCGGCCGCGGTTTCATCGGTAAGTTACTGGCTGATGCCGGTATTGAACTGGTGTTCGCGGATGTCAATCAGGTGGTTCTTGATGCCCTTAACGCCCGTCATGAGTATCCGGTTCATGTGGTTGGCGAGCAGGCAAAAGTTGAAATGGTGACCGGCGTCAGCGCCGTTAATAGCACTAGCGACGACATCGTGACGCTGATTGCTGAGGTTGATATCGTTACCACGGCGGTTGGTCCGCAGATTCTGGAGCGCATCGCAGGTGGTGTCGCGAAGGGGCTGGCCAAACGCAGCGATAACGGTAATGTCCGTCCGCTGAACATCATCGCGTGTGAAAACATGGTGCGCGGCACCAGCCAGCTGAAACAGCACGTGTTGAAAGCATTGCCAGAGCAGTATCACGCATGGGTAGAAGCTAACGTTGGTTTCGTTGATTCCGCCGTGGACCGCATCGTGCCGCCATCTGAAGCCGGCAGCAACGATCCGCTGGAAGTCACCGTGGAAACCTTTAGCGAGTGGATCGTCGATAAAACCCAGTTCAAAGGCGCACTGCCGAACATTCCGGGCATGGAACTCACCGATAACCTGATGGCGTTTGTGGAACGCAAGCTGTTCACCCTGAACACTGGTCATGCCATTACCGCTTATCTTGGTCAGTTGGCCGGCCACGCCACCATTCGTGATGCGATTCTCGATGAGAAAGTGCGTGCCGTGGTTCAGGGTGCGATGCAGGAAAGCGGCGCGGTGCTGATCAAGCGTTACGGTTTTGACGCCGATAAGCACGCGGCCTATATCCAGAAAATCCTCACCCGCTTTGAAAACCCGTACCTGAAAGACGATGTTGAGCGTGTTGGCCGCCAGCCGCTGCGTAAGCTGAGCGCCGGTGACCGTCTGATCAAGCCAACGCTGGGCACGCTGGAGTACAGCTTGCCGCACGCCAGTCTGGTTCAGGGCATTGCCGCCGCCATGCATTATCGCAGCGAAGCCGATCCTCAGGCGCAAGAACTCGCTGCGCTGCTGGCAGAGAAAGGCCCACAGGCCACGCTGGCGGAGATCTCTGGACTGGACGCCAATAGCGAAGTGGTCACCTCTGTGGTGAGTGCTTACAACGCTATGGCATAATGCGCGCCCTTTAATAGCTCATTCGGGCACGGTGGCCAACCGTGCCCGTTGGCGGTATCTGAACGATGCAGGCAATAATGGAAGAGAAGCAAGCTTTTGAAAACCGGGTGCTAGAGCGCCTGAACGCCGGTCGATCGGTGAGAAGCTTCCTGATCGCCGCCGTTGAGTTACTCGCCGAAGCGGTGAACCTGCTGGTCTTGCAGGTGTTTCGCAAAGACGATTATGCCGTTAAGTATGCGGTGGAACCCTTGCTGCTGGGTGATGGCCCGCTGGGGGAACTCTCCGTGCGCCTGAAGCTAATCTACGGCCTGGGCGTGATCAATCGCCACGAATATGAAGATTGTGAACTGTTGCTGGCGCTACGTGAGGAGTTGAATCACGACACCAGCGATTACCGCTTTACCGACGATGAAATTCTGGGCCCCTTTGGTGAACTGCATTGCGTCGTGGCCTGGCCACCGCAGCCCGACTTCACTCGTGAAGACGATGCACTGCGCAGTATGCAGCAGCAACGCTATTTGCAGATGGTGCGTTCCACCATGGTGCTGTCGTTGACGGAGCTGATTTCCCGTATATCGCATAAGCAGGCGTTTAAGAAACCTGCGGTTTAGGCAAATCCCCGCTTTGCTGCAAATTCACCCCAATTTGATGTATCCTTTGCCTGTTTTCCTTAACGAGTTTCCCCCTGATGAAAGAACAAGAAAAAGCCGAGATCAAACGCCTCAGTGACCAGTTGGACGCGTTGAATCGCAAAGAACCGCAGCTGCTGGAAGCGGGCGATGCCGAAAAGCTCGGCGAGCTGTTGAAAGAGAAAGAGACGCTGGTGCAAGAGATTGAGCGTCTGCGCGGCGTGCGTGATGAAAAGCTGAGCAAAGAAGCGCAGCAATTGCAGAAACTGGGCTTCAGCCGTGAAATCACCAAGAAAGAACAGGCTAACATGGGCGCATTAAAGAAAAGCGTGCGCGGCCTGGTGGTGGTGCATCCGATGACCGCGCTGGGGCGTGAGATGGGGCTGAAAGTGATGACCGGCTACGCGAAGCAGCCGTTCTGATACGTGATTACGCGGCGTGTGACACGTCGCGTTCTATGCCGCCTGCGGCCAGCAGCACTTGTTCACTGAGCGTATCCAGCATGGCGTAACGGCGGCGATACTCTGCGCGTTTCTTGCTGACAATCTCTTCAAGATCCTTCCGCTCCATACGCAGTGGCAGCGTAAACATTTCATCCTGACGCATTTCCCCGCCCAGTGAGCGCCAAAACTCGCTGTAGCTGGCAAAGAATTTGTCGCCCTTGCTGTGACGATAGCGCAAACTGCGAAACACATGAGTGGTATCCCCCACCGCCGTGATAGCTTGTACGCCGCACTGCTGCGCTAAAATAAACACCGCTTCCATCAGTAAACGTTTCGGGAAAACACCCTGCGCGGCTTTTGTCGCATCACGGATCACATCATTTGATATGTGTTTACGCGGCCCCTGTAATCCACCAATCAATAATGTTCGCGTGTTTTTTTCCTGAATGATGGAAAATGAGAGTGAAGCAATATTCATGTCTTGATAATGCAGCGTCAGGGTTATTTCACCTTCACGATCAAAATGTCCCGGACAGCAGTGAATAACAAACGCCTCATCATTTTTTCCCGTAAAGGCAGCAATCACGTTTTTTGCCGGGCTTAACATCAGTTGGCGCAGGCTGGCATTATCCAGCTGGTTCATCAACTGGTAATGGTCCAGCAGCGCTTGTGCACGCTGTGCCACACTGAAACCGGCACACAGATAAGGGCGATGCGGTTTGGCAGGCAGTAAACCCTGCATACTCAACAGCTGTGGCAGAAACGGCAGCTTCGCCAGTTCGTTGAGATAATTAAAGGTGGTAATTGGGAATACCAGAGATCGTAACGCATATTTAAAGCGGAACATTTTGCTGTTCCATAATTTATCCGGTGTGACTTTGCCACTGATTAACGGAAAAAACAGCGCGGTCGACGAATCATTATCCGTCACAGAGGTTGTGATAGTAGACATAGTTATTTTAGCTTCGCGAGATCGACTGCGGCTACTGTATGCCCCAAATTATCAACGACAGGTTAATAACGACCGTCACGACACTATCAGCGGGGGAAATATCGGAGTGGTTGAAGAAGTGTTTAGATTTCGTAAAGAAGAAACCGGTGAAACAGGTTCACCGGTTGAGCACGATGGCGGGATTACTTAGCAGCAGCGAAAACTGCAGCCGCTTCGTCCCAGTTCACCACGTTCCAGAACGCTTTGATGTAGTCAGGACGTTTGTTCTGATACTTCAGGTAGTAAGCGTGTTCCCACACATCCAGACCGATGATTGGGGTACCTGATGCGCCAGAGATGGCTTCACCCATCAGTGGGCTGTCCTGGTTAGCAGTTGAAACCACAGCCAGTTTGTCGCCCTTTTTCACCAGCCACGCCCAGCCTGAACCGAAACGAGTGGTAGCGGCTTTCTCAAACTCAGCCTGGAAAGCTTCAACGCTGCCGAAATCTTTTTCGATAGCCGCTTTCAGTTCGCCCTGCAGCGAGGTGCCCAGTTTCAGGCCTTTCCAGAAGAAGCTGTGGTTAGCGTGGCCGCCCGCGTTATTACGCAGTGGGCCTTTTTTGTCTGCTGGCAGCTGATCCAGTTTAGCGATCAGTTCTTCAACCGGCAGGTTAGCGAATTCGGTCCCTTCCAGCGCTGCATTGGCGTTGTTAACGTAAGCCTGGTGGTGTTTAGAGTGATGGATTTCCATCGTCTGCTTGTCGAAGTGCGGTTCCAGTGCATCGTATGCGTAAGGCAGGGATGGCAGTGAATAACTCATGTTCTTCCTCTCCATTTAATGTTTTGCAGCATCACCTTCGCAGTGTGCCGCGTAAGCAGTCGGATCATTATAGTTAAAATCATGATCTGGAAAAGGGTTATCAATGCCTTAGAAATGATAAGGATTTGATGATTCTGGAAAAAGGTGCGCACAGACCGCTACACACCTTCTCATGGGGGGTTCTTAGCGGCCTAATTCGGTCAGAGATTTGTCCAATGCGCCGACCAGCCAGTCGATATCCGCTTCCTGGAACGCCAACGGTGGACGCAGCTTCAGCACGTTACCGTATGGCCCTGCCACCGAGGTCAGCACATGGTGATCGCGCAGCTTCTCAGTGAGGTCCAGCGCCAGTGCTTTATCCGGGGTTTTGCTCTCGCGGTCCTGTACCAACTCGAAGCCGATAAACAAGCCCGCGCCACGCACATCACCGATGCTGTCATGGCGATCCATCAACTTCTGCAATTCGGTCAACAGTTTGGCACCCACCACGCGGCTATGCTCCTGCAAACCTTCTTCTTTAATCACGGTGAGCACCGCCTGCGCGGCGGCCATTGCCACCGGGTTACCGCCAAAGGTATTGAAGTAAGGGATGTCGTCACTGAACGCCGCCAGCACATTACTCTTCGCCAGCAGTCCAGAAACCGGAATACCGTTGCCCATTGGTTTGCCAGTGGTCACCACATCCGGCACCACGCCGTGACGGGCGAAGCCCCAGAACGCATCACCGGTACGGCCAAAACCGGGCTGCACTTCATCGGCAATGAAAATACCACCGTTGGCATGTACCACATCCACCGCTTTCTGCAGGAAACCTGCTGGATTCGGCAGCACACCATCGGATGAGAAGATGGAGTCGGCGAGGAAGCCAGCAAATTTAATGCCGTGGGCTTTCATGTCGTCGATTTGCTTCTGAATTTCATTGGCGAACCATGCACCCAGATCCGGAGCATTTACGCGGTAAGCATCCGGCGGTGACACTAAGCGCGTGGTTGCCGCCAGCGGTTGGCCGCTGCCCAGCGCTGGAGAGACGCCCGAGGTGAGATCGCTGGTGCCATGGTAGGCTTCCTGCGACACGATAATCCCGGTACCGCCACTGAAGGCACGCGCGATACGAATTGCCAGATCGTTCGCTTCTGAACCGGTACACATATACATGGCGCGGTCGATGGCATCCGGTGTGGTGGCCAGCAGCTCATCGGTGTAATCCAGAATGCGTTCATGCAGATAGCGCGTGTGAGTGTTCAGCATTTTCATCTGCTGATTGACGGCTTCAATCACCGCTGGATGGCAGTGCCCAATGCTCGCCACGTTGTTGTAGACGTCGAGGTATTTGTTACCTGCGGCATCCCACAGATATTGGCCTTCACCGCGCACCAGATGCACCGGCTTACGATAGAACAGGCGATATGACTCGCCCAACACTTTGCTGCGCTTGTCTGTCAGCTTGCGGGTTGCCGCATCCAGACCGTCGGCGTGCTCAGCACGAAAACTGTTGGTGTCCATGATGGTGGAACGTGTAGCCATGATAACTCCCGTTGCGAAGGTGAAAGGGGTGCATGATGTATGACCGTTTGCAGACATCATGCCTGCTTTACTGAGAAATGCAACCAAATACACAAATACAACCAAATACACATGACGCCGTGATGACACTCAGGTAAGCTTAGGCTCAGATCATTAGGCTACAGGGAAATGTCATGCTGCAGGAAACCCGCTTACACCGCATTCGCGCCCTTCTGACTACGCAACATCAGGTCAGTACGGAACGCATTATTAAAGAATTGGGCATTTCGCGGGAAACGGCACGGCGCGACATTATCGAACTGGAAGCGCAAGGGTTAGCCCGCCGCGTACACGGGGGGTTGGTGGCGATGGACAGCCAGCCGGAGCCTCCGTTACAGGTGCGCCGCAATGCGCAGGCAAAAGAGAAGCGCGCCATCGCCGTGGCGGCTGCACAGCATTTACAGCCGGGCCAGACGCTGTTTCTCGATGCAGGCACCACCACCACCATGCTGGCAGAAGCGCTGCGCACCATGTCTGGCCTGACGATTATCACCAACAGTTTGCAAGCCGCCCTGGCGTTGAGCGCCGCTGAAGAGCATGAGACGTTGAATAATCAGGTGATTTTGCTAGGCGGTATGATGATGGCGGGCGCACAGCAAACACGTGGTGAGATGACGGTGGGTGAGATTTACCGCTATCGCGCCGATGTGGCGCTGCTTTCACCAGTGGGCATTGACGCCAAAAACGGCGCCAGCAGTTTCCATCCGCACGAAGCTGCCATTGCCCGCGCCATGGTGCAGCAGGCCAGTCGCACTATCCTATTAGCCGACCACAGCAAACTCGGCGTGATAAGCCGGACGGTGTACGCGCCCATCAATGAAGTGGATCTGCTGATCTGCGATGGCGGCCCGGCAAAAGCGGGCGCACTGGTAGCATTACAAAAAGCGCTGCCCGACGTGCAGGTGGTTTAACGCCATTGATGGCGTGATACATGCAGTTAAGCACTCAGGCTGCCTATTGATAAGTGGCCTGTCTTTTCAGTGCGGGCTCTGCCGCCACTACTGCCCCCTCTGGGCCGTCCTCGCGCCGCTGACGCGGTACCTTCGACTTCCACGTCGTGCCGGACGGACCGTTCACGGATGACCATCCATGGTCGGCCGCGAACTGCCCCACGCCTCCCCGCGTGGGGCTCCTGGCCCAACGTAAAAGTCTCAGCGCTGCGGATAACCCTGAGGGGGCAGTAGAGGCGTCATAGCCTCAGACTGTGTGCCCTTTTTGACAACCCGCACTGAAGCTAATGAGCAGGCTGGGGCCGCACCGGGGCAGGCATCCGCAGCGCTGAACGGAGAGAGTCTGCCAGGAGAGCCCGCAGGACGCGGGCGAAAGGTGGCGCTGGAACATGGATGTTCCATCGTGAACTGAACCCATAATGTTGGACTGTAAAACGACATAATGGGGATAAATCATGAAGCCAAAGTATTCCACTCAGTT
>NZ_JASGBY010000013.1:0-172101 GCF_030053355.1 Pantoea sp. EA-12 | reverse complement strand
CGAAAGGTGGCGCTGGAACATGGATGTTCCATCGGCACCGGTCCGTAAGGCAGACGAGTGAAGTGAAGGCACCGCGTAGCGGCGCGAGGACCGCCGGCCCGGGTGCGGTCCCAGACGGCGTTATCGCCAGTCATTAACTAACATGAATTACGACATAAATGGCGACCCTTAGATGTCAGAGGATGCGCACTCATTCAACCCTATCCCCAATCTTGTGCATTGAACGCCCCGAAACGGTGCATCAATGCCACCCCTCCGTGACAATTCCCTGATTTAACCGCTTCTGCCGACCTGGCACATCACTTGCTAGGTTGTATGTACAAGTAAAGACCACGTGGTTGATATCAAATTTTATTCTGGCTGGCTCACAAAAAGCTCATGCCGACAATGATCTGCCGCACGCTAACTTGTATATACATGAAATGTCATCTGCGCTGTATCAGCTAACAGAGACAGCCAATTCGATAAATGACCAGGAGAAGCCGCATGACGCACCGCGCCCCAATTCGCCGTTTTTGCCTCACGACCCTGTTTGCCAGCCTGCTGATCAGCGGTGTTGCTGTGCAGGCGAAAGAGTGGAAATCCATCACTATCGCCACTGAAGGCAGTTATGAACCCTGGAACCTGACGCTGCCAGGCGGCAAGTTAGGCGGCTTTGAACCTGAACTAATGGAAGACCTGTGTAAACGCATGGGCATCCAGTGCAAGCTAGTGGTGCAGAACTGGGATGGCATGATTGCTGGACTTAACGCCGGAAAATATGACGTGATCATGGACGCGATTGTCATCACGCCAGACCGTAAAAAAGTGGTGAATTTCACCGTGCCCTACGCGTCCACGCCAGCCACCTTCATCACCACCAAAGACAGCCCACTGCTGCCAGCGGATAAAAACATCATCAAACTGCATGATGATGAAAAAGAAATTAACGCTGCGATTGCCCCGCTGAAAGCGGCAGTTAAGGGCAAAACCATCGGTATCGCCTCTGGCACGGTCTACACCCCCTTCATTGATAAATACTTCAAAGATGTCGCAGACGTGCGTGAGTACACCTCTTCAGCGGATGCCATCCTCGATCTCCAGGCGGGCCGTATTGATGCGGTATTCGACGACGTCACCTTTGCCCAGTCGATGCTGGCACGCAAGGAGAACAGCAACCTGACCTTCAGCGGCCCGCAACTGGGTGGCCCAATCTGGGGAGAGGGTGAAGCCATGGGCGTACGCATGGCGGATAACGATCTGAAAGCCAAACTCGACGAGGCGATCAAAGCCGCGCTGGCGGACGGCACAGTGAAAAAGCTGAGTGAAAAGTGGTTTAAAACTGACGTAACGCCGTAAGTGAGGTGAAAGATGATGAGCCTGCTGAGTTTTGGTGCTGATGGATGGGGTCGCCTGATCCTCGGGGCCGCCTTCACCACGCTGCTGCTGTCGCTGTCCGCGCTGGTGATTGGTGCCGTAGTCGGTTCGGGCGTCGCGGCAGCCAAGCTGTCGCCGCAGCGCTGGCTGCGTTGGTTGGGTGAAGCCTATTCGACGGTGTTTCGTGGCATTCCAGAACTGCTGGTGATCTACCTGTTCTATTTTGGTGGTTCAGGGCTGATTACGCTGGTGGGGCAGATGTTCGGCGCTGACGGCTTCATCGAAGCGCCGCCCTTCCTGATTGGCGCGCTGGCGATTGGGCTCATCTCTGGATCTTATCAAGGTGAAGTGTATCGCGCGGCGCGTCTGGCGCTGGCAAAAGGTGAAATCGAAGCGGCGATGGCGATAGGGATGCCACGCTGGCGCATCGCACAGCGCATTCTGTTACCGCAGATTGTGCGCTATGCGCTGCCGGGCATGTCGAATGTCTGGCAGATGAGCTTAAAAGACTCGGCGCTGGTGTCGGTGACCGGCATTGTCGAATTGATGCGTGCCAGCCAGGTCGCTGCGGGATCCACGCGTGATTACTTCACCTTCTATCTGATTGGCGGTGCCTGCTATCTGGTGCTGACACTGCTGTCTAATCATGCGTTTCGTCGGGCGGAGTTACGCCTGGGACGCGCCTGGCAAAGTCGCACTGCGGCACAGCATTAAGGAGCAGCAGCATGATCGACTTCGCCTTTCTCACGGATACCTTCCTTAAACTCAGTGCCGCGCTGCCGGTGACGCTGGGTCTGTTTATCAGTGCTTTCCTGTGCGGCGGCATTCTGGCGCTGGGCATTTTGACGCTGCGCATGAGCCGCTGGCGTGTATTAAGCGGCTTTGCGCGCGGTTATATCCTGGTGTTCCGCGGCTCTCCGCTGCTGATCCAGCTGTTTCTGATCTACTACGGACTGGGCCAGTTTGGTGTCATCCGTCACAGCTTTGTCTGGCCTTTTCTGCGTGAACCCTTTATCTGTGCAGTGCTGGCGCTGTCGCTGTGCACGGCGGCTTACACCGCGGAGATCTTGCGCGGCGCTTTGCTGGCGGTGCCACCAGGGCAAGTTGAAGCCGGGTTAGCCTGTGGCATGTCGCGCTGGTTGCTTCTGCGCCGCATTATCGCGCCGATCATGCTGCGCTACGCACTGCCAGCTTATTCCACCGAAGCCATTTTGTTGGTGAAATCCACCGCACTTGCCAGTCTGGTGACTGTCTGGGATGTCACGGGCGTGGCGCAACAGATCATTCAGCGCACCTATCGCACCATGGAAGTATTTGTCTGTGCTGCGGCGATTTACCTGATCCTCAATTTCATTATCGTCCAGCTTTACGCGTTATTAGAACGCCGTTTAACCCCGGTGCATCGCGTTGAAAAAAAGCCGTTACCCGCCGTTAAACCGCTTGCCGGAGAGTAAGATGCAATCCACATCACCTGTTACCTTAACCGCCACAGATATCCACAAATCTTTTGGCGCGATGGAAGTATTAAAAGGCATTTCGCTGCAGGCGCATCAAGGCGATGTCATTTCGATTCTTGGTGCCAGCGGTTCCGGCAAAAGTACCTTGCTGCGCTGCATCAATTTGCTGGAAACGCCGGATGCGGGTGTCGTCAGTGTCGGTGGCGAAACCATTGAAATGAAGCGCCATGCGCGTGGCCATCAACTGGCGGCGAATCCGAAGCAGATTGAGCGCCTACGCTCACGCTTGGGCATGGTGTTCCAGAGTTTTAACCTGTGGTCACATATGACCGTGCTGCAAAACGTCATTGAAGGGCCGCACTATGTGCTCAAGCGCGATAAAAAAAGCTGCATCGCGCAGGCGGAGCAGCTGCTGGATCGTGTTGGCTTACTCAATCGCAAGGACTTCTATCCGGCGCAGCTTTCAGGCGGGCAGCAACAGCGTGTGGCGATTGCTCGCGCCCTGGCGATGGATCCAGAAGTCATGCTGTTTGATGAACCGACCTCGGCGCTGGATCCGGAGCTGGTGGGCGAGGTGCTGAAGGTGATGCGCAGCCTGGCAGAGGAGGGCCGCACCATGCTTGTGGTGACGCACGAGATGGGGTTTGCGCGCAACGTCTCCAATCGTGTGGTGTTTATGCACCAGGGCACCATCGATTGCCAGGGCACACCGCAAGAGATGTTTGGCGAACAAGGATCGCAGCGCTTTAAGCAGTTTATCTCCAGCCATCAAAGCCACCACACGGAGCAAACCGCATGACCATCGTATGGGGCGACGCGCCGTTGACATGGCAGGAGCTGGTGCAGGTTGCACGACATGATGCTGAACTGACCTTGAGTGTCAGTGCCTGGCAGCGCATTGCGCAGGGGCGCGAGATTGTCGAACAGATCGTGGCCAGCGGTCATATTGCTTATGGCATCAACACCGGATTAGGGGCGCTGTGCAATATCACCTTGCCGGAAGCGCAACTCAGCCAGCTTTCACGCAACACGCTGTTGAGCCACGCTTGTGGTGTCGGGCCACTGCTGGCGCGCGAACAGGTGCGCGCCATTCTCTGTGCCGCGATTGCCAACTACAGCCACGGTAAGTCTGGCGTGTCTGTGGCGTTGGTGCAGCATCTGCTGGCGTTACTCAACAACCAGATTACGCCACAGGTGCCCTCACAGGGATCGGTGGGGTATCTCAGCCATATGGCACACATCGGGCTGGCGCTGATTGGCGTGGGCGACGTTGAGTATCAGCATAAGATCATACCCGCTGAACAGGCGCTGGGTCAGACTGGACTCACACCTTATCGCCCGGGTGCAAAAGAGGGCTTGAGTCTGGTTAACGGCACACCCTGCATGACCGGTTTGTCATGCCTGGCGCTCGACGATGCCGCACGCTTGCTGGACTGGGCCGACGTCACTGGCGCCATGAGCTTTGAAGCGCTGCGTGGGCAGTTGGTGGCATTTGATGCCGAAGTGATAGCTTTGAAAGCCAGTCCTGGGATGCAGGTGAGCGGCCAAAGGTTACGCCAGTTGTTAAACGACAGCCCATTGCTGGCAAAAAGTGTCGGGGTGCGCACTCAAGATGCACTGAGTCTGCGCTCGATGCCGCAAGTACACGGTGCCAGCCGCGATCAGTTCGATCATGCCGCGCGTCAGGTGAATACCGAATTAAATGCCTGCACCGATAATCCGCTGGTGCTGGGCACGGTGGATAACTGGCGCGTGGTGTCCCAGGCGAACCCACACGGTGAATCGGTGGCGATGGCGGCAGATCTGTTAGCCATTGCCATGGCGGAAGTGGGAAGCATTGCCGAGCGGCGGTTGGATCGACTGGTGAATCCGTTGGTCAGTGGTCTGCCCGCGTTTCTGGTGGCACAACCGGGGGTAAATTCCGGCATGATGATTGCGCAGTATGTGGCGGCCTCACTGTGTGCGGAAAACCGTCAGCTGGCGCAACCGGCGGTGCTGGATAATTACGTGACCTCAGGTTTGCAGGAGGATCATCTCAGCCTCGGCACCGGCGCGGCGCTCAAGCTGCTGAAGCTGGTGGGCAACGTCTGGCAGATTCTGGCGATCGAATACCTGCTGGCTGCGCAGGCGCTGGACTTTCACGGTGAGGAGGCACTCGCGCAGGGCACAAAGCAGGCATTACATCGCTTACGTGCCGTGGTAGCGAACTGGCAGGAAGATCGCTGGCTGGCACCCGAGATTGCGCGAGCGGTTGAGGTGATGAAGACGCAATAAATTGCGTCTCTACGTCAGGTGCCGGCTTTATCCCCGGCGGGCATCTGGCCGGACTAAATCAAAGCGCAGATCCTCACTGATGCCGTAATAAGCCGAAGGGCCACCGGCACGCAGAATCGGTTGCGCCTTAGCCGTCTGGTAAATACCGTTCTCCAATAGTGACTCATCAATGTGAATCGCCACCACTTCGCCCAATACCAACCAACTCTCCAGCTCGGTTCCCTGCACATCTTGCAGACGAATCAGCTGGGTTAAACGGCACTCAAAATTTACCGGGCTCTCAGCCACCATACTGACATTCACATGTGAGGCGGCGAGGGGCGTCAATCCTGCCAGCGCAAACTCATCCTGTTCAGGCGGGACGGACGCGGAACTCTCGTTCATTGCTTCCGCCAGCGGGCGCGTCGCCAGATTCCAGACAAACTCTTTGCTCTCACTGATATTGCGTACGCTGTCTTTCCAGCCGCTGCTGGCGAAACCGATAATAGGCGGATGATAGTTAAAGCAGTTAAAGAAGCTGTAGGGGGCCAGATTGCGTTGGCCGCTCGCGCTGAGGGAACTGACCCAACCAATAGGGCGCGGTCCGACAATGGCGTTCAAAGGGTCGTGCGGCAAGCCATGCCCGCTTCGTGGTTGATAAGTGTAACGTTGCCGCATTAGCGCTCCTGATTCGTCCTTCATACTTCGTACGACAGCGGCGTTGGCTGCGCGTGCGCACGCCAGTCACTGACATCTGTAAGCGCCTGGGTTACCCACACTTGCCGCCTTGCTGTAGCACGAATTATTTTGGACTCAGTTTTGGGATAGTAGGTTTAAATTCAATGCAGAAAATCTTGTAGGCGGATTGTGCGATGCCGCCATCCAGCGTATCTTACGCCCGCGCTACTTTCCGGAGAAACTATGAACAAGCCAGCCGCTACCTCGCCATTCCATCCACGTAATCGCCATCAGGGCCGTTATGATTTTGCCGCTCTGACCGCAGCCCATCCGCCGCTGGCGGTAAAAGTGCGTCCCAACGGCTATGGCGATCTGTCGGTGGATTTTGCCGATCCTGAAGCGGTCATGCTGCTGAACCAGGCGCTGATTAAGCTGTTCTACAACCTCAACTGGCAGTTACCGGAAGGCTATCTCACCCCGCCGGTGCCGGGTCGTGCTGACTACATTCACGCCTTAGCCGACCTGCTGGCAGGCGACAATGGCGGTAAAATCCCGCGCGATTTAGATATCATGGATATCGGTTGCGGTGCCAACCTGATCTATCCGTTAATTGGTCACGCCGAGTACGGCTGGCGGTTTACCGGTACTGACATCACCGCCGAAGCGATTACTGCCGCCAACCAGATTGTGGCGAGTAATCCAGGTTTGCAGCGCGGTGTGCGTCTGCGCCGCCAGAAAAATGCCTCGGCAATTTTTGCCGGAGTGGTGCATAAAAACGAACGCTATCACGCGGTGCTGTGTAATCCCCCTTTCCACGCCTCGGCGCAGGAAGCGGCGATGGTTGGCCAGCGTAAAACGCGCAACCTTGGCTTAGGGAAAAACGCGCCGCTCAACTTTGGTGGCCAGCATAACGAGTTGTGGTGTGAAGGGGGCGAACGTCAATTCGTCGGCCAGATGATCGATGAAAGTGTCGCCTTCGCTGACCACATTGTCTGGTTCACCTCGCTGGTTTCGCGCAAAGAGAACCTGCCAGCGCTGCGCGACCAACTGCGCGATCTCGATGCGCATGAAGTGCGTATCATCGAGATGGCGCAAGGGCAGAAGCAGAGCCGCTTTATTTCCTGGACCTTCCTGCCGCCAGCGGCGCGCGCGAAACGCATCGCACGCCACGGTTAGTCGGGCGGCAACGGGGTGTTGGGGCGTGCTTTAGCACGCTGGATAACGTCCGTTGCTACATCGGTGGCGGCAGCGCAGGCACACTGGCAGCAGAGGCTACATCACTGCCGGTTTGCATCACCTCTACCGTTTGATGTGGCGCTCTGATCCCCGCCGCATCAAAATGCTTCTTCACTTTATCATCCAGAGCAAACCGCACCGTCCACTGTTTCAACGGTTGGGTGGTAAAGGACACGCGTACGGTAAAGGACTGGTTGGTTAAGCCGACTAACCCCGAAAAACTCGGTTCGCCGATCACCATGCCGCGAATATCTGGGTTATCCAGTAAATCTTTCACTGCAGCTTGCAGCGTGGCGTTGACGCGCTCGGTATCTTCACTGCGGTCCACATCATAATTCGCTACAAATGAGCCGATGCCGCGCACGAAGTTGGCGAAGGTGGTGATCGAAGACCACGGAATGATGTGATAGGCACCGGTATCCTGGCGTACACCAACCGAGCGAATGGACATGCGTTCTACCGTGCCGGTAATCGGCCCGATCGTCACCAAATCGCCGGTATTCATACCATTCTCAAACTGGATAAAGATGCCGGTGATAATATCCTTCACCAGCGTCTGTGAACCGAATGACACCGCCAGCCCTAACGCACCGGCTCCCGCCAGCAGCGGCGCAATATTCACCCCTACCTCAGACAGCAAAATCATAATGGTGATGGTGCTGATCACCACGGCCAGCGCGTTTCGGAACAGCGTCAGCAGTGTGCGCGTACGCGCACTGGGCATCGGGCGACCGTGAGAATCTGAGGCCAGGCGGCTTTCAATCAAGCTGGCGAGTAACGTCCAGCCAATGGCGGAGAGCAGCAGGATCATCACGATGCGGATCAGCACATCAACCATCTTCTGCCCGGCACCGTAGGTCAGCCAGTGTGTGAGATCGAACAGATTCCAGGCATTCAGTAAGAGCAGCAGAGTGGCAAACACGGTAATGACGCGAGCCAGTTTTAGCAGCGCTTTTACCCAGTCATTCACCCGTTTTTGCAACTCAGGGTAATTGCGACGCAGGTCGGGCGACAGCGTCAGGGTCTTACCAATCCAGCGCGTCAACATGCCAGAGATCAGCGCGGCGATGACAATGATCGCCATACTGCGCACCGTGGCAGACATCATAAACTTCAGGCTGTCGCCAGGGTTGAAGATTGAGAACAGGAACAGTGCAATAAAGTAAGCGCTCGCCAGCCAGTGCCACACCATACCGAAGGCGCGAATGAACAGGGCAAAGAAGCTCATGCTGCGGTCGGCCAGGCGCGCCAACTCATCGTGGATATTGCGCTTGTTGCGGAAAATCAGCCACAGTGCCCAACCGGTCATGATGCACATGATCAGCACATTCACCAGCGCGCCGATCTGTACATTAACCTGATTGGAGACAATCGGCACCACCACCAACAGTCCGTAACCAATGATGCCGCTCAACCAGCTCAGGCGCGTATTCCAGTACGCGGCGCGTGCATCGGAAAGATGGAAGAAACGCAGGGTAGGGAAGCGGGGGCAGAAAATCAGGCGCAGCACCGCTTTGAAAAATTCAATCAGGGCAAACGCATTCAGGAACAGCCCTTGCTGATAGGCAATGGTGCGGTTGTTGTTGTGGTAGTTATCACTGATGATCTGGCCGATAAACAGCGTCAGTGCCAGAAGCAGTAAATCGAGGATAAACGCTGATGCAATGGTGGCAGGAAGATGCAACCATTTGCTGCGTTCAAGATTGTGATTACGTCCCCAGCGGCCCATGCGTTGCCAAATCGGGTACATCAACAGCCGAGTCAGCCAGTAGAAGGCAAACACGGCGGCGGCCAGCCCAACAAAATACTTCAGCGCATTAAAAAAGGTCTGCTGGTTAAACGCCTTATGCGGCGCATTCACAATGTTGTCATGCAGCCGAACAAACTGTGAGGCCACTGCGCCACCATATTCCCGCGTCACGTTGGTGACACTCTCCAGCACGGTGGGATCTTCCTGATCGGCCTGCGGCGGTGCCAGTACCGGCTGCTCGTCCACTGCTTTACTGTTGGCAGCCTGGCGCAACTGATCAATCAGCTCCTGGCGCGAATCATTGTTTTCCAGAATATTGGCCAGTGCGGCATAGGCGGCTTTTTTATCTTCAATGGTGGGTTCGCTGTTAGCCGTGTTGCTGGCTGTGGGGGGTTGCGTTTGTTGAGCCGCAACGGCCGCCTGCGGCAGATTGACCGCGTTGGCGGCAGGCATGAGGAACAGACAGAGCAGCATCCATATGGCAAAGCGCCATGATGGGTGGGCAAACGACATGACTTTCTCCTTGAACAACGCTCAGCGGCACCAGAGAAAAAGTATAGTCAGCAATGGAAGGTGAAGATTCTGAAAGGAAAATTATCTATACCCGTCATACTTCAAGCCGCAGGTGCGTTGGCTGCCTTCACTCACCCCAGTCACATACTGGTGTATGCTCCCGGGGATTCGTTCAGTTGCCGCCTTCCTGCAACTCGAAGTATTTAGGGTATAACAAAGCCGAAAGATAATAAAAAAGCCGCACAGCTAAGCTGATACGGCTTTTTACTTACTGCATCGTTATCAGGAAACGTGCTGCAGGAACTCGCGCAGACGATCGCTCGGCGGGTTGGTAATCAACTCATCTGGGTTGCCATCTTCAGCGATGGTGCCTTTGTCGATGAAGATCAGACGTGAAGCCACTTTCTGTGCGAAACCGACTTCGTGCGTCACGATGACCATGGTCATGCCTTCTTCCGCCAGATCCTGCATAACCTTGAGCACTTCATGGCGCAGTTCAGGATCGAGGGCAGAGGTCGGCTCATCAAACAGCATCATCTTCGGTTTCACTGCCAGAGCACGGGCGATCGCCACGCGCTGCTGTTGTCCACCGGACAGTTCAGCCGGGAAGTGGTGTGCACGCTCAGCCAGGCCTACTTTGCCCAGCAGTTCACGTGCCAGCTTCTGCGCAGCGTCTTTCTTAGCTCCGCGTACGCGAATAGGACCGAAGGCAACGTTATCCAGCGCACTCATCTGTGGGAACAGATGGAACTGCTGGAACACCATGCCGGCTTCCTGACGGATCAGGCGCTCGTCGACTTTCGGATCGTTGACCTTCATACCATCAACAATCAGGTCTCCGGTGGTGATCTCTTCCAGCTTGTTGATGCAGCGCAGCAGGGTAGATTTACCTGAGCCTGATGGCCCAATAATCACCACCACTTCACCCTGATTAATCTTCAGATTGATGTCGTGCAGAACCTGAGTCTGGCCGAAGTTTTTAGAGACGTTTTTAAATTCAATCACAGGATTTTCACCCTTTTCTCAATACGGCGCAGCACAAAGCTCAACACCAGCGTAATAACCAGATAGATGATGGCAACAGCACTCCAGATCTCCAGCGCGCGGAAGTTTCCGGCGATGATCTCCTGGCCCTGACGGGTCAGTTCCGCCACACCAATCACGATAAACAGCGAGGTATCTTTGATACTCACAATCCACTGGTTGCCCAGCGGTGGCAGCATACGACGCAGCGCTAATGGCATGATGACGTAGCGCAGGGTTTCACGACGTGATAAGCCCAGCGCCAGGCCCGCTTCACGGAAACCTTTGTTGATCGACAGCACCGCGCCACGCGTAATTTCCGCGATATAGGCACCGGAGTTAATCATGATGGTCACCACCGCGGCAGTGAACGGATCGATACGCAAATCCGGGAAAGCCATCGGCAGGGCGAAGTAGATAAACATCACCTGCACCACGATAGGCGTGCCGCGAATCAGTTCGATAAAGACCAACGCGAGGTTGTTGGTCACCCAGCCGCCATACGCGCGGGCGAAACCGGCCACCAGACCGATAATCAATCCGCCGACCAGGCCGAGTACGGAAATTATCAGGGTCATTTTGGCGCCTTGGATCAAAATCGGCAGGGCAGGCCAAATGACGCTCCAGTCAAACTCCATGGTGTCACTCCAGAATCAGTTGCAGTGGAAATATAAAAAGCAGGGAGAATAAGCTCCCTGCTACAAAAATCGGCTTAAGCCGGAATTATTTTGGTTCGCTGCCGAACCATTTTTTATAAATAGTATTGTAGGTGCCGTTGTCGCGCAGGGTTTTCAACGCGCCGTTGATCTGGTTACGCAGCTCATCACTGCCCTTAGGCAGGGCGATACCGTACTGCTGGGCTTCGATAGATTCGCCAACCGCTTTAAAGCGACCTTTACCTGCAGTATGGATGAAGTACAGG
Organism: Pantoea sp. EA-12; assembly: GCF_030053355.1. Lineage (NCBI taxonomy): Bacteria > Pseudomonadati > Pseudomonadota > Gammaproteobacteria > Enterobacterales > Erwiniaceae > Pantoea > Pantoea sp. EA-12. Next base: position 160,913 of record NZ_JASGBY010000013.1, on the reverse strand, counting down.
ATGTTTGGTGTGTCATGCAGCACGGCATCAGCACGGTTGGTGCCTAATTCCATGTAGGCGTTGTCGATGTTCGGGAACTGACGCAGATCTTTCGATTTGATGTGTGCTTTCGCGTAATCAACAGAACCGGTACCGCTCTTCACCGCAACCACTTTGCCGTTCAGATCGTCAATACCTTTGATGTTGTTTTCATTTTCACGCACCATCACCAGCAGACCGCTTTTATAGTAGCCGTCTGAGAAGTCGATCGCCTTCTGACGCTCAGGTGTGATGGTGATACCGGCCAGCGCAACGTCAACGTTTTTGGTTTGCAGAGCTGGAATGATACCGCTGAAGTCCATTGGCTTCAGGGTGTAATCCAGCTTCAGCTCTTTAGCAATAGCGGCCCACAGGTCGATATCGAAGCCGACATAATCGTTGCCTTGTTTGAATTCAAACGGCACGAATGCGGTGTCAGTGGCGACAACCAGTTTCTTATCTGCTGCAGTGGAAGAAAGCGAGAAGGCCAGCGCCAGCGCGGCCACGGAGACTTTAATCAAAGACTTCATCATTATTTTCCTTATTACCCTTCAGACCTGATGGCCTGCTGTACGGCGTATCATATGAAAAAATTATGCCAACTTTTCATTTTTATCGAAATCAGCAGGATGCAGGGCCGTGCTGAAGCGATTTTGCATACAATGAAAAGCTTGCACCTATTTGGATCACCAAAATGGTGCATTGTGCTGTTGTGGTGCGGGCACAGTGTGCACCAAGGGCATAGCAAGGGAAAGGCAGGATTAAGAAATTGTTAACGGCGTCAAAAAAAGCACCATGATGTTACAAATGTAAAAAAGGCGGGATAACCCGCCTTCGTTGTCATACGTTATTCAATGTTGGATTCGATGAACCACAGGAATTTATCCAGATCCCGCGATGCGGCCGTGAAAATATCAGCGGTATCTTCATCGCTGACTTCGCTAATCGCCTTACGCGTATCGTTAGCCACAATCGCATATCGATCGGCCAACGCTTTCAGGTGATCCTGCACGCTGTGAATATTGAGCGGATAGCTTTTCAGTGGTGTTTTATCGTTGACGATCTGGGTAGTTCCCAAAGCAACGCCGCCCAACTGCACGACACGCTCGGCAATAGTGTCCTGATGATCCGTAATCGCCGTACGGAAGCCATCCAGCATCTCATGCACGGCAATAAAGTTGGCGCCACGCATATTCCAGTGCGCCTGTTTGGTGATCAGCGACAGGTCAATATATTCCACTACCAGACGGTTGAGCACCTCGATGGTCGCTTTCTTATCGCTATCAGCAACATCATTACGGGTGTAAATGAGATCAGACGATTTAGTTTTAACCAGTTTTGCGGTACTCATCATGAATGTCCTCTAATTGATGGTTGTCCTAATCAAGCACGGGAATAAGTATAGCAGCAGTTTTTAGTTGTGCCGGATTGTTTAAACCGATGACAGGAATAGATAAACCTTAATGTTGCATGGGATTTAATCGAGTTTGAATTAATTTCATGTATAACAATGGGTTGCTAATGATGTTAATTATCTTTCAGTGATGTTGCAAAATAATAACAAATGCGGATTGAGTAAATGAAAAGAATTGAATGAGAATGCTTATTTATTCAGCCTGAATGTTTCAGGCTGAATAAAGCCGTTATTTACTGCGGGTTGTTTATATCCACTTCGTTTATTTTGGCACGCTTTTGTTTCATGGTGAGTGTCGAACCCGCCGAAGCGGCAATAATCGCCAGTAAAGCGATCCACTGCTTAAAGGTCAGCAGTTCACCGAGGAAGAGCATGCCAGAGAGGGCGGCCATCGCCGGTTCCAGGCTCATCAGGGTGCCAAAGATACGTGCAGGTAGTCGTGTCAGCGCCATCATCTCCAGCGAGTAGGGGATGGCACTGGAGAGCAGGGCGATGATCAAGGCCAGCGGGAGTATTTCCCAGTGCCAGATGCCCGGAGCAGCAAAGGTTAAGCCGAGCGGCACAAAGATGATCGAGGCGATCAACGATCCCATTGCCACGGTGGCCGGGCCATGTTCTGCGCCAGCGCGTTGGCCTGCCAGTATATAGACGGCCCAACAGGCACCGGCTCCCACCGCCAGCAGTGCACCCAGCGGATCGATATGGCTGATGCCATCGCCAATCGGCAGCAGGAACCACAACCCTGTCACCGCCAGCAACACCCAGAGAAAATCCAGCGGGCGGCGTGCACCCGCCAGTGCCAGCGTTAAGGGGCCAAGAAACTCGAGGCCAACCGCGACACCTAGCGGCATGGTTCGGATGGATAAATAGAAGAGGTAATTCATGCACCCCAGCGCCAGTCCGTACATTAATAGCGGCTTGCGTTGAGCACGCGTAAAACGCAGGCGCCAGGGCTTAAAGATGACGCAGAGAATCAGGGTGCCTAGCCCCAGACGCAGCGCGGTGATGCCGGGTGCGCCCACGGTGGGGAACAACGATTTGGCAAGTGAGGCACCACCTTGCAGTGAAAGCATAGCGATAAGCAGTACGGCAATCGGGAACCATACCGGAGCCATTTTGGGGTTGGTCAGAGGCGCAGACATCCTGTAATCCATTCCTGTAGTGATTAACAACAAAGTAACAAAACGCCAGTTTAAAGGAATTCGGAGTAAATAAGGAGGCGCACAACAGGGAAATAAAATACCGCGACGGGATGAAAAGTAACCACTTTCAGGGCCATTTCAGTAAAGAAATGTCAGGTTTTTTTAGGAATATACTTAAAGGTATTATTTGTGACCCGAAATTAGATTGCAGAAATATGAAGGTTTTTATAAGTAAAATGAATGACATACGAAACTTCATTAACTTTCTGTTACACCAAACAATCTGTTAGACAACAAATACGGGGCAGAGTTTCTGGCTGATTTTTGTTATATTTTTAGCGTTGTCAGGAGAGAAGTATATTCACATTTGAGGTGGTTATGAAAAAAATTGCATGTCTTTCAGCACTGGCTTGCGTACTGGCAGTTTCTGCTGGTTCAGCCATGGCACAGAGCACCGTTTCTGCTGGCTACGCGCAGAGCGATTATCAAGGTGTTGCTAACAAAGCAAACGGCTTCAACCTGAAATACCGTTACGAAGACGGTACTAACCCACTGGGTTGGATCGGTTCTTTCACCTACACCGAGAAAGACCGTACTGACGCTGGCGTGTACAACAAAGGCCAGTACTACGGTATCACCGGTGGTCCTGCTTACCGTCTGAACGACTGGGCAAGCATCTACGGTGTTGTCGGTATCGGCTACGGCAAATACCAGGCAAACGACGCAGCTGCACAGTCTAAATCTGATTCCAGCGATGTTGGTTTCTCTTATGGCGCAGGTATGCAGTTTAACCCAATCCAGAACGTTGCTCTGGATGTTGGTTACGAGCAGAGCCGTATCCGCAGCGTAGACGTGGGCACCTGGATTGCTGGCGTAGGTTACAGCTTCTAAGTCCTTGCTTAGACCAGAGTTGCACAATAAACGGCCCAATGCGGGCCGTTTTTTTATGCCTACTGTTTGGCAGGAGGAGGCAGTGTCGCGCGGATCTTTTTGACCTGGTCAGCCGTTACCGGTGCCGCTTTATTGCCCCATCCGTTGCGGATGAAGTTCGCGACATCAGCGACCTGCTGATCATCAAGACGCCAGGCGAAATCAGGCATGGTGAAACCGGTCGGCGCCTGCTGCGTAATCGCACGTTGGCCTCCTTTCAGAATCACACTGATCACTGAAGACGGGTCCTCACTCAGCAAGGCAGGATTGTGCGCCAGCGCAGGGAAGGTACTGGCGTAGCCTTTGCCATCCGTTCGGTGACAGGCCGCACAGTTATCGACATACACCTGTGCGCCCGGTTGGCTGACATCCCCTTTGAACAGCGCTTGTGCCGTGGCATCGCTGGCCTGCGGAGGCGCGGTTTCATCTGCGGCAGGCAGTGACTTCAGATAAACAGCTATCGCATTCAGATCCTCATCACTGAGGTATTGCGTGCTGTGTGCGATGACATCGGTCATTGAACCAAAGGCGGCACCCTGTTTATTGGCACCCGTTTTCAGGAAGGTGGCGATATCCTGCTGTGACCAGCTGCCAAGTCCTGCGGCTGGGCTGGCGGTGAGATCGGGCGCGTGCCAGCCTTCCAGCGTGCCGCCGGTCAGATAGCCTTTACCACTCTCATCCATGGCTTTTTCCTGGAAGCCGATGCCGCGCGGCGTGTGGCAGGATCCACAGTGACCCAGCCCCTGCACCAGATAAGCACCGCGCTGCCACTGTTCCGATTTGCCCGCCACCGGTGCATAGGTGCTGTCATCGGCAAAGGTCCAGCGCCAGATCGCCAGCGGCCAACGCATGCTCAGCGGCCAGGGGATGTCGCTTTTGTGATTCTCCTGGCTGACCGGTTTAACGCCTTGCATAAAGTAGTCATACAACGCGTGCATATCGCTGTCGCTGATTTTGGCATAGGACGGGAACGGCATCGCCGGATAGAGCGAGCTACCATCTTTTGCCACGCCGCCACGCACCGCTTTTACGAAATCGTCGTAGCTATAGTCACCAATGCCGTGGGTTTTATCGGGGGTGATGTTAGTCGAGTAAATCGCGCCAATCGGCGTGCTCATTTTGAGTCCACCGGCAAACGGCTGGCCGCCCGCCGCTGTGTGGCAGGCGGCGCAATCGCCCGCTTTCGCCAGATATTCACCCTGTTTAACCGAAGCTTCACTGGCTGCCAGTGCCGCATGGCTTACCAGTGCGCCGCTCAGAGCGAGAAAAAGTGCGGAAAATTTCACTATGACGCTCCTTATCAGGCCTGAACCAGCGGGCCGGGGTTAGCAAGGTAGCGGTTGCGAATCGCATCCGCCGCGAACAGTGCGGTGGCACACACAATCCCGGTGGGGTTGTATGCCAGGTTTTGCGGGAAGCAGCAGGCACCGGTCACAAACAGATTCGGCACATCCCAACTCTGCAGATATTTGTTCACCACGCTGGTACGCGGATCGTCACCCATTACCGCACCACCCGTGGTGTGCGTGGATTGATAAGGACGCACATCGTAATGGCTGTTGAGCGTCTTGAATCCCACTTCGTAGTGCTTCGGATTCATCACCTTGACGATCTCTTCTGCTTTATCCTTGATGAAGTTGGTCATCTTCAGTTCGTTTTGCTGCCAGTCGAACGTCATGCGCAGCAGAGGCTGACCGTAGATATCACGGTAGGTAGGATCAAGATCGAGATAGCACTGCTTGTAGGGCATCACGGAGCCGGACGAACCGACGTTCATATTGTGCAGATAATTATCTTTGATGGCCTGCTTCCAGCCTGAGCCCCAGCGTGGCGCATCTTTAGGAATGCCCATCTGCTGAATCGGGCGACCACCAGAGAAGGCGGCGGAGATGGTGGCACCGCCGACAAAGCCGACTTTACTGTGGTCAAAGTTCTCGGCGTTGAAATCGTCGATCACTGTTGAAGTAGCGCCGGTCGCGGCAAACGGATTGAACCAGTTGTCGTTGTCATAGAACAGCTTGATGCCACCGGTCATCTGATAGGCGTAGTTTCTGCCCACCACACCGTCACCGGTTTGCGGATCGTAAGGCTTGCCGATTTTCGACAACAGCAGCAGTCTTACATTGTGCAGCTGGAAGGCGCTGAGGATCACCAGGTCTGCTGGCTGTTCCACTTCATTGCCTTGCGCATCGATATAGGTGACGCCTGTGGCTTTCTTGCCACTGCTGTCGGTATTCACGCGGATCACGTGTGCCTGAGTGCGCAGCTCGAAATTGCTAAAGGGTTTGAGTGCGGGGATGACGCAGCTCTGTGGTGAACCCTTAGAGTAGTTGAAGCAGCCAAAGCGTTCGCAGTAACCGCAGTAGTTACAGACACCAAGCTGTACGTTGTAAGGGTTGGTCCAGGCTTCGGTACAGTTGGCCGCCGGGCATTCGAAGGGATGATATCCCAGCTGTTTCACGGCTTTGGAGAACAGCTCGCCAGCATACAGGGTTTCCAGTGGTTTGGTCGGGTAGCCATTTTTACGCGGAGATTCAAAAGGGTTACCGCCTTCGACTTTTTCACCATTCAGGTTACCCACCTGACCGGCCGCACCGCAGATTTTTTCGAACTTGTCGAAGTACGGCTCCATTTCATCGTAGGTGAACGGATAATCTTGTACCGTCATGTCTTTAGGGATGAAATCTGCGCCGTATTTTTCAATCACGGTGCTGCGCATTTTCAGATCGGCTTCCAGCGGACGCCACAGCTGACCATTCCAGTGGGTACCCGCACCGCCCACACCATCACCGGGCAGGAAAGAACCAAAGCGGCGATAAGGCAGCGCGGTTTCCTGGGTAGTGTGGCGCACCGTGACCGTCTCTTTCGAGGCATTCTGGAACAGTTTTAAACGGATGCCGTAAGTGAGTTCATCCGCGATGCGCGGATAAGAGAAGTCAGGGTAGGTATCGCGATTTTCGCCGCGTTCCAGTGCCACAATATTCAAACCAGAGCTGGCCAGTTCCATCGCCATCAGCGAGCCGGTCCAGCCAAACCCGACGATCACCACATCGACGGGCGCTTTTTTTACTGCTGCCATTACACGCTCCTTTTGCTGGAAATACTGACTGGGCCAAGCGGATAGGGTTTATTCGGCTGTTGTACGGTATCGACGAAGTCCGCACGTGCACCGGGAAAACCAATCATTTTCCACGAGGCCAGCGTCTGGTTGCCGCCGTGAATCGGATCGGCGAGATAACCCTCTTTGGCGTTCTCCAGCAGTTGCTCGAAAAACAGCTTGCCGTGAATGGCATCGTTACGCAGTTTGTCGGCTTCCAGCGCGTGCAATACCTCTTCCTGCTGCGCGGTTTCCAGCTGATAAAAATCTTTCTGATACTGCTGCTGACAATGTTGGTCAGCCATGGCAATCCCCAAACGATAGGTGTCGCGTGGGACTAAATGCGACTGGTAACCCATCTCTGGGATGGCATCGGCAAACGGGCCCTGCATGTACCACAGGCGTCCATAGCCGTAGGGCAGTTCCATTTGCTTATCAATAAATACTTGTACGCCTTCGCTCACGGCACCCGGGCCATTGGCATCGGCGGGGATCAGGCGATCCAACGCGGCGAGCAGGAATTTCCACTCTTTGTCATTGAAGTAGGCAGGAACATAGTCTGATAACACACCTTGCGGTTTGTCGGCAGCGGGGGAGGAGAGTGACACCACACCGGTGCTGGCTGCGGCGGCGAGAGGAATGAGCGAGAGCGATTTTTGCAAAAATCGTCTCCGGCCCGACGGTTGCTCTTCAGGCTTTTTTAGTGACATTGCTGATCTTCCTTACGAAAACCCACCCTGGGTTAGTTTTGTTATAAGTATGTAATTTTTTGTTATGAGGAGATTAATCAGCTGTCACAATAGGTTGCAAGCTAAATGTTAGCAGCCTAACCGTTTAAGCCGTGTTGAAGAAAAGAAGTGGGAATAACCTGAAGCGATTCAGCCATAGAAGAAATGGGGATATGACTTTCGTTCAATAACAATAGAAAGAGTGGGACTAAAAAGGTAACAAAATGTGAGATCGTGCAAAGGATCCGTGTGAAAACGGATCCGAAGAGGAGATGTAAACCGGCGTTATCCGCGCCAGATTAAATTCGGGCAAGGACGCTCAACCAGCTGTTTGCCCGTCAGCTTTTCAATCAGCATCAGACGCAGTGCAAACGGTGAACGGCTGAAGAGGCACAGCAGTGACTTCAGTTCAAAAGCCGGTTTGCTTTGTTCAGCCTGGAAGCATTTGCCGCAGTCGAGGCAGTTTTTCATGGTGGTCATGTTTACCTCCCGAAAGAATGACATCGTAACAGTAAGCATAAGCCTGCAATAAACAGCAGGAAAAGGAGCAGCAGCAGATAGGGTTCGTTCATCTTTGCCTCCTTAATAAGCTATTCGCTTACATTACGAACAAAGATAGCACTGGCTATACTCTTTAGCCAACACTATTTAGGAAAAATTTGTGCTTATTTGTGCCTGGTTTACAATGAGCGCAGCCAGGCCCGCACCGCAGTTAAAGTGCGGCAGATAATAAAGAGGAAGCTGAATGAGTCGTCGTGCAAAGAGCGCTAACAATACGCCCCAGGGGCCGCTTAAAGATATCGAGGAGCATGTCGAGGGATTTCGCCAGGTGCGCGAAGCGCATCGACGTGAACTTATTGATGACTACGTCGAGTTAATCTCTGATTTGATTCGTGAATTTGGTGAAGCCCGTCAGGTGGATATGGCTGCGCGCTTAGGCGTTTCTCAACCTACGGTAGCCAAAATGCTGAAGCGTCTGGGCACCACCGGTTTGGTTGAACAGGTGCCGTATCGCGGTGTATTTCTTACTGCGGAAGGCGAGAAGCTGGCCGAAGCGAGCCGCGTTCGCCACCATATTGTTGAAACCTTTCTGTTGGCTCTGGGTGTCAGCCCGGAAACCGCCCGCCGAGATTCTGAAGGTCTTGAGCATCACGTCAGTGATGAAACCCTGGCCGTTTTCAAGCAGTTTTACGAGAGTCGCTAACCTACAAGGCTTTTCGCCATCATGCCCATCGTGCTTCGTTCCTTAATGCGTGATCGTATTTTGCATTTGTTGTTGCTGTTGGGTGTGGTGCTGTTGCCGCTGGCCGATTTTCGCTGGCCGCAACTGCCAGCCGCTGTTGACTGGCACACCATCATGACGCTCACCGGTTTATTAATGCTAACCAAAGGGCTGGAGAACAGCGGCTACTTTGATGTGCTTGGTGCACGCCTGATTCAGCGTTTTCAGCATGAGCGCACGCTGGCGCTGTTTATGGTGTGTGCGGCCGCGTTACTCTCCACCTTTCTGACCAATGATGTCGCACTGTTTATTTTGGTGCCGCTGACATTGACGCTGCGTAAATTTTCACGCTTACCGATTTCCCGCCTGATTATTTTTGAGGCGCTCGCGGTGAATGCGGGATCGCTGCTGACGCCAGTCGGCAATCCGCAGAATATTTTGCTGTGGAGTCACGGCACTTTGAGTGTGTCGGGGTTCATGCTGCAAATGGCTCCGCTGGCTGCGTTTTTAATGATCACCTTAATGGCGCTCACCTGGTGGAGTTTCCCTGCCCGGCTTATTGAAAAGCATGCACAAAGCGCCGCGCATCAGTGGCAGAAGCCGCTGTTTTTCGTCAGCGTGTTGCTCTACGTGGTGTTTATCGTGGCACTGGAATTGAAAATGACGGGCTGGGCGTTGCTGCTGGTCGCCGCCTGCTTTTTAGTGATGGCGCGTAAGGTCTTAGCCAGTATTGACTGGAGCCTGCTACTGGTGTTTGTGGCGATGTTTATCGATGTCTTTTTATTGATGCATCTGCCTTTACTGCAACCGCATTTCGCTGCTATCAGTCAGTTGGGAGAGGGCGGGTTATATCTGCTGGCGATTGGCCTGTCGCAGGTGATCAGTAACGTTCCGGCGACCATTTTGCTGTTACAGAAAGTGCCGCCATCCGATGTGTTCGCCTGGGCGGTAAACATTGGTGGTTTCGGTCTGTTGCCGGGTTCGTTGGCCAATCTCATCGCGCTGCGTATGGCACAGGATGCGCGCGTCTGGTGGCGTTTCCATCTGTTTTCTTTACCGATGCTGGCGTGGTCAATGCTGTGGGGCTGGCTATTGCTCCAGTGGCTGAATTAAACCGACATTTTTGTGCTGCTAACCGGGCTGACGCGTTGATTTTTCAGCGCGTTATCGCAGTGAGTGGCAATTAATGCGTGTTTTGTTGGCTTCTGTAAAGTTGTACTGGAATTTGTCAATTTTCGATCTAAGGTTAAGTTGACCGTTTTTGCCCGTGGATCGGGATCACAGCCAGCGATGATAACCTATGAGTGATAATCAAAATCAGCCGCCCGCTTGCGAGCAGCAGGATGCGCAGCACGCTTCAGACAGTAATCAAGACAACAACGAACCGCAACGAAAACGCCCCGGCAAAAAGCCACTGATTATTCTCGCCATTGTGGTGGTCATCATGCTGCTGGTGGGATTGTGGTTCTGGTTCTCCACCCGCAACATTGAAACCACCGATGATGCTTTCACCGAAGGTGATGCGGTTACCATCGCGCCTAAAGCGGCCGGTTTTGTGGTCAAACTGCTGGTGAACGATAATCAGCGGGTGAAAAAGGGCGATTTGCTGGTAGAAATTGATCCTCGCGATAATGCTGCCCAGCGCGATCAGGCACAAGCTCAGTTGGGGCTGGCCAAGGCGCAACTCCATCAAGCACAGGCGCAGCTGGCGCTCTCTCGGGTGCAATACCCGGCTCAGCGCGATCAGGCGTTAGCCGATCAAGCCAAAGCGCAGGCTAATTTACTGAATGCTCAGGCGGATTATCGTCGTCAGCGTGGCGTGGATCCGCGCGCCACTTCACAGCGCAATATTGATACCGCCGCCGCTCAACTGCGTTCTGCTGAAGCACAATTACAGAGTGCTAAAGCACAAGTGGAGGTCGCTTCTCAGGTTCAGCTGCAAATTCGCCAGCAGGAAACCAACGTGGAGGCTCGTCAGCAGCAGGTTGAGCAGGCGCAGGCGCAGCTCAATACCGCTGTGCTCAACCTCTCTTATACCGAAGTACGCGCGCCTTACGATGGCTTCGTCACCAAACGTAATGTGCAGGTCGGCACCCTGGTGCAGGCAGGCACCGCGCTGTTCTCTCTGGTGTCTCCGGATATCTGGATCAATGCCAACTTCAAAGAGTCCCAGCTGGCGCGCATGAACCCGGGTGACAAAGTGGATATCAGCATTGATGCCTGGCCAGATATGAAGCTGGAAGGGCACGTGGACAGTATTCAGATGGGCTCGGGATCGCGCTTCTCGACCTTCCCCGCGGAAAATGCCACCGGTAACTACGTGAAAATTGTGCAGCGCGTGCCGGTGAAAATCGTGATTGATAAAGGGTTGGACCCTAATCATCCGTTGCCGCTTGGCCTGTCGGTTGAGCCCAAGGTCACGGTAGAATGAGTGCGAGCGAAAGCTGGCGTCCGGCCAGCAATCCGTGGCTGGTCGCGATTACGGTGACGCTGGCGGTGTTTATGGAGATCCTTGACACCACCATCGTTAACGTTGCGCTGCCACATATTGCTGGTTCGCTCTCTTCCAGCTACGACGAATCCACGTGGGTGCTCACTTCCTATTTGGTCGCCAACGGTATCGTGCTGCCCATCTCTGCCTTCTTTACCCGTCTGTTTGGCCGCAAAACGTTTTTCCTGATTTGTATTGTGATGTTCACCATCTGCTCGTTCCTGTGCGGTATCGCCACCGAGCTCTGGCAGATCATTCTGTTCCGAGTGTTACAGGGCTTTTTCGGCGGAGGTTTGCAGCCCGTTCAACAGTCAGTGTTGCTGGACTACTTTAAGGCGGAAGATCGCGGGAAAGCGTTTGGCCTCTCTTCCATTGCAATCATCGTCGCGCCGGTGATCGGCCCTACGCTGGGCGGCTGGATCACTGATAACTACAGCTGGCGTTGGGTGTTCTTCATTAACATCCCGGTGGGGATTTTGACGGTGCTGGCGATTTATCAGCTGCTGGAAGATCCGCCATGGGAGCGTAAATGGGAAAAAGGTCGCCTGAAAATCGACTACATCGGCATTAGTTTAATCACGCTGGGCCTCGGCTGTTTGCAGGTGTTCCTCGATCGTGGGGAGGATGCCGATTGGTTCGCCTCGCACTTTATTCGTCTGTTCGCCATGCTCGCGGTGATTGGTATTGTGGGTGCGGTTTACTGGCTGCTGTATGCACGCAAACCGGTGGTGGATATCACGGTGATGAAGGACCGTAACTTCTGGGTCGCGGGTTTGCTGATGGCCGGAATGGCGATGATCCTCTACGGCAGTTCAGTGGTGTTGCCTCAGCTAGCGCAGCAGGATCTGGGCTATACCGCCACCTGGTCCGGTCTGGTGCTCTCTCCTGGTGCGGTATTGATCGTGCTTACGATTCCGCTGGTGCTGAAGCTGATGCCGATTGTGCAAACGCGTTACATCATCGCATTTGGTTTCACCTGCCTCGCCAGTGCCTTCTTCTATTCCACCACGCTGACACCGAACGTGGACTTCACCACGCTGGTGATGATGCGCAGTGCGCAGTCCATCGGGCTCGGTTTCTTGTTTGTGCCGTTAACCACCATCGCCTTTATCACCGTGCCGCAGCGGTTAAATGCGGATGCGGCGGCGCTGTTTACCATGTTCCGTAACGTGGCGGGATCGATTGGTATTTCGCTTGCCACGGCGGGGATCACCGAGCGAATGCAGGCGCGCTCGGCCAGCATGATCCATAACATGACCCCACTTAATGAGCCGTTCAATCTTACCTTGCAGCATTGGGCGCAAGCGATCCGCGATTTCACTACGGCGGTGGGCGATCCGCTGACGCTGGCCACGGGGCAACTGTATAAAGAGATGATTGCCCAGGCGCGTATTTTGGCTTACATCGATGTCTTTATGGGCCTGAGTATCGTGGCTCTGCTGTTGATTCCATTTTGTTGGTTGCTTTCGCCGATTAAGAGCGAAGGCAGTGCAGGAGCACACTAGAATGATCATCTCTCCGCGCTTGAGCCTTATGGCGCTGACATTAATGCTGGCGGGCTGTGCCGTGGGGCCTGATTATCAGCCTCCCCATGCGCAGACGCCGGGCAGCTATCGTGACTTGCCTTCACAGGAAGCGTCCAGGCCGCTGTCGGCAGCGACTCAACCACTGTGGTGGAAAAACTTTAACGATCCCCAGCTGGATAGCCTGATTGAACGTGCCATTGCCGGCAATTTGACCTTGCAGCAATCAGTGCTGCGCATTGCCGGAGCACGCGAACAGCTGGCGCAGGCTCGCGGTGGGCTTTTCCCTTCAGTGAATGGCTCGGCCAAAGTGACGCGTCAGCAACTGGGGTTGAAAGGCCTGTTGAAGTCCAACGGGGTGTACGATCAGGTTGATAGTGATGTGGCTAATCAGCTGAACGGTCTGGATCACTCCATTACGCTTTATCAGGGCAGCTTTGACGCCAGTTGGGAGCTGGATTTGTGGGGTAAAGTCCGCCGTCAGATGGAAGCGGCAGATGCCCAGCAGCAGGTGGCGATTGAACAACGCAATGATGCTTTGGTGTCACTGGAAGCGGAAGTGGCGCGCGCGTATCTGCAATTGCGCGGTGCACAGGCCGTGCTCGACACCTTGCAGCAGCAGATTGACGTCGCGCAGCAAACCTGGGAGCTGACACAAAGCCAGCAACGCAACGGTTTAGCGCCGCTGACCGACGTGGAAAATGCGCGCGCGCAGTTAGCTTCACTGAATGCGCAACTGCCCCAGTATCAGTCGCAAGAGCGGCAGGCAATGAACGGCTTAGCAGTGCTGTTGGGTAAAATGCCCGGCACGCTGGATAACGAGTTAATGAACCGCAAAGCGCTGCCTGCATTGCCGAAGATGGTGGCAGTGGGTATTCCATCAACGCTGGCACGGCGCAGACCAGATATTCGCCAGGCGGAAGCCAATCTGCATGCGCAGACAGCCAATATTGGTGTATCGGTGGCGGATCTGTTCCCCAGCCTGTCACTTACCGGTCAACTTGGCGTGCGCAACACTGACGCCAGCTATCTTGATGACTGGAGCAGTCATTTCTACAGCATTGGTCCTTCACTCTCGATCCCTATCTTCCAGGGCGGTCGCCTGGTCTCCAGTGTCAAACTGGCACGGGCACAGCAGGCGAGCGCGGCGCTGGATTATCGCCAGACGGTGCTCACTGCGTTGCAGGATGTGGAAAACGCACTGGTGAGCTATCGTGCCGATCAGCAACAGGTCACGGCGCTGGATGAAACCACCGGGGCGCTGCAGCATGCCTTTGACCTCGCCAGTGATAGTTACAAGCAGGGTATTTCGACCTTCCTGGATGTGCTGGATGCCCAGCGCCAGTTGGCGCAGGCGCAGGCGCAGTCAACCCAAGCCCGGATGCAAAGTGCGCTTGATTTAGTTGCACTGTATAAAGCGTTGGGCGGCGGCTGGGAACCTTATCAGAAGGTCAATCTGCCGGAATATTCGGTGTTCGGTCCTGCCACCACCGTTCCGTAACGACATGGGCGGCGAGTTGCCGCCCGGTTCAATTCGGAACAAAAATTTTCCTTTCATCGATTGTGTAAAATTCAACCCGATCATATCTCCGCTAATTTCCACTCCTGATGGCTACTTTTGTGATCCTTATCGCAAGTATCTCGCGTGTTTATGACCTGTCGCGCAAAATTTAAATTTCATAATTATTCCTGTTGGATGAAATAATCTATTTTTAAACCTTCTCTCACAGGTTAAGGAGTTGGTTATGTCCCGGGAAACCTATCTCACCCCCAATAAGGCATCAGGGCCGAACAGCAGTACGCGCACTGAACCCTTTGTGAAGGTGATAGCAATGATTGCCACCCTCGGTGGCTTGCTGTTCGGCTACGACACGGGCGTGATTTCCGGCGCACTGCTGTTTATGGGTGACGATTTGCATCTGACACCCTTTACCACCGGGCTGGTGACGAGCAGCTTACTGTTTGGTGCCGCCTTTGGTGCGCTGGCTTCGGGTCACTTTGCTGCCGCTGCCGGGCGGAGAAAAATTATTCTGGTACTGGCGATCATCTTTGCGATGGGCGCAATAGGTACCGCGTTAGCCCCTAACGTTGAATGGATGATTTTCTTCCGCCTGGTATTGGGTGTGGCAGTGGGTGGCGCGTCGGCCACGGTGCCGGTGTATATCGCGGAGATGGCGCCCGCGAATAAGCGTGGGCAACTGGTCACCATGCAGGAGTTAATGATCGTTTCCGGTCAGATGTTGGCGTACATCTCCAATGCCGGATTCAATGCAGTTTGGGGTGGAGACACCACCTGGCGCTGGATGCTGGCGGTAGCAACGGTGCCGGCGGTGCTGCTGTGGTTTGGTATGCTGTTTATGCCTGACTCGCCGCGCTGGTATGCGATGAAAGGTCGCCTGGCCGAGGCTCGGCAGGTATTGGAGCGTACCCGTGCTAAACAAGATGTGGAGTGGGAGCTGACGGAAATTGAAGAGACGTTAGCCGAAGAACAGCAGGATGCCCGTCCGCGCTTGCGTGAATTACGCAAACCCTGGCTGATGAAATTGTTTTTAATTGGTGTGGGTATCGCCGTGATTCAACAATTAACCGGTGTGAATACCATCATGTATTATGCGCCCACGATGTTAAAGGCGGTGGGCATGAGCGATAACGCGGCATTAATTGCTACCATTGCCAACGGTGTCATTTCGGTATTAATGACATTCGTTGGCATCTGGTTGCTGGGGCGTATCGGTCGCCGCACCATGACCATGTTGGGTCAGTTTGGTTGCACCGCCTGTCTGGTGTTTATTGGCACCGTCAGTTATTTGATGCCGGAAACGGTACAGGGTCAACCGGACGTGCTGCGCAGTTATATGGTCTTGCTTGGCATGTTGATGTTTTTAAGTTTTCAGCAAGGGGCGCTGTCGCCCGTTACCTGGCTGCTGCTGTCTGAAATTTTTCCGACTCGCTTGCGCGGTATATTTATGGGCGGTGCGGTGTTTGCGATGTGGATAGCGAATTTCGTTATCTCGCTGATGTTCCCCATACTGCTGGCTTCAGTCGGTTTATCAGGGGCATTCTTTATTTTTGCGCTGATAGGGATAGGGGGAGCCATTTTTGTCATTCGCTGTGTACCTGAAACGCGCAATCGTTCGCTGGAACAGATCGAACATTATTTGCACGACTGGCTATCAAAGGAAGAACCTCAACCGCATTTGACACCTGCCGTGAAGAAAACCTTATAACCTGAGACTGCAGGTTTTATCCTCCTGGCCGGTGCATGCACCGGCTTTTTATCGTCATGCGATCGGAAAAATGAGATTCTCCTCTCACTGCCACTAATATAATAATCACCTGTGAAAATAGATTTTCGCTTACACCATTAATCTTTTTTTACCTTTGTGCTCACTTTCGCTGCTGCCTGCAATAGTGGCTAAATGCTTGTTTATCAGCCGGGAATAAGGACTGGAATCGGTACCTGTTCCAGTGGGTGGCACAAAATGCACGTTGTTAATTCACCGTTAATTAAAGCCGCATGTTGGGTTTAAGGTTGGGGTGAGTGAATATGTTAATCTGTTCGGAATTATCCGTTCGCATAAATTAATTTATTTTTTTATTTGAATTGGGTAATCTTGCCACTACAGTTTATTTACCCCCCTAAGCAAGGACATTGTGATGAGTGACGCATTTAAAGTTCTGAACAACATTCGCACATTACGTGCACAAGCACGTGAACTGCCATTGACCGATCTGGAAGAGATTCTGGAAAAATTAACTGTCGTTGTGACCGAGCGTCGTGACGAAGTTCATGCTGAAGAAGCACAGAACCGCGAAAAAGAAGAGAAACTGTCTAAATACCGCGAAATGCTGCTGGCTGACGGTATTGATCCAAACGAATTACTCGGTGCTTTGGAAACCGGTAAAAAACGCGCTAAGCGTGCACCGCGTCCAGCCAAATATTCTTACACCGACGAAAACGGTGAAGAGAAATCATGGACTGGCCAAGGTCGTACCCCAGCTGCGATTAAAAAAGCACTGGACTCAGGTAAAAGCCTGGACAGCTTCCTGATCAAATAATCTGCACATTCCTTGTCAGTGGGAGCCGGAGGCGACATCGCCTCCGGCTTTTTTATTTCTGTATAGGCAACTGCGCCTTTATACCCATAATAATTCGAGTTGCAGCACAAAAGTGCTTTACGGCGCTATTGAACAGCACTTGCGCTGGCCCGCAGGGTGAGCACGTGCAGCCAACGCAGCTGCGGTTCGAAGTATGATGGGTATAGCTGCAGGCGCAAAGGTGGCGTCCCTGTGTCCGTTTCTGGCATAATGCCCGCTGTTTTTTCCTCCACTGCGTAACAAAGGTCAATGCCGTGTTAGTTTCCAGCAATATCACTATGCAGTTCGGCAGTAAGCCGCTGTTTGAGAATATCTCCGTTAAATTTGGCGGCGGTAATCGTTACGGTTTAATCGGTGCGAACGGCAGCGGTAAATCGACCTTTATGAAAATACTGGGCGGAGACCTGGTTCCAACCAACGGAAATGTTTCCCTTGATCCCAA
The DNA here is from genome assembly GCF_030053355.1 of Pantoea sp. EA-12. Classification (NCBI taxonomy): domain Bacteria; kingdom Pseudomonadati; phylum Pseudomonadota; class Gammaproteobacteria; order Enterobacterales; family Erwiniaceae; genus Pantoea; species Pantoea sp. EA-12. The sequence goes on along the minus strand of NZ_JASGBY010000013.1, from coordinate 143,808 downwards.
TGAACGCATCGGTAAGTTGCGTCAGGACCAGTTTGCATTTGAGCAATATAGTGTGCTGGATACTGTGATTATGGGTCACTCAGAATTATGGGCGGTTAAGCAAGAGCGTGATCGTATATATGCTTTGCCAGAAATGAGTGAAGAGGAAGGCTATAAAGTTGCTGACCTGGAAGTCGAGTACGGCGAAATGGACGGTTACAGTGCCGAGTCGCGTGCGGGTGAATTATTACTGGGCGTTGGCATTCCGGTGGAGCAGCATTACGGCCCGATGAGCGAGATTGCGCCGGGCTGGAAATTGCGTGTGCTATTGGCGCAGGCATTATTTGCAAACCCAGATATTCTGTTACTCGATGAACCAACGAACAACCTGGATATTGATACCATTCGCTGGCTGGAGCAGGTACTGAACGAACGTAACAGTACCATGATCATCATTTCGCATGACCGTCACTTCCTGAATATGGTGTGTACGCATATGGCGGACCTGGATTATGGCGAGCTGCGCGTGTATCCGGGTAATTATGACGAATATATGACCGCGGCGACCCAGTCGCGCGAGCGTTTATTAGCAGACAATGCGAAGAAGAAAGCGCAAATTGCCGATCTGCAATCGTTTGTCAGCCGTTTTAGTGCTAACGCCTCTAAATCACGTCAGGCGACCTCACGTGCTAAGCAGATTGATAAAATCAAACTGGATGAAGTAAAAGCCTCCAGCCGTCAGAACCCGTATATCCGTTTTGACCAGGATAAGAAGCTGTTCCGTAATGCGCTGGAAGTAGAAGCACTGACCAAAGGGTTTGATAACGGCCCACTGTTCAACAAACTTAATCTGATGGTTGAAGTGGGCGAGAAAGTGGCGATTCTGGGTGCCAACGGTATCGGTAAAACCACTTTACTGAAAACGCTGGTGGGTGAATTGACACCGGATAGCGGCACGGTTAAATGGTCTGAGAATGCGTCTATTGGTTATTACGCCCAGGATCATGCCGAAGATTTCGCCGATGACCTGAGCGTATTTGACTGGATGAGTCAGTGGAAACAGGAAGGTGATGACGAACAAGCGGTACGCAGTATTTTAGGGCGTCTGCTGTTCGGCCATGATGAAATCAAGAAGCCCGCCAAGGTGCTGTCCGGTGGTGAGAAAGGCCGCATGCTGTTTGGCAAGCTGATGATGCAGAAGCCAAACATCCTGATCATGGATGAACCGACCAACCACCTGGATATGGAATCGATTGAATCCCTGAACATGGCGTTGGAGATGTACGAAGGCACGCTGATTTTCGTTTCGCATGACCGTGAGTTTGTCAGCTCGCTGGCCACCCGCGTGATGGAGATGAAAGGCGATCGAGTGGTCGATTTTACCGGCAACTACGAAGATTATCTGCGTAGTCAGGGTATCGTTTAAGCCTCACGGGGTGGTAGGGGCGGCCTTTAGGCCGCCTCAGGCGTGCCAAGGCGCGCCCCTACAATAGAATGACATTAGCCAATCTGCCCAATATTTACATACTGGGTTTCCAGATACTCCTCCAGCCCGATATCCGCCCCTTCGCGCCCTAAGCCTGAGGCTTTCACGCCGCCAAAAGGTGCCACCTCGGTAGAGATAATCCCTTCATTGACACCCACCATGCCGCTCTCCAGTTGTGGCGTGACGCGCAGCGCACGGGCCAGATCGCGTGTGAAGAGGTAGGCCGCCAGGCCATACGGTGTGTTATTGGCACGCTCAATCACTTCCTGTTCCGTACTGAAACGGAAACAGGCCGCGACGGGTCCGAAAGTCTCTTCGTGTGCCAGACGCATCTGCTCATTGGCTTCTGCCAACACCGTGGGTTGGAAGAAACTGCCCCCCAAAGCGTGACGCTCACCCCCACAAACCAGACGGGCACCCTGCTGTATCGCGTCCTGCACATGGGCCTCAACTTTCTGCATGGCACGCAGGTGGATCAGCGGGCCCTGCTGTGCACCAGGCGTTAAACCCGGCGCTACTTTCAGGGCATTCGCCGCCTCTGCCAGCTTCGACACGAACTGATCGTACACGGCGTCCTGCACGTAAAAACGGTTCACGCAGATACAGGTCTGGCCGCTGTTACGGAACTTGGCTGCCATGGCGCTCTCCACCGCGGCGTCAATATCTGCATCGTCAAACACGATAAAGGGCGCATTGCCCCCTAACTCCAGTGACAGTTTTTTCACCGAGCTGGCCGCATCACGCATCAGCAACTGCCCGACTGCCGTTGAGCCAGTGAACGAAATCTTACGCACGGTATCGTGATGAGTCAGCGTGTGGCCGATTTCGACGGTTTCACCGCTGACCGCATTCAGTACGCCAGCGGGCACACCGGCTTGCTCGGCCAGTACCAATAGGGCAAAGGCCGAAAGCGGCGTTTCGTTGGCCGGCTTCACCACCGCGGTGCAGCCAGCAGCCAGCGCGGGACCCAGTTTGCGCGTCAGCATCGCCAGCGGGAAATTCCACGGTGTGATGGCGGCGATGACGCCGACTGGCTGTTTCAGCGTCAGAATCAGATTACCGGCTTTGGTTGAGGGGATGGTTTTGCCGTTGGCACGTTTCCCTTCCTCGGCAAACCACTCGATAAAGCTGGCGGCGTAGAGCACTTCACCGCGCGCTTCCGCCAGCACCTTACCTTGCTCCTGCACCACCAACTGCGCCAGTGCTTCCTGATTTTCGAGGATCAATTGATACCAGCGCTGCAAAATGACCGCCCGCGCTTTGCCCGTTAAGGCACGCCAGGCGGGTAGGGCGGCGGCGGCTGCCTCAATAGCGCGTGTGGTTTCCGCAGCGCCAACATTGGCAACACGTGCCACCAGCGTGTTGTCAGCCGGATTGGTCACATCATAGGTGCGCTCACTCTCCAGCCATTGTCCATTGCAATACCAGCCGCTACGCAGCAGTGAAGATGTCATGCGATATTCCTTTCAGGTTGAAGATCTGAGTCAGCAAAAACTGTGCGTGCCGGGCGGCTATGGCGGGCAATACGCTTACCTGCGGTGTAATCGTTAATCAGATCGCACGGCGTGTAATTACGCTCCAGTTCGAAGCGCTCTTCACTATCCAGCGGCGTATCTAGCGCCGCGATGGCGCTGTCTAACTGTGCCACGCTATCCGCGCCCACCAGCATCGAATCGACGCCCGGATGGGACAGCACCCAGGCTTGCGCAATTTGCGCACTCGACAAGCCCCGCGCCGCCGCGACACGACCTACGGATTCGGCAATCTGTAGCGAAGTTTCGTCAGCGTACATTTCACGTGTGAAGAAGTCGGTTTGATTGCGGATCGATTGAGCATCACCACTCAACAAGCCACGCGCCAATGGGCTGAACACCGAAACGCCCAATCCTTGATCGCGACAGAACGGCAGCATTTCACGCTCTTCCTCGCGATAGGCGCAGTTCAGTTGCAGTTGCATGTTGATGGGTTTCACAAATCCGTTGCGCTCACAGCACCACAGAATCTTCGCCAACTGCCAGCAGTACATGGTCGAGACGCCAACGTAACGCGCTTTGCCGCTGCGCACGATGCTGTTCATCGCTTCCCATGTCTCTTCAATCGGCGTATTGACGTCGAAGTAGTGCAGCATGTAGATATCGACGTAATCGGTGCCGAGGCGGCGCAGGCTGCCATCGATGCTGTCGAGGATATGTTTGCGTGAATGGCCCTGATTGTTTTGACCGCCACCGAGTGGATAGCCAACTTTGGTGGTCAGCACCAGTTCATCGCGTTGAGCAATGCGCTTGATGACGCGGCCCACCACCTGTTCACCGGCCCCGCTGGAGTAGAAATCAGCCAGATCGATAAAGTTAATGCCGTTTTCCAGCGCGTGGCGAATAATCGGCTCACTTTGTGCCTCGTCGAAGATCCATGGCTTCCAGCTCTTGCTGCCCATATTCATGGTGCCAAGGCAAAGACGCGACACCTGCAAACCGCTGTGGCCCAGTTTGATGTATTCCATGCTGCAACTCCTGTTACTTCGGGGAATAGAACGGATTGCCCAACTCAGGCAGGGCGTTGATCAACTGCTGGCGGCCCGGCAGCTTCTCCATCGCCGCTTCAATGGCCACTTTGCAGGCGCGATAGTTATTGGCGAACACTTCATCAAGATCGGTACAACCAGGATTGACCCAGTTGGCGGTGACAATGCACCACTCATCTTCGGCTTGGGGTGGCAGCGTGCCCTGCAACTGGGCTTCGGTCACCGCTTTGGCAATCGCGGCCTGCGATGCGCCCCAAGTCGCATTGCCATGCAACTCGCTGCCGATCGCCGCTTTGTTGACATACAGTGTCATCGGTTTGGCCGGTACATTCGGTTTGATCACCACCATGAACGGGCAGTGGCCCTGTGACGGTGTGGCCAGGCTGGTCGAGAATGCCTGTCCGACTACGCCGTTGCGCGGTCCAATCATGATATTGATGTGCGATGCGTTGACGCCATCGCCTGCAAAGCCTTCACCGATATACATTTCCATCATTGCCTCCAGTTACAGATGTTGCGTTGAAGTTGAAGCGTTAGGGCTGAGCGGTGCATCGGTGGCAGGGGAATCCTGCGATGCATCGGTCAGCGTTAAACCTTTGGTTTCCGGTGCCCAGGCAATGGAAACCAGTGCGCCAAGCACCAGAATGGCGGACAGCAGACCCATGGTGCCGGCGATACCGTAATTCACGATGGCGAGGGGCAGCAGCAGTGTGCCAACCGCCGAGCCCAGGCGGCTCATTGAGGTGGCAAAACCGACACCACGCGAGCGCACATCAGTCGGGAAGCTTTCTGCCGGGAACACGCCCACCAGATTGCTCACTGCCGACATCACCAGCGTGAAAGCGGCGAACAGCAGAATCAGCCAGATGCCCGCGCTGCTGTGCAGCACACTCAACAGCACTAAGCAGGCGGCGAGGAAGATAAAGGAGCCAATCAGGAAGCCTCGACGTGAGCAGACTGCCGTCAGGACGATACCGAGCACCGCACCTACTAATAGCAGGCCGCTCAACAGCAGGTCGGTGGCAAAGCCTTGATCTAACCCCATCTCGCGCAGAATGGCGGGCAAGAAGGTGTAGATGGCGAAGTAGGGGATCACCAGACAGACAAAGAACAGGCAGTTGAAGGCGGTGCGGCGACGGTAGCGCGGACGGAACAAGGCACTCAGGCTGCCGTCCTGGGTTTGCTGTTTCTCTTCTTGCAGGGTGACATGCGTTCCAAACAGACGGTGAACTATCGCCATCGCTTCATCCTTGCGACCACGGCGCATCAGCCAGCGCGGTGATTCCGGGGTGCCGATACGCAGCAGCAGAATCGCCAGGGCAGGTAACGCGGAGGAAGCCAACAGCCAGCGCCAACCATCCACATGGGCCTGCAAGGCCAGATGGCCGGCAAAGCTGGCCGCGACGTAACCGACGGTCCAGAGTACGCTGAAGGCGCCGAGCAGTACGCCACGATGTTTGCGCGGTGCAAACTCCGCGAGGATGGTGTGCCCGACCGAGAAATCCCCGCCCAGACCGAAGCCAATCAGTACACGCAGCAGGAAAAGCTGTTCAGGGGATTGCACGAAAAACTGCATGCCAGAAGCAAGGGTGATCAGGATAAAGCTAAAACAGAAGATCTTTTGGCGTCCCACGCTGTCGGCAATCCAGCCTAGTATCAGGCTGCCGAGGAACAGGCCTATTAGTGCTGAGCTGCCAATCATCCCTTGCCAGAAGGGTGTCAGCGCCATTTGCGGCGTCATTTGCGTCAGGGCGAAGCCGACCGAACCCAGAATGTAGCCATCGGTGAGATGGGCACCAAACGTCAGCCCGGTGATTTTGAGGTGAAAGCGATTTAAGGGTACATCATCCATCAGAGTCGTTTGCGTCATGTTCCTTCCTCCTTCGGGGAGAGATGGTTGTTATTTTATTGTTATCTGGATGAGAAATTACTGTGACATTGGAAGCGGGGGCAGGCCAGTGCGAAAAAGTCATACCCCTATTCCGCAATTTCCTGTGATTGCACTCATAAAATTTGGATTACGTTCTCCGTTGCCGCTTGGCCTGTGGTTAGATTGGCGCGATATTTTACCGCCATGACTGCCGGAGGCAGTATGAGAAAGTTGCCTTCACTCAATATGTTACGGCTGTTCGAAGAGACCTGCCGCACGCTGAGCTTCAGTAAAGCCGCTGATGCGTTGTTCATGACGCAAAGCGCTGCCAGTCGCCAAATGCGCCAGCTTGAGACCTTCCTCGGCAAAGACCTGTTCGTGCGCAGCCACAGTGGATTGATGCTCACGCCGGAGGCGATCCAGCTGTTGCCGGTGGTGCGTCAGTCCCTCGATCTGCTGGAAGAGGGGGTGCGCAGCGTGCAACAGCACAATCCTCGCCAACATTTGCGTTTGCAGGCCGCCCCCACGTTTGCCACGCGCTGGTTAGCGCCGCGTTTGGTCTCGCTACGCCAACAGCATCGCCAGTTGCAAATCATGTTGATCAGCGAAGCGCGGCAGAAATACAGCGACTTCGATTGCGCGATTCGCTTTGGATCGCAGCAGGATGCGCAAATGGCAGGTGCAGAGGGGGAATGGCTGTGCCATGAAACGCTGGTGCTGGTGGCCAGCCCGTTGCTGATGCTGGATGGTCAATGGCCCGATGTCTGCCTGATGCCGCAACTGCACGTGCTGAATGGCGATAGCCGCCTGGATAACTGGTCACGCTGGTATCAAGCCTGTGGTGAGGCACGGCCGCCAGAAGATAATGGGCTGGCGTTTAGCACCCAGGACCAGGTGATCAATGCTTGTGTTACCGGTGCAGGCTATGCCGTGTTGGATCGCGCGATGGTGCGTAATGAACTGAGCAGCGGCGTCTTAGTGCAGGTGTCACCGCAGCTGCTTTCCAGCGCGAATGGCTACTGGCTGGAAGTTCCCTTCGGCAAACAGATGTTGCCGCGCGTGGCGGTATTTCGGGATTGGCTGTTGGCAGAGATGCAGCGTTTCAACGCCGCAACGCCTGCAGCCAGCGTTCTTTGATTAAAGGGAGTCAAAGTGTGTGGCATCAAAGAGAGCGAGTTACTTGGCTCAAACGTGACCACACACCTCGCAATGCACATCCCGCGCCACCTTCAGACTGCGAAAATCGGCACTCATCGCATCGTACATCAGCAATTTTGCCGTGGCCGGTTGGCCCCATGCCGTTAACACTTTAATGGCTTCCAGCGCTTGCATTGCGCCCACCACGCCGACCAGCGGCGCCATCACCCCCGCTTCCACGCAGCTCAAAGTCTGATCGCCAAACAAACGGCTGATACAGCGATAGCAGGGTTCATCGGGCTGCCAGGTGAATACGCTGAGCTGTCCTTCCATGCGGATCGCCGCACCGGAGATCAGTGGAACTTTGTGCTGGAAGCACCCGCGGTTGATCTGCTCACGCGTAATGACGTTATCGGTGCAATCCAGCACCGCATCATGGCGGGCTATCAACGCACTAAGCGAGTCATCATCCAGTTGTGCATTGATCGCTTCCAGCTGGCAATGCGGGTTAATGGCTGCCAGTTGATGACGCGCAGACGCCACTTTTGGTTGGCCCACGGTGGCATCGCTGTGCAGAATCTGGCGCTGTAGGTTGCTCAAGCTGACGGTATCGAAATCGAGCAAAGTGAGATGTCCAACACCCGCCGAAGCAAGATAGGGCGCGGCTGCACAGCCCAGTCCGCCTAAGCCGACCACCAGCACACGTGAAGCCTTCAGCTTCTCCTGGCCCTCAAAATCAAAGCCGCGCAGTACAATTTGACGGTTGTAGCGCAGCATTTCTTCATCGCTCAGCGCAATGCTCATCAGCCCTCCAGCAGGGAGTTAAAGGCTTCAACCTCCACCCATTCACCGGCCTCCAGATCACCACTGTCGCGTTCCAGCACGATGAAACAGTTTGCCAGGGCGAAGGAGCTGAAGACGTGTGACCCCTGCGCGCCGGTGCTGCGCACTTCCAGCACGCCATCTTCGCCACGGCTGAGAATACCGCGCTGAAAATCGAGACGGCCAGGCGATTTCTTCAGCCGCTGCGTGGCACGTGCGCGTTGACGCAGTGGCATAATGCGCGTGGTCTGGCCGGTCAGGGTGGCCAATAAAGGTTGCACTAACTGATAGAACGTCACCGCCGCAGAGACCGGATTACCCGGTAAGCCGCAGAACCAGCTATTCGCCAGACGACCAAAGGCGAAAGGTTTGCCCGGCTTAATGGCGAGTTTCCAGAAGGTGATGGCACCCAACTCTTCCAGCATCGCTTTGGTAAAATCAGCTTCGCCAACGGACACGCCACCGGTACTGATCACCACATCGGCCTGGCGATCGGCTTCACTGAACGCGTGACGCAACGCGTCGTGGTCATCGGCAATCACCCCGAGGTCGATCACTTCGCAGCCGAGTTTTTTCAGCATCAGCGATACGGTAAAGCGGTTGGTGTCGTAGATTTGCCCTTCAGCCAGTGGCTGACCCACGGCCTGGAGTTCATCGCCGGTGGAGAAGATCGCCACGCGCAGCTTGCGCAGCACGCTCACTTCCGCAATGCCCAGCGAAGCCAGCAGTGGCAGTTCGGCGGCACCCAAGCGCACACCCGCATCCAACACCTGTTTGCCTGCCTGGATATCTTCGCCGATACGGCGGATGTTTTGTCCCTGATTAACGTCTGCGGTGATGACAATGCCGCCATCACGCTGCTCGGTTTGTTCCTGCATCACCACGGCATCGCAGCCCGTAGGCACCGGGGCGCCTGTCATAATGCGAACCACGCTGCCAGCAGGCCATTCGCCATGGAAAGGTGCGCCAGCAAAGGCTTTGCCGGCGACCGGTAAGACGCCGTTTGACTGCAAGTCACTCAGGCGCACGGCATAGCCGTCCATTGCTGAGTTATCAAAAGGCGGCACATCCAGCGGCGAACTTACTGGCTTGGCGGTGATGCGTCCCGCGGCTTCAAACAGCGAGACGCTCAGGCAATCACTGATCGGGGTAAGCTGTTGCAGCATCTTTTGCTGCGCGTCTTCGAGGGAGATTAATCCTGCGGTGAAAGGTTCCATATCCATCTCTGCCAAGTAAAATTCAGATGCTGCCTATTATGGTGGCATTTGCCCGCAGAGTCACATGCGACAAAAAAGCATAATCCACATTAAAAGGTTATGACCGCTGATACACTTTCTGCTTTACAAGCTGGAAGTGCCTTTCTATAGTCGAAAATTGCCAAAAAAAGATGAAAACCATTCTAAATCAGTATTTTTGCTTCTGATTTCTTGACAGGGTACCGGTTATGGCTAAAGCAGTTATCGCAATTCACGGCGGGGCAGGCGCGATTACACGTGCCGCAATGAGCGCCGAAAAAGAGCAGCATTATCGTCAGCAGTTAAACGCAATCGTTACCGCGGGTCAGCATATCCTCGCCACGGGCGGCAGCGCGCTGGATGCCGTCACCGAAGCGGTGCGTTTGCTGGAAGAGTGCCCGCTGTTCAACGCAGGCAAAGGTGCGGTATTTACCCATCAGGGCACGCATGAACTCGATGCCAGCATTATGGATGGCCGTACCCTCGACGTCGGGGCCGTGGCGGGCGTGAACCACATTCGAAACCCGATACTGGCGGCACGTAAGGTGCTGGAAAACAGCCCACACGTGCTGTTTATTGGCGCGGGTGCAGAAGCCTTCGCCGTTGAACAAGGCCTGGAACAGGTTGAGCCTGATTTCTTCTCTACCCCCGAGCGCTGGGAACAGTTACAGCGTGCGCTGAGCAGCCAGCAGATGGTGCTCGATCACGATGGTGAGGCGCAAAGCCACAGCGATGATCCTCTCGATCCCGATCGCAAATTCGGCACGGTGGGCGCAGTGGCCCTCGATCTTCAGGGTAATCTGGCGGCTGCCACCTCGACCGGAGGCATGACCAATAAACAAGTGGGGCGCGTGGGTGACTCACCGCTGGTGGGCGCAGGCTGCTACGCTAATAATGAAACCGTCGCGGTATCCTGCACCGGCACCGGTGAAGTGTTTATTCGCACCCTGGCAGCGTATGACGTCTCTGCGCAGATGGAATATGCGGGACGTTCATTGCAGCAAGCCACCGCCAACGTGATTCACGACAAAATTCAGGAACTGGACGGCAGCGGCGGACTGATCGCCGTTGACAGCCACGGCAATGTGGCGCTGCCGTTTAACAGCGAAGGAATGTATCGCGGATTCGCTTATGTCGGCGGCGAAGTTGAGGTAGCGATTTACCGCGACAGCTAAGGAGCAGGCATGACAGAACATCAGCAGCAGATGGCACCTGAGCAAGTTCTGGCGGTGCGTGACCTTAACGTCCGTTTTCAACATGAAGGCCGCATCACCGAAGCGGTGCGTAATCTGTCGCTTGATTTGCACCGTGGTGAAACCCTGGCGCTGGTCGGTGAATCCGGTTCCGGTAAATCGGTCACCTCGCTGGCACTGATGCGCCTGATTCAGCAGGCGGGCGGCGACGTCAGCGGTGAAATCCATTTGCGGCGTCGCAACGGTGAGGTGTTGGACGTGATGCGCGCCACCGGAGGCCAAATGCGTAAAGTGCGCGGTGCCGACATGGCGATGATTTTCCAGGAGCCGATGACCTCACTCAACCCGGTTTTCACCGTGGGTGAGCAGATTGCGGAGTCGATTCGTCTGCACCAGGGAAAAAGTCATCAGCAGGCGCAGGCGGAAGCGCGCCGCATGCTGGATCTGGTACGTATTCCCGAAGCCCACAACGTGTTGTCGCGTTATCCGCATCAGCTTTCGGGCGGCATGCGACAACGCGTAATGATTGCCATGGCGCTGTCGTGCAAACCTGCACTGCTCATCGCCGATGAACCCACCACCGCGCTGGATGTCACCATTCAGGCGCAAATTCTGCAATTGATCCGCGTGCTGCAAAAAGAGATGCAGATGGGGGTGATTTTTATCACTCACGACATGGGCGTGGTGGCAGAAATGGCCGACCGCGTGCAGGTGATGTATCGCGGTGACGTGGTGGAACGTGCGCCAGTACAGCAGTTGTTCGATGCGCCTCAGCAGCCCTACACGCGAGCGCTGCTGGCGGCAGTACCGAAACTCGGCGCGATGAGCGGTCAGCCACTTCCGGCCAAATTCCCGCTGTTGCACACCAATGGTCGTGAAGAACCTGCAACACCGCAAGATACGGTGCGCGGCGATGAGCCACCGATTTTGCAGGTGCGCGATTTAGTCACGCGCTTTGATATTCGTAGCGGTTTGTTCAACCGCGTGAAACGCCGTGTACACGCCGTCGAGAAGGTGAGTTTTGATCTGTATGCCGGAGAGACACTGGCGCTAGTGGGAGAGTCTGGCTGCGGAAAATCCACCACGGGCCGCTCGTTGCTGCGTCTGGTCGCCAGTCAGGGCGGCACGATCACCTTCAACGGTCAGCGTATTGATGCACTTCAGGGCCACGCGTTGGCCTCGCTGCGTCGTGATATTCAATTTATCTTCCAGGACCCTTACGCGTCGCTCGATCCACGTCTCACCGTCGGGTTTTCCATCATGGAACCGCTGCTGGTGCATAACACCATGGATCGACGCCAGGCGGAAAAACGCGTTGCCTGGCTGCTTGAACGCGTCGGGTTGTTGCCTGAACATGCCCAGCGCTATCCACACGAATTTTCCGGTGGCCAGCGACAGCGTATCTGTATTGCCCGTGCTCTAGCGCTGAATCCGAAAGTGGTGATTGCCGATGAGTCCGTCTCGGCACTGGATGTCTCTATCCAGGCGCAAATTATCAATTTGATGCTCGATTTACAGCGCGAATTTGGCATTGCCTTTCTGTTTATTTCACACGATATGGCGGTGGTCGAACGCATCAGCCATCGTGTGGCAGTGATGTATCTCGGACAGATTGTGGAGATGGGGCCGCGTCAGGCGGTGTTTGAGCAGCCGCGCCATCCTTACACTAAGAAACTGATGGCTGCGGTGCCGGTCGCCGATCCAGCGCATCGACACCGTGAGCGGGCACTGATGGTGGATGAGATCCCCAGCCCGATTCGCCCATTGGGTGACGAGCCAGAAGTGGCGCCTTTACTGGAAGTGGCACCGGGGCACTTTGTCGCCCGACACGCCATTAGCGGCGCCTGAGCAGCAAGCAACCGCGTCATCGGTCGATGTCGCGCAAGACAGGGACTACAGGAGAACGATAACAATGCACCACATTATGCGAAAAGGGGTTATCACCGCCGGTTTGTTGAGTTCAGCGCTGGCGATGCCCGCGTGGGCAGCGAAGGACGCGGTGATTGCTGTGGCGTCGACCTTTACCACGATGGATCCGTACGACGCGAACGACACGCTGTCGCAATCTGTCGCGAAAGCCTTCTATCAAGGCTTGTTCGGCTTCGATAAAGACATGAAGCTGCAAAACGTTTTAGCGGAGAGCTATCAAGCCAGCAGCGATGGCCTGACCTACACCATCAAACTGCGTTCAGGGGTGAAATTCCAGGACGGTACGGATTTCAACGCGGAAGCGGTTAAAGCCAACATCGACCGCGCCAGCAATCCGGATAATCATCTAAAGCGTTACAACCTGTTTAAGTATGTCGCCAGCACCGAAGCGGTCGATCCGACCACGGTGAAGATCACGCTGAAGCAGCCGTTCTCGGCCTTCATCAACAACCTGGCGCACCCGGCAGCAGTGATGATTTCCCCGACCGCGTTGAAGAAATATGGCAAAGACATCGGCTTCCATCCGGTGGGAACCGGCCCGTATGAGTTCGTGACCTGGAATCAGACCGACTTCGTGAAAGTGAAGAAGTGGGAGGGTTACTGGAAGAAGGGCTATCCGAAGCTGGACAGCATCACCTTCCGTCCTGTCGTGGATAACAACACCCGTGCCGCGATGTTGCAAACGGGCGAAGCGACTTTCGCTTTCCCGGTGCCCTTTGAGCAGGCCAAGTTGCTGCAAGGTAATAGCAAACTTGATGTGGTGACCACGCCGTCGATTATGCAGCGCTATATTAGCCTCAACGTGACGCAAAAGCCTTTCGATAACCCGAAAGTGCGTGAAGCGTTAGAGTACGCGATTAACCGTGAAGCGCTGGTGAAAGTGGCGTTTGCGGGTTATGCCACGCCAGCCACTGGCATTGTGCCGCCAGCCATCGACTTTGCGCAGACATACCCGGCAATCAAATACGATCCGGCAAAAGCGCGCGAGCTGCTGAAGGAAGCGGGCTTCCCGAACGGCTTTGAAACCACGCTCTGGTCTTCACATAACCACAGCACCGCGCAGAAAGTGTTGCAGTTTACGCAGCAGCAACTGGCGCAGGTTGGCGTGAAAGTGAAAGTCACGGCGATGGATGCGGGACAGCGCGCGGCGGAAGTCGAGAGCAAAGGGCAGAAAGAGAGCGGTGTGCGCATGTTCTACACCGGCTGGTCTGCATCAACCGGCGAAGCTGACTGGGCGCTGACGCCGCTGTTTGCCACCACGTCATGGCCACCAGCCATCTTTAACACGGCGTTCTACAGCAATCCGCAGGTGGATAAAGACCTCAGCGATGCGCTGAAAACCACCGACCGTGCGCAGAAAGCGAGCCTGTATAAAGACGCACAGGATCGCATCTGGAATGACCATCCGTGGATCCCGCTGGTGGTGGAGCAGCTGCTCTCTGCTAACAATAAAAACCTCACCGGTTTTTACGTTATGCCCGACACCTCATTCAATTTTGATGAGGCGGATCTGAAGTAACAGACGCGGCCAGCCTTGCGGGGCTGGCCGATGCTGCGCAGGACTTCGCATGCTCAACTATTTTCTCAAACGATTACTGGGGCTTATCCCCACGCTGCTGATTGTGGCGGTGCTGGTGTTTCTGTTTGTCCACCTGCTGCCGGGCGATCCGGCGCGCCTGATTGCGGGCCCGGAAGCGGATGCTTCGGTGGTGGCACTGGTGCGTCAGGAACTGGGGCTCGATCAGCCGCTGATCCAGCAGTTCTGGCACTTTATTCTCAATGCGGTGCAGGGGGATTTCGGCCAGTCAATGGTATCGAAACGCCCGGTCTCGGCAGAGATTGCCGCACGCTTTTTCCCTACGCTGTGGCTGACGCTCACCAGTATGGTGTGGGCGGTGATTTTTGGCATGACCATTGGCATTGTCTCGGCAGTGTGGCGCAATCGCTGGCCCGATCGCCTCGGCATGACGCTGGCGGTGTCCGGCATCTCCTTCCCGGCCTTTGCGCTTGGCATGCTGCTGATGCAGGTGTTCTCGGTTGAACTGGGCTGGTTGCCGACTGTGGGCGCAGATAGCTGGAAACACTACATTTTGCCCTCAATTACCTTAGGCGCCGCGGTGGCTGCGGTCATGGCACGCTTTACGCGCGCCTCCTTTGTTGAGGTGATGCAGGAAGACTATATGCGCACCGCCCGCGCGAAAGGGGTGCGTGAATCATTGGTGGTGGTCAAACATGGTCTGCGCAACGCGATGATCCCAGTGGTGACCATGATGGGCCTGCAGTTTGGTTTCCTGCTCGGTGGCTCGATTGTGGTGGAAGTGGTGTTCAACTGGCCTGGTTTGGGCCGGTTGCTGGTCGATTCCGTAGAGATGCGCGATTACCCGGTGATTCAGGCCGAGGTACTGCTGTTCTCACTGGAATTTATTCTGATCAATCTGATTGTCGATATGTTGTACGCGGCAATCAACCCGGCCATTCGTTACAGGTAAGGAGTCGCAATTGAAGAACTGGCGACGCGCAGCGGCATTGAAGACCATGCCGATGATGACGGAAACCCGGGTACGTACGCCGTGGCGCGAATTTTGGCGTCGCTTTCGCCAGCAACATGTGGCGATGATCGCGGGCTTATTTGTGCTGCTGTTAATTGTGGTGGCGTTTATTGCGCCATGGATCGCCCCTTTTGATGCAGAAAACTATTTTGATTACGACCGGCTCAATGAAGGCCCGTCGCTCATGCACTGGTTTGGCGTGGATTCGTTAGGGCGCGACATTTTTAGTCGTGTGCTGGTCGGGACGCGTATTTCATTGATCGCCGGTTTCTTCTCGGTGGCGATCGGGGCATTGATAGGGACGGTACTGGGCCTGCTGGCGGGCTACTACGAAGGCTGGTGGGACCGCATAACCATGCGAATCTGTGATGTGCTGTTCGCTTTTCCTGGCATCCTGCTAGCCATTGCGGTGGTGGCCATTATGGGCAGCGGCATGAGCAACGTGATTGTGGCGGTGGCGATATTCAGTATTCCGGCGTTTGCCCGTCTGGTGCGCGGCAATACCCTGGTGCTGAAACACCAGACCTTTATTGAATCAGCTCGCAGCATTGGCGCATCCGACTGGACCATTATTATGCGTCACATCTTGCCCGGTACGGTGTCCTCCATTGTGGTCTATTTCACCATGCGCATTGGCACGTCCATTATCACCGCAGCGAGCTTGTCGTTTCTTGGGCTGGGTGCTCAGCCACCGACCCCGGAGTGGGGGGCGATGCTCAACGAGGCGCGCGCCGATATGGTGATTGCCCCGCATGTGGCCATATTCCCGAGTCTGGCGATTTTCTTAACCGTGCTGGCGTTTAATCTGCTGGGGGATGGATTGCGCGATGCGCTGGACCCCAAGCTGAAGACGTAAATTTTGGGCGTGTGCGGCGTGTTCTGGGAGGCCTGAAGGCCTCCACTACAATGAAGGCGCGCACATAATCTTGCCGTACAAATAATCGCTGGGGCGTACCTCAGCACGCCACTGCGTAAGATACTGGGCTTAAAACGTTTCCCAGTTCTCGTTACTGTTGCCGCTCACGGCGGGCACCGCACGGACTGGCGCAATCGCAGCAGGCTTCACGATTTTTGGCGCTACGGCGATCGCGGGGCGGGAACCGGTTTTAAAGCGTGCCACGGCGGATGACAGGCTGCTGGCCTGCTGCTCCAGTGATGCGGACGCGTTAGCAGATTCCTGTACCAGCGTGGCGTTTTGCTGCGTAACGCGATCCATCTCATTCACCGCCTGACCAATCTGATCGATCCCACGACTCTGCTCATCAGACGCCGAGGCAATTTCTCCCATAATATCCGTCACACGCGTCACTGCACTGACGATCTCCTGCATGGTATCGCCCGCGCTGCTCACCTGTTGCGAACCTAAATCGACGCGCTGCACCGAATTCTCAATCAGCAGCTTAATCTCTTTCGCCGCTTGTGCGCTGCGTTGTGCCAGGTTACGTACTTCCCCGGCGACCACGGCAAAGCCACGGCCTTGCTCGCCCGCACGTGCCGCTTCGACTGCCGCGTTCAGTGCCAGAATATTGGTCTGGAAAGCAATGCCATCGATCACGCTGGTGATGTCGGCAATTTTTTTGGAGCTGTCGGCGATGGCATGCATGGTCTTCACCACGCCATCCACCACGTTGCCGCCTTTATCCGCTGTTTCTGACGCGGTTTTCGCCAGCAATGAAGCCTGTCGTGCGTTGTCAGCGTTCTGCTTCACGGTTGCGGTTAACTCTTCCATACTGGCCGCCGTCTCTTCCAGCGAGGCGGCTTGTTGCTCGGTGCGGGAAGAGAGATCGTTATTGCCGTTGGCGATATCGCTGGCGCTACCAAAAATGGCATCGGCACTGTCGCGTACATTGTTGATGGTGCTGAGCAGCGCCTGCTGCATATGGCTTAGGCTTGCGGCAATTGATGCCATCTCACTGCGCCCCTCAATTTGCAGGCTAGCGGAGAGATCGCCATCGGCAAAGCGTTCGATTTGCTGCTGCACCTGCTTCATTGGAGCCAGCAAAATTTTGCGCACCAGCAACCACACGGCAATCAGCAACAGCACCACAATCACCGCCATCACGCCCACCATTACCAGCATATGTTGGTAAGTGCTGTCGTTGTCTGCGTTACGTGCGTTAAGCAACTCGACGTTCTGCTCACGCCACTGTTTGTAGGCTGCTTCTAGTTCATCCTGTGCCTGTTGAGCATCCAGTTCACCGTAAGCGGCGTAGTTGTTGGCTTTGAGGAACACGGAGGATTGTTTCAACAGCGCATAATAAGCGGTGAATTTGCTGTCAATGAGCTGGGCAGACGCCTCGCTTTGCCCTGTAACGCGCGGAAAGCTTTTGTACAGGTCGAAGTGTTTCCTGGCTTCATCAAGGGATGCGCCTGCCGAGACTAAAAGCTTGTCGATGGCGGCACGCGACGCGTCATCAGTTTGATTTTTCAGAATACGTATGGCGACGCGGTTAATGATCACACGGGTTTTCACCAGTGTTTGCCAGCCATCGGCCACTTCACGCTGCTGATAAGAGAGTTGATTGCTGGTGGTGAAGTTATGCTGACCGGCGATCAGCGAGGATAAAAACAGCGAGCCAGATATCGCCTGCATCGCAGTGAATACCACCAATATCATCATGATGGCGGTCACAATTTTCATTTTCGTAAACATGGGGTCTCTCTGCACAAAGTAGGCTAATAGTTAGGTTATCGGTGTGAAAGCCGAACGCTTAAGTGCCGAGATGAAATAATTACGCTGTGTGATGATGGCGGTTGGGAGAAATGCAGTGAAACCCTTTGATTACGAACAAGACTTTAACAATATCGATTTCCGACAGCGGCCAGACCTTTATCAGGTGGGACGCGGTGAGCAGGGGGTGTTGATGGTGGAGCCTTACAAAAGTGAAATCCTGCCTTTCTGGCGCTTTCGTACCGTGGAATTGGCGCAGGAGTCCTCGGTGCAAATCATGCAACTGTTTGAAGATTATCGCGCCCAGGACGATTTTGTTGGCATGGACATGGCACGCAAGTTCATTCAGATGGGTTACACCCGCGCACGCCGTTACAGCAATCATAAAGGCGGGCGAAAATATGATGCGGAGGGGAAAGAGCTGCCGCGTACTACGGAAAAAGAAAAGGCCGCTGCGGCGGCCATTTTCAAATCATGCTGGGATCGGATCCGAGCTGATACGGATTATCTGGCGCGCAAACGTGCGCACCAGCAGCAGTACGGTTAAACGCGCGTACCCCACAAATCGTACTCGTCAGCGTGTTCCACTTTCACACGGACCACGTCACCCACTTTGACCTGACGATCGCCATTCAGGTAAACGGCGCCGTCAATCTCAGGGGCATCGGCCATGCTGCGGCCCACTGCGCCTTCTTCATCGACTTCATCGATGATCACCAGCACTTCACGGCCGATTTTCTCCTGCAAACGCTCGCTGGAGATTTTCTGCTGCAGTTGCATAAAGCGGTCGAAACGTTCTTGCTTAATGTCTTCTGGCACTTGATCCGGCAACTGGTTGGCGGTAGCGCCTTCAACTGGGCTGTACTGGAAGCAGCCGACGCGATCCAGACGCGCTTCCTTCAGGAAGTCGAGCAGCATCTGGAAATCTTCCTCGGTTTCACCCGGGAAGCCGACGATAAAGGTCGAACGCAGCGTCAACTCTGGGCAAATTTCACGCCAGCGTTTGATGCGTTCCAGAGTGCGCTCCACTGCGCCAGGGCGCTTCATCAGCTTAAGGATGCGCGGGCTGGCGTGCTGTAACGGAATATCGAGGTAAGGCAGAATTTTACCTTCGGCCATCAACGGGATCACGTCATCCACATGTGGATACGGGTACACGTAGTGCAGACGTACCCAGACGCCAAGCTTAGCCAGTTGCTCACACAGGCTGACCATGCTGGTTTTTACCGGTGATCCATTCCAGAAACCGGTGCGGTGTTTCACGTCCACGCCGTAGGCTGAAGTATCTTGTGAAATCACCAGCAGCTCTTTTACGCCCGCTTCCACCAGACGTTTCGCTTCATCCAGCACGGAACCAATCGGGCGGCTGTCGAGATCGCCACGCATCGATGGGATGATGCAGAAAGTGCAGCGATGGTTGCAGCCTTCAGAAATTTTCAGGTAAGCGTAATGGCGCGGGGTCAGCTTAACACCTTGCTCCGGCACCAGGCTGAGGAACGGGTTATGCTCAGGTTTTGGCACATAGGTGTGAACGTGAGACAACACCTGCTCGTAGCTGTGCGGACCAGTGATCTCCAGCACCTTAGGGTGTACTTCGCGGATCTGATCCACTTTGGCACCCAGGCAGCCGGTGACGATCACTTTGCCGTTTTCGTTCAGTGCTTCGCCAATCGCTTCCAGTGATTCCTGTACGGCGCTATCAATAAATCCGCAGGTGTTAACGATGACGATCTCCGCATCATCGTAGCGTGGCACCACATCGTAGCCCTCGGTACGCAGTTCCGTCAGGATGCGTTCAGAGTCGACGAGGTTTTTTGGACAACCGAGTGAGACGAAGCCCACGCGCGGCGGATTTTTGACATGGCTCATAAGGATAAAAATTCATCATAATTAGTGTGGATAGGGGGGCGATTGTACAGAGGTTGCTGGAGAAAATGTATAGGTAAGATGCAGTGAAAAGCGTCTGAAGGTAAAAATTCTGCGAAGCGTACATTGAGGCCGCCTGGCTAAGGCATTAAGCAGTCAACGAGGTAATTAACCAGAGATAGAGAGCCAATTTTCACAAAAATGAAATATATATACAGGGGCTGAAAAAAAACTCATATGACTTTATTAGTCATGCTGGCGGATAATCAACGTACTGGACCCTGGCTAGCACCCTCAATATAATATTCATCATATTCCTATGTATTATGCATTCATTTTCTTCAATGTAAGGTAACCCTTGTCTGATACTCAGGAGAGAGTGTGTGGATACAGTAGAACAACTCAATGGGACTTACTATTACGCGGGCAAATCGAATCTTAACGCAGGAGAGCTGCTCTTTATGATCTTCTGTGAAAATACCCTTGAGCAATTAGGCTTAGGCGTAACAGATTTTAGCGCAGTGGTTGCTATTATTTCAGGACGAAACAATCTCGGTACGCGCGGAAAATTCGCGAATGCCACGAAAGGGACGTCATATGCCTCCAAGGCTTCCCGTGCAGTGTTTAAGAAAGCGAAATTTCCCTTCGGCATGTCTCTTCCTACATGGGTAGGTGGCTATACTCCCTGGACAGCGCGAAAGATCTATGTGCGCAATATCTCTGCTTTCGTGGGACGTTCAGTGCCGTTATTGGGAATCATCATCCTCGCCGCCGATATTTCTCAAATCATTTATCGAACAGTACGAGACTACAAAGTGATTGCCAGAGAAGAGGATAAATTATGGTGAATACGCTTGAACAAGAAATTTATGACTTCATTCGTCCCTATGCAGGAACGTATTTGTTCAATCACAAAAAAGTTAATCTGACACCTGATACTGACCTCGACTTTGATCTGGATATTGATATTGCAGAACTCGAAGATCTGATGGAAGACTATTTTAAAAAGTTTAAAGTTGATCGTCAGAAGTTCGACATCAATACCTACATCCCTGATGTCCCGCTT
Organism: Pantoea sp. EA-12; assembly: GCF_030053355.1. Classification (NCBI taxonomy): domain Bacteria; kingdom Pseudomonadati; phylum Pseudomonadota; class Gammaproteobacteria; order Enterobacterales; family Erwiniaceae; genus Pantoea; species Pantoea sp. EA-12. The sequence goes on along the minus strand of NZ_JASGBY010000013.1, from coordinate 123,484 downwards.
TCACTTAATCCCTTTAAAAAAACGGAACCTGTTCCCGTTCCGGACTTCACCATTGGCATGTTAATTGAGTCTGCGAAGGCTGGGCGCTGGTTATACGATTAGTCTGCAGCGTAGCGGCAACTTTGGTATACGCTTAACCAGTGTGCTGGTGATCCGAGTTGTGCAATCCAGCCTGTTTTGCTTAAATGTTGGGTCGGTGACGGTAAGTTATTCTTGTCACTGGAGAATGTTAACTCGCGCTGAAGGCCGTATTTAATGGCCTAAGCAGAAGTGGATAATGTGAGAGCAGACATATGCAAGAGATCGTCAAAGGTTTTCTGAATTTTCAACAGAATGTGTTCCCTGAAAGGAAGGATCTTTTCAAAAGTCTGGCTTCAAACCAGAATCCTAAAGCGCTGTTTATTTCGTGCTCAGACAGCCGTCTGGTGCCCGAATTAGTCACGCAATCTGAGCCCGGTCAACTGTTTGTGATCCGTAATGCCGGTAATATTGTGCCGCCATTTGGTCCTGAACCGGGCGGTGTCTCTGCCACCATTGAATATGCAGTAGTGGCACTGGGCGTGACTGAAATCATTATTTGCGGCCACTCGAATTGCGGTGCCATGAATGCGATTGCGGCTAACGCCGACCTGGAAAGCATGCCTGCGGTCGATCACTGGCTACATTACGCCAATGCGGCAAAAGCCGTGGTGGAAGAGCGCAAGTATGAGTCCGTTGAAACCCGTCTTAACGAGATGGTGAAAGAAAACGTTATTGCTCAGCTGAACAATATCAAAACACACCCTTCCGTGGCGGTAGCGCTGCGTAAAGGCAAAATTCGCCTGCATGGGTGGGTTTATGATATTGAGAGCGGCGGTATTATCGCCCTGACCAAAGGCGGTGAATCGTTTATCTCACTTTCAGATAATCCAGAGACCTGCTTCGAGTAATCCTGCAAACCACCTGCTCTGCGGGTGGTTTTCTTCACATCCTGCGAATTTATCCCGCTAAAGCGCAGCGTGCGCTCTACACTTGAGAAGCGTTTACCTCTTATAAGGGCTTTCTCATGCGATTTCGTCTTTATATTCCTGCTTTAACGCTGGCAATGCTGGCCGTGGGTTGTACCTCTCATGTTGCCGATAAACAGCAATTCTCTGGGTTCCTTGGCGATTACAGCCAGTTAAAACCGGCGCAATCGCCCAGTGGAAAGCCGACGCTACGCTGGATAGCACCGGATTACCACAGCGCGGATTATACCAATGTGGTGTTTGAACCGGTGGTTTATTATCCCGCCGCGCGCCCTACCGAGCGAATCAGCCAGCAGACTCTCGATCAGATTCGCCAGTACACTGACGCCCAACTAAAAAAAGCGGTGTCAGAACGTAAACCTGTGGTGGGCAAGACAGGTGCGCATACCCTGCGTGTGAAGAGCGCAATCACGGCGGTGAGTGCTGAAAACGAAGGGGTGCAGTTCTACGAAGTGGTACCGATTGCTGCTGTGGTGGCCAGCACCATGGCGGCCACCGGGCACAGAACTCAAAACAGTGCGCTGTTCCTGGAAGTGGAAGCGGTGGATGCCCAAACCGGGAAACCGATGATTAAGGTGGTGCGCAAGGCGTTTGGTAAGTCACTGCCTAATAACAGCACCCCAATCACCCTCAATGACTTACGCCCCGGCATCGACGAGATGGTGCGCGATGTTGTAGCTTTCTCAGCTCCTTAATCCTGCAGCCCGACATCGCGTCGGGCTTAATGTTTTGTAAATCCTGCACATCTTTTCTTACTGACTGACTACCCTTGATCGCAAACCGTGATAAAGGAGCATTCCATGCGTTTACTGCCCGTTGCGCTACTGCTTGGCGTATTCAGTTACCCCTCATTCACTTTGGCCGCAGAGGTCCAGGTTCAGGTGTTGCAGGATAAGCTCGACCACCCTTGGTCGGTGGCGTTTCTGCCTGACAATCAAACCTTGCTGATTACAGAACGTTCCGGGCAACTGCGCAGTTGGCAACCGGGCACCGGGTTATCGCAGCCCATCAGCGGGGTGCCGAAAGTCTGGGCCAATCGTCAGGGTGGATTACTGGATGTGGTGCTGGCGCCCGATTTCGCCCAAAGCCGTCGCGTGTGGCTCAGTTACACCACGGCAAATGCTGAAGGGCGTGCCGGCGGTGTGGTGGGGTACGGGCGGCTCAGCGACGATAACCGTCAGCTAAACGGCTTCAAAGTGTTGCTGGAGCAAACGCCTAAACTCTCCAGCGGTGCCAATATCGGCACGCGCCTGGCGTTTGATCATCAGGGATATCTCTATATCGCTTTTGGTGACAACTTTGCCAGTAGCAGTGCCCAACAGCTGGATAAGCTCTCTGGAAAAATCGTGCGTCTGACGCAGAATGGTGAGATCCCGCCCGATAACCCCTTTGTGCATCGCAAAGACGCACGCCCAGAGATTTGGTCTTATGGCATGCGCAATCCACAGGGGTTAGCGTTCAATCCGTGGACGCAGCAAATGTGGGAGAGTGAGCACGGTCCACGTGGCGGCGATGAGGTGAATCTGCCAGAGAAAGGCAAAAATTACGGCTGGCCATTGGCCACCTACGGTATCGATTACAGCGGTCAGAAGGTGCCAGAAGCCCAGGGAACCCATGTCGCGGGGACTGAACAACCGCTGTTTTGGTGGAAAGTGTCTCCGGCCATCAGCGGCATGGCGTTCTACAACAGCGCACGTTTCCCGCAATGGAAGAATTCGCTGTTCATTGGTGCTTTAAAAGAGAAAAGCTTAATCCGCCTGCGGGTGAATGGTGAGAAAGTGTTCGAGGAACAGCGCTTGTTGCAGGATCGTGGTGAACGCATCCGCGATGTCCGCCAGGGGCCAGACGGTTTTCTCTATTTGCTAACGGATGAGGCTAACGGAAAACTGTTAAAAGTGGGGCTGGCAGACGCGGCCAACCCCTCTCGCGGTTAACTTAGCGCACCCAGTTGCACACTTCCCAGCCGCGCTGCTGTGCTTCCTGCTGCAACTGCGCATTAGGGTTAATCACCCAGGCATGATCGGCGTGGGCCAGCAGCGGTAGATCATTCATCGAATCGCTGTAGGCCCAGGTACGCTCAAAGCGTTGATCTTGCTGCAAGGCTTTCCAGTCACTCAGACGTGTGACCTTGCCTTCACGATAGGTCGCCGTGCCATAGATCTGGCCACTGTAGCGTTGGTCCACGACCTCAACACCAATGGCAAGGGCCCCATGTACACCAAGACGCTGTGCAATCGGAACGGCCAGATGGTCGCCACTGGCCGTAATGATCATTACGGTATCGCCGCGCTGCTGGTGCCAGTCAATGCGTTCGCGTGCGGCAGGGAAAACACGGGGTAAAATGTCGCGATGGATAAAACGACGCACCCAGCCCTCAACGGTGAGGGTCGCCATACCGGCGAGAGGGGAAAGAGTGGTGCTCATATATTCTTCAATTGAAAGGGTGCCGGCGTGATATTTTTCCATCAGAGCCTGCTCTTGCAAAATGACTGCTTCGGGTGCGAATCCCTGTGAAACCAGCCAGCGCAGCCAGAGGCTGGTACTGTCTTCACAAATCAGGGTTTCGTCCAGATCGAAAACGGCTAAGTCCATCGTGGTTCTCCTCGGGCTGACTGGTATCAGGGTAGCGGAATTTTGTGACTGGCTTAACCGTTCTGCGAAAAATCGGAATTTCTCGCATTTTTTCATCTTGTGCAATAGATCAAAAGTGGCAGCACTGCGGCGTTGGTGCCAGGGTTACTCTAATAAACTCTAAAAAACTTTACGATTGGACGGTTTTGTTCGCAGGGGGTTAGCGTGTAGCTTTTATTAAGACATGTCTTACCCGCACCAAAACCATGATTTAACAAGGACAATCTGGTCACGCTCATGAGAAAAAACTCCGTCACTTCTGCCTTGCGGCCGCTGGCTGCCACTTCATTATTAGTGCTTTTCCTCCCGTTCACCACTCAGGCTGAACAGGCGCCTGCTGCTCCACAGATTGAAGCCAAAGCCTGGATTTTAATGGACTATAACAGTGGGAAAGTGCTGGCAGAGTCCAATGCCGATCAACGCCTCGATCCCGCCAGCCTGACCAAAATGATGACCAGTTATGTGGTCGGACAGGCACTGAAAGCGGGCAAGATACATAATGATGACCTGGTGACCATTGGTCAGGATGCGTGGGCGACCGGCAATCCAAAACTGCGCGGCTCATCGCTGATGTTCCTTAAGCCGGGGGACCGCATTCCGGTTTCGGAACTGAATAAAGGCGTGGTGATTCAGTCAGGTAATGATGCCTGTATCGCACTGGCCGATTATGTTGCAGGCAGCCAGGACTCGTTTATCGGCCTGATGAACAACTACGTGAAAGCCTTTGGACTGCAAAACACCCATTTCATGACTGTGCACGGTCTTGATGCGGAAGGGCAATACAGCACCGCTCGTGACATGGCCATCATTGGTCAGCGTCTGATCAGTGACGTGCCGGAAGAGTATGCGCTCAACAGCGAAAAAGAGTTCACCTTTAACCATATCAAGCAGATGAACCGCAACCGCCTGCTGTGGAGCAGTAATCTGAAGGTAGATGGTATCAAAACCGGGCACACTTCTGGCGCAGGTAACAATCTGGTGGCCTCCGCAGTAGATGGTGACATGCGACTGATTTCAGTGGTGCTGGGCACGCAAACCGATGCGATTCGTTTTCGTGAGAGCGAGAAACTGCTGACATGGGGCTTCCGTTTCTATGAAACGGTGACGCCAATCAAAGCTGATAAGCCGTTTGCCCAACAGCGTGTCTGGTTTGGCGACCACAGCCAGGTCAATCTGGGAGTCGCTAAGGATGCGGCAATCACTGTGCCGAAAGGCCAAATGAAAAACCTCAAGGCAAGCTTTACCCTGAATTCGCCGCAACTGGAGGCACCGCTGCAGAAGAATCAGGTGGTGGGCACTATCGATTTCCAGTTGGATGGCAAAACGATTGACCAGCGTCCGTTGGTGGTGATGGAGGATGTGCCCGAGGGTGGCTTTATTGGCCGCATTTGGGACTTCATCATGATGAAATTCAACGGCTGGTTTGGTAAGTGGTTGAATTGATACTTGGGCGGCGCATTTGCGCCGCCTGCTGCATTATCCGCGTACCCAGCCTTTCTTAATCGGCATTGAAAAGAGTGCGCGATACACCTGATGCGTAAAGGCCAGCATGCGTTCACCGTATAGCTGCCACGCCATGTGCGACGCCAGACAAGCCAGCAGACCTACCAGGAATCCACCCAGCATATCCATCGGCCAGTGAACGCCCAGATAGACGCGTGACCAGGCAATCGCACTGCCCACCGCCAACAAAATCACGCCCGACCACAGGCGATGCCAGAAGATAAACGCCAGCGCAAAGGTGAAGATAGTGGTGCCGTGGTCACTGGGGTAAGAGTCATCGGCGGCGTGTGCCAGGAACTGATGACCAAGGCCGATAGCGAAGGGGCGCGGATGCGGCAGCAGTTGTCCCACACACCATGAAATACTCAGTGCGTAGATCAGCGCCATACCGGTTTTTAACACCAGCGCACGCTGTGACTGAACCTGATCGCGCGGTCCCCACAACCAGAGCGCAACAATCAGTAATGGCACAATCGCAATCACATCTTTCGCGATAAAAGTGGCCAGATGAATCAACCACTGCGGCGAATCCGCGGTGGCGTTAATCCATAAAAAAATCGTGTGGTTAAGTGCTTCCATCACGTTTCATCACCCTCGTTCTGTTTACCCAAAAAGAAACACCAGCAAAAATCAGCACCTGGCTCAGCCATACCCACCAGCCTGCCCACAGGTTGTGTGAGAAGAAGTGGGCACCGCGCATCACCTGGCCATAACCCATCAACAGGCCAATTGTGCCACCTGCGCACAGCGCCAACAGCGCGCGGCGGGGACGTTCAGGCCACCACAGGAAAAACAGCGCCATCATGGCAAAACCACTGGAGGCATGTCCGCCAGGGAAACATTGGCCCGGCCCGCTATTGGCGGGCACGGCATCCAGCAACGCGAAGGTGGCAGCTTTACCGCCGAACATCGCCAGATCCCATGGGCATGAATGTGCGCTGTGCGCCTTCAGAACACCTACCACCAGCGGCCCCAAGCCAAACAGCAGGGCCACCAGCACGCGACGCCCATCGCGCTTCTGTAGTCCGCGTAATAGCAGCAGTACCGCGCCGATAATGATCACATCTTTGAACAAACGATGATTTATCAGGTCCAGCCAGCGGTTGTGCTGCCACGGAAACGTCTGTGTCAGCGGATCAAACCACATCCTGGTGATGGCGATATCCAGGCTTTCGTGGCGTGACCACCACAAGAACACCAGTGCAAAAATTGCCAGCAAAATAAAGTTGATAGCGTAAAAGCGCCCAGACAAACAATAAATAGTCTGGCTCTTAATCTTATCGCGGGTTGTTGGAGTGTTTAACTTTGATGAAAGTTGCATGAAGGTTTGAAAATAGCGAAATCAGAGCGGCAGGGTCGCAATTTACGCTTAGGAGAACCTTAAGCGGCAGGAATAGCAGGCATAAAAAAACCCGCAAGTCAGTGACCGGCGGGCTCCTCAATTTGGGGATTTCAAAGAAAAGCAGTGGCACTTATTCAGACTGCGCCCCAAATAGAAAGTTCTGAACGGGGTAAAAAAAATTTTAAAAAGGCAAAAGCGGCCAAATTATCACAATCAGGGTGCCGGCGAGCGTCAGCAAAACGTTAGCAATGGCATAAGTTCCTGCATAGCCTAGTGCCGGAATGCTACTGCGGGCGGTATCACTGATGATCTCCATTGCCGGTGCACAGGTACGGGCACCCATGATGGCGCCGAACAACAGCGCACGGTTCATTTTCAACACATAGGCGCCAAACAAATAGCACACCACCACCGGTATTAAACTGACCAGCAAGCCGCTTAACAGCATCAGTGCACCTGCGCTGCCTAGTCCATGTTGCAAGCCGCTGCCAGCACTCAGGCCGACACCCGCCATAAACACCATCAGACCAAACTCTTTCACCATGGTGAGTGCACCCTGAGGGATATAACCAAAGGTAGGGTGGTTAGCACGCAGGAAACCCAGCATGATCCCGGCGAACAGCAAACCGGCGGCGTTGCCGATGCCAAAGCTGAAGTTGCTGAACTGGAAGGTAATCATGCCGATCATCAATCCGATAATAAAGAACGCGCAGAATGCCAGCAGATCGGTCATCTGACTGTGGATTGCGATAAAGCCAATGCGGTCTGCCAGGCTTTTTACGCGTCGCGCTTCACCACTGACCTGCAACACATCGCCTTTATTGAGCATGATGCTGTCATCAATGGGCATCTCAATCTGGCTGCGGATTACGCGGTTGAGGAAGCAACCGTGGTCAGTGAGTTTCAGGTGGCTAAGGCGCTTATTCACCGCATTGTGGTTTTTCACCACGATCTCTTCGGTGACGATACGCATGTCGAGTAGATCGCGATCGAACACTTCTTTGCCGTTGCGGAAGCTGGGATCGAGGCGAGCGTGTGCGTCAGGATAGCCCACCAGGGAAATGTCATCGCCCAGTTGCAGCATCGCGTCACCATCGGGACTGGCGAGAATACCATTACGGCGCAGGCGTTCGATGTAACAGCCGGTCTGGCGGTGAATGCCCAGTTCGCGCAGATTTTTGCCGCCGCTCCATTCCACCAGCTCCGGCCCCACGCGGTAGGCGCGAATCACCGGCAGGAACACTTTGCGCTGGCTGTCGGCATCAAGGCCTCGTTCACGCGCGATCTGTTGCGCACAGGTCGGTAAATCCTGATGCTGCAGGCGTGGAAGATAGCGCGCACCAAAAATCAGGCTGACCAAACCAATCAGATAGGTCAGGGCGTAACCGAGACTCAGATTATCCTGCATCGTGCTCAACTGATGGCCGTCGCTGATGCTTTGTCGCAGTGTGTCACCCGCGCCAACCAGCACCGGCGTTGACGTCATGGAGCCGGCCAGCATGCCCGCTGTCAGCCCAATATCCCAACCGAACAGTTTACCCAGCCCTAAGGCTATCAGGAGTGCACTGACCACCATCACAATGGCGAGAAAGAAGTAATTTTTACCGTCGCGGAAAAAGATTGAGAAAAAGTTTGGCCCCGCTTCGACACCGACACAAAAAATAAACAACATAAAGCCGAGGCTTAATGCATCGGTATTTATCGCAAAGTGTTGTTGGCCTAAAATCAAAGAAACAACGAGTACACCAATGGAATTACCGAGTTGGACAGAACCCAGGCGTAATTTACCCAGACACAGCCCAAGGGCTAAGACGACAAATAATAACAGAACGTCATTTCCGCTTAACAATTCTGCGACGTTAATGTTCACGCTTTAACTTCTTCTTTACCAGTAACGAGTTGATGAATGGGCCTTTTTTCGCTATCTTGTGGCGACCGCAAGTGTCCTTGTCGCCAGGAAGGTGCAGGCCATAAATGACAGCGGCGTCATTCTAATCATAATTAACTCCCTCAGCTATCAGCCATTTCATTCCTTAGGGCCGTTGCTGTTTATTTTTATTTCCACTTTTACGCATCAGGGCAGTAAACGTTTCAATATTGTTAACGTCAAAGTTGAGGATGGTTATGTTGCAGCGCAATAATCGCTGGCCAGCATCGGTTTTGGGCATGATGCTTTATACGCTGGTGTTTATTTTTGCACATCATTTTTGGGCCGCTGCGGCGGAACAAGCCGTGCGTGGACAACCTGAGTTATTGCTGTTTTTATTGCCAGGCATGCTGATGGCTGTGATGCAGCCAGACAGCCCGCTGATCGGGACGCTGTGGGTCGCGTTGGGCGGCTCATTGTTGGGGTTAGCGTGGGTGTGGTTCACCGTGACGCAAATGCACAGTTGGCTGCTGGTGGTGGCGTGGAGTTTGAGTGCGTTGTTCTGGGCGGGGTGCGGCGCTTTGGTGGTGCGACTACTGCGGATAATGCTGGCGATGCGGGCTGAGTAATATGTTGGATTTGTGGCGAGAGGCGGCCTAAAAGCCGCCCCGATAACGCGCCCGATCAATCAGGCTTCAACACCCAGATTTTCTTTGGTCCAGGCAGCAAATTCGGTGTAGCCACCGATATGCTGATCGTCGAGGAAAATCTGCGGCACGGTGGTAACCGGTTTGCCCGCACGCGCTTCCAGGTCGGCTTTAGTAATACCGGTGGTCTGAATATCGACGTACTGATAGTTAAAATCGTCGCGCTCACTGGTTAGCTTGGTGGCTAACTCTTTGGCACGTACGCAGTATGGGCAGCTTTCACGGCCAAAAATCACTGCAATCATTGCTTCTCTCCTTCCGCTGCTGTTTTGTGACCAGTTTCACATTACAGCGTGAATAATAGCATTCATCATGCCCGCCCATCCTGCTTAAGCAAAGAAGAAATTGCCTGTTAATCTAATGGCCGCAAACTATATCCGCCATACTTCACCCTCATGATGCGAAGTATTCGGATCTAGCATGCGACTGACAAATTGAGTCACTGAGGGATTCACCTATGCGTAATCTGGCGACTTTGCCCAAACCGATATTGCTACTGGAAGTGCTGGGCGTTCTTTCGGTGATTGGCGCGCTGCTGTTGGTCAACGACTGGGTCAGCGCCCCAGCGTTTATGGCGAAAAACTCGTTGGCTACGCTATTGTTTTTCCTTGGCATTGCGCTGATGCTGCCCGCAGCATGGCTGATGATGTGGCGAACGGCGAAAGCCATGGCGCCGCAGTTGTTTAATCAAACTCACAAAAAGAAGTAACCGGAGAGGATTATGACGCCGACGATTGATTTACTATGCAGCCACCGTTCCATTCGCGCCTTTACTGAGCAAGGTATAGATGATGCCCAGCGCAGCGCGATCATTGCTGCAGCACAAGCGGCCTCTACCTCCAGTTTTTTACAGTGCTCTTCCATTATTCGCATCACGGATAAGGCCATGCGTGAACAGCTGGTGCAGCTGACCGGCGGACAGCCTTGGGTCAGTGCTGCAGCGGAGTTTTGGGTATTCTGCGCCGACTTTAATCGCCATCAGCAAATTTGCCCCGATGCGCATCTCGGCCGCGCCGAGCAGCTACTGCTGGGCTGCGTCGATACCGCGCTGATGGCGCAAAATGCCATGGTAGCGGCCGAATCGTTGGGCCTGGGGGGGGTGTTTATTGGCGGCATCCGTAACAACATTGCTCAAGTCACCGAATTGCTGGGACTGCCTCAATTTGTATTGCCCCTGTTTGGTTTCTGTATTGGCCATCCTGCGTCAGCGCCGGATGTGAAACCGCGTATGCCGCAAGCTATGCTGGTGCATGAAAATCGTTATCAGGCTGTCGATAAAAACCTACTGGCTGATTACGATAATCAAATTACGGCCTATTATCAGCAGCGCGACAGCAACCAGCGTTCCGAAACCTGGAGCGAACTGATTCAGCGCTTGATTATTAAAGAAACGCGGCCATTTATGCTGGATTATCTGCATCAGCAAGGCTGGGCGACACGCTAAGCACAAGGAACTCAGCAATGAAGATGGCCATTCTTACCCGCGATGGATCGCTGTATTCGTGCAAACGCCTGCGGGATGCTGCGGAAGAGCGTGGTCATCAGGTGCAGATGATCGATCCGCTCTCCTGCTATATGAACATCAACTCCGATTCATCGGCTGTGCATTATCGGGGTGAACCGCTGGGCCATTTTGACGCGGTCATCCCGCGTATCGGCACTGCCACCACCTTCTATGGCACGGCTGTGCTACGTCAGTTCGAAATGTTGGGCAGTTATCCCTTGAACGAGTCGGTGGCGATTACCCGCGCCCGCGATAAATTACGCTCACTGCAGTTGCTGGCACGTGAAGGCATTGATATGCCAATCACCGGATTTGCTTCCTCGCCGGACGATACGCAAGATCTCATCGCCATGGTGGGTGGGGCGCCGCTAGTGGTCAAGCTGGTGGAAGGGACGCAGGGTATTGGTGTGGTACTGGCGGAAACGCGTCAGGCTGCCGAAAGCGTGATTGATGCCTTTCGTGGTCTGAACGCCCATATCCTGGTGCAGGAGTTCATCAAAGAAGCACAAGGGCGCGATATTCGTTGTCTGGTGATTGGCGATCGGGTGGTGGCCGCCATTGAACGTGAAGCCAAAGAGGGGGATTTCCGCTCTAATCTGCATCGCGGTGGCAAAGCGCATGCAGTGACCATTACCGACAAGGAGCGTGAGATTGCGGTGAAAGCCGCGTCAACGCTGGGTCTGGAGATCGCTGGCGTTGATATCTTACGTGCGCATCGCGGGCCGCTGGTGATGGAAGTCAATGCGTCGCCCGGTCTCGAAGGTATTGAGGGCAACACCGGTTTAGATATCGCCACCATGATGATTGAATGGGTTGAACAACACGCCTGCCCCGGCTATCGTCTTAAAACGGGCGGCTGAGCCCGCTTTTACGCGGTTTTCGTGGCAACAGCATGACTTTTTCCGTAAGCTAAGGCGCTTATTTCTTCACCCCACAGGACATAACGATGGATTCACTGGTCGTTCCTGACATCGACATGCTGCGTCGCTGGCTGGATCAACAAAATATCACCTGGTTCGAATGCGATGCCTGCCAGGCACTGCATCTGCCGCACATGCAGAATTTTGACGGGGTGTTTGATGCAAAAATCGACCTGGTGGACGACGTCATCCTTTTCTCCGCACTGGCTGAAGTGAAGCCCACGGCGCTTATCCCGTTGGTTGGCGATTTGTCGCAAATCAACGCCAGTTCATTAACGGTGAAAGCCTTTATCGATATTCAGGACGATAATCTGCCCAAGCTGATTGTCTGCCAGTCCATCAGTACCACCGCTGGTTTGACCTTTGGCCAGTTCTCTCACTTTATGAAGCAGAGTGAAGAGGGGATTTCCATGGTGATTATGGAAGCCTTTGCCAACAATTTACTGATGATGGGCGAAGAAGAGGAACGTCAACCCAGTTCCGGCAGCCACGCGATGCTGCACTAAGATTTCCCGTCTCGCTAACTGCCGCTTTTTGCGGCAGTTTTCATTTTATCCCCACCACTTTTTATTCTGCATTTTGCCCTTTATTGCCAGATATTAGTCGTGCTTTATGCCGCTAGTGCCAAACCCCATAGCAGAAACATGCATAAGATATCGCAAAAAGGCGTTTTTTACGCTGGGCTCTGGCACGCATGAAGCTGTGGGGCTATTCTTGCGGGGCTGCCTGAGACGTGCAACCTCAGCACAAACATAGGTTTTTGCTATTAAACTCCCGCTGAATATTGATTCATTCTATGCGTCTAATTCGACAATAAACGCAACGTCAGGATCGCGTGTATGCAGCGTTGTGATGACCCGCTAAGGAGGATGTAAAACATGATCAACCAACGTAAAAAATGGTTGCCAGGTGTGGTTGCAGGTGTGCTGATGGCTGCGGCCGTGGGTGCTCAGGCAGAGGATAAAACGCTGCACGTATATAACTGGTCCGATTATATCTCGGCCGATACTGTGCCTAATTTCGAAAAGCAGACCGGTATTAAAGTGGTCTACGACGTGTTTGACTCCAATGAAGTACTGGAAGGTAAGCTGATGGCGGGCTCAACCGGTTACGACGTTGTGGTGCCTTCTTCGAGCTTCCTTGCGCGTCAGTTGCAGTCAGGTGTTTTCCAGGAGCTGGATAAGAGCAAACTGCCTAACTACAAAAACCTCGATCCTGACCTGATGGCGAAAGTCGCGCAGCATGATCCAGGTAACAAATATGCGATTCCTTATCTGTGGGGCACCACCGGTATCGGCTACAACATTGATAAAGTGAAAGCCGCGCTGGGCACCGATGCACCACTCAACAGCTGGGATCTGGTCCTGAAGCCAGAAAACCTGGAAAAACTGAAAAGCTGTGGCGTCTCCTTCCTGGATGCACCGGAAGAGATTTTCGCTACCGTGTTGAATTACCTCGGCAAAGATCCGAACAGCTCTGATGCCAAAGATTACACCGGCGCTGCCACCGATCTGCTGCTGAAACTGCGTCCGAACATCCGTTACTTCCACTCGTCTCAGTACATTAACGACCTGGCGAATGGCAACATCTGCGTGGCGATCGGCTGGTCTGGCGATATCCTGCAGGCAAAAGATCGTGCAGAAAAAGCCAACAACGGCGTGCACCTGGGGTACAGCGTGCCGAAAGAGGGTGCCTTGGCCTTCTTCGATATGATGGCGATTCCGAAAGATGCGAAGAATCTGGATGAAGCTTATCAGTGGCTGAACTACATCATGGATCCAAAAGTGATTGCTGATGTCTCCAACAAGATGAACTATGCCAACGGCAACAAGGCATCACTGCCGCTGATCAACGCCGATGTGCGTAACAACCCAGGCATCTTCCCAACGCCTGATGCCATGGCGAAGTTGTTTGTGCTGAAAGTCCAAGATCCAAAACTGGATCGTGCGCGTACCCGTGCGTGGACTAAAGTTAAAAGTGGTAAGTAATTCGTTGTAAATGGATTCATTTACTTGTAGACGACAACAGAGGCGCGGTGATGGCCTCTGTTGTGCCATTTTAGCGGCTGGCTGTGCCGCGCTACACCGCTTAGCGCCGGAGAAATGTTAGTGAACGACGCGATTCCCCGCCCCCCAAATAAAACGGCTAAGGCGTTAACGCCGCTGCTGGAAATTCGCAACCTGACCAAATCTTTTGACGGCCAGCACGCCGTGGATGATGTCAGCCTGACCATTTATAAAGGTGAAATTTTTGCCCTGCTGGGTGCCTCCGGCTGTGGTAAATCCACCTTGCTGCGCATGCTGGCAGGCTTTGAGCCACCGACCAGTGGACAGATTGTGCTCGACGGCCAGGACATGTCCCACGTTCCGCCGTATCAACGCCCCATCAATATGATGTTTCAGTCGTATGCTTTGTTCCCCCACATGACGGTGGAGCAGAACATTGCCTTTGGTCTGAAGCAGGATAAATTGCCGAAAGGTGAAATCAGCAGCCGTGTTGAAGAGATGCTGACGCTGGTGCATATGCAGGAGTTTGCCAAGCGCAAGCCACACCAGCTCTCTGGCGGCCAACGCCAGCGCGTGGCACTGGCACGTAGTCTGGCGAAACGTCCTAAGCTGCTGCTGCTCGATGAGCCGATGGGCGCACTGGATAAGAAACTGCGTGACCGCATGCAGCACGAAGTGGTGGATATTCTGGAGCGTGTGGGAGCCACCTGTGTGATGGTGACGCACGATCAGGAAGAAGCCATGACCATGGCCGGGCGCATCGCCATCATGAACCGCGGTAAGTTCGTGCAGATTGGTGAGCCGGAAGAGATTTACGAGCATCCAACCAGCCGCTACAGCGCCGAATTTATTGGTTCGGTCAATGTGTTTGAAGGCCTGCTGCGTGAACGTGGTGAGGACGGCGTGGTGATAGATGCGCCAGGTTTGGTGCATCCACTGAAAGTTCAGACCGATGTCTCTATCGTTGATAACGTGCCGGTACACGTTGCACTGCGTCCTGAGAAAGTGATGCTGTGTGAAGAGGTGCCGGCTGACGGCTGCAATTTCGCGGTGGGTGAAGTGGTGCATATCGCTTATCTCGGCGACCTCTCCATCTACCACGTTCGCCTGCGCAGCGGTCAGATGATCAGTGCACAGCTGCAGAATGCACATCGCTACCGCAAAGGTGCGCCGACATGGGGCGATGAAGTACGCCTGTGCTGGGATGCCGATAGCTGTGTGGTTCTGACGGTTTAAGGAGGCGTAATGAGCCAGATTTCTCAACGCCGCGAACCCGAAGTTGTCGGCACGCCGCTGCAACGCTGGGGCACGCGCATCAAAATGCTGCATGGCCGCAAGCTGGTGATCGCACTGCCATATCTGTGGCTGATCCTGCTGTTCCTGTTGCCCTTCCTGATTGTGCTGAAGATCAGTTTTGCTGATATTGCGCGTGCGATCCCGCCGTACACCGATTTGGTGACCTGGGCGGACGATCAGCTCAATCTGGTGCTGAACCTTGGCAACTACATTACGCTGACCGACGACCCGCTGTATGCCGAAGCCTATTTGACTTCGCTAAAAGTGGCAGCGATTTCCACCGTGATCTGTTTGCTGATTGGTTATCCGCTGGCGTGGGCGGTAGCTCACAGTAAGCCCTCGATGCGCACCATTCTGCTGTTGCTGGTGATTCTGCCGTCATGGACTTCGTTCCTGGTGCGCGTCTATGCGTGGATGGGGCTGCTCAACAACAACGGTATTCTTAACCGCTTCCTGATGTGGTTGGGGGTGATCGATCATCCGCTGGTGATCCTTTACACCAACACGGCGGTGTATATCGGTATCGTTTACTGTTACTTGCCGTTTATGGTGCTGCCAATCTACACCGCGCTGACCCGTATCGATTACTCGCTGGTGGAAGCCTCGCTGGATCTTGGCGCGCGCCCGTTGAAGACCTTTTTCAGCGTGATTGTGCCACTGACCAAAGGCGGCATTATTGCCGGTTCGATGTTGGTGTTTATCCCGGCGGTGGGGGAGTACGTGATCCCTGAGCTGCTTGGTGGGCCAGACAGCATCATGATTGGCCGCATCTTGTGGCAGGAGTTCTTCAACAACCGTGACTGGCCGGTGGCCTCTGCTTTGGCGGTGATCATTCTGTTGATACTGATCTTGCCGATTATCTGGTTCCACAAGCACCAAAACCGTGAGTTAGGAGAGAAGGAATGAATCAGTTACCGACCATTCGCTCTCCGTGGCGCACCGCGATTTTGGTGGTGTGCTTCCTGTTCCTCTACGCGCCAATGCTGCTACTGGTGGTGTATTCCTTTAACAGCTCGCAGTTGGTTACCGTGTGGGAAAGCTTCTCTTTCCACTGGTACAAAGTGCTGTTCCAGGACAGCGCGATGCTGGATGCGGTGGGCCTCAGTCTGACCATTGCTGCACTGTCTGCCACCATGGCGGTGGTGCTGGGTACCATGGCGGCGGTGATTATCGTGCGCTTTGGTCGCTTCCGTGGGCACAGTGGCTTTGCATTTATGTTGACTGCACCGCTGGTGATGCCAGATGTGATCACCGGTTTGTCACTGCTGCTGCTGTTTGTGGCCATGGGCAACACCTTTGGCTGGCCGAGCGATCGCGGCATGCTCACCATTTGGTTGGCGCACGTGACCTTCTGTACCGCTTATGTGGCGGTGGTGATCAACTCGCGTCTGCGTGAGCTGGACCGCTCGATTGAAGAGGCGGCGATGGACCTGGGTGCAACACCGCTCAAAGTGTTCTTCGTGATTACCGTACCGATGATCGCGCCCGCAATTGTCACCGGTTGGCTGTTGGCCTTTACCCTGTCGCTTGACGATTTGGTTATCGCCAGCTTTGTCACGGGGCCAGGTGCGACGACGTTGCCAATGGCGATTTTTGCCACCGTACGTCGTGGCGTCAACCCAGAGATCAATGCGCTGGCTTCGCTGATTTTGTTTGTCGTCGGCCTGGTTGGATTTATCGCCTGGCGCTTTATGGCACACGAAGAAAAGCAGCGTTTACGCGATATTCAGAAAGCCAGACGTGGCTGAAAGCCGTAACATTTGCCACACTAAGCAAGGCTGGTGTTACCAGCCTTTTCTTATGGAGTCTGGTCAATGTCGGAAACGCTAAAAAACACCGTTTTAACGTCAGCACCTGTTGCGGTCATGGTCGCAGGTATCGCGATCATTGCCACACGCTGTCTTAGCGTGCTGATGCTCGCCAACGAACTGGGCTACGACGAAATCGCTAATTTTGTCCATCGCAGTGCGCAAGCCTGGGACTCCACGCTGATTTTTATCGCCAGCCAGCTCATCTTCTTATTTGAACTGCGGTGCGCCTTTACCCTGATGCGCGGCAGTAATCGTGGTCGCTGGGGCTATGTCGCGACACAAGTCATTGTTCTGGCGTATATGCTGATGGCTTCCGTGGGCTGGATTTATCCGGAAATCTTCAGCATTTCCGGAGAGACCAATGCGCAGATCGTTCATCATACCTTGCTGCAGAAAGTGCCGGATTTGATGGTACTGCTGCTGCTGTTTGTCCCGGCCAGCAGCCGCGCTTTTTTCCGTGGCCGGTGATACAATCTGCCCCCGATTTTTCTCCCGATTCTGAATACAGGCCTCTCCATGCATTGCGCGCTTTATGATGCCGGTCGCTGTCGCTCATGCCAGTGGCTGGAAAAACCCTATCCGCAACAGCTCAGTGACAAACAGTCGCTGCTTGAGCAGTTGCTGCAACAGATGCCGGTGGCGGAGTATCTCCCGCCGGTGACGTCTGCGCAGCAGGGGTTTCGTAATAAAGCCAAAATGGTGGTGAGTGGCAGCGTTGAGCGCCCCATTCTGGGGATGGTAGCGCGCGAGGGCGAGCCGGTTGACCTCTGTGGTTGTCCGCTCTATCCCGCCAGCTTCACGCCTGTGTTTGAAGTACTCAAGCCTTTTATCGCGCGTGCCGGTTTAACCCCGTATAACGTGGCGCGTAAACGCGGTGAACTAAAGTTCCTGCTGCTGACAGAGAGCTCACAAGGCGGGATGATGCTGCGTTTTGTGCTTCGTTCCACCAGCAAGCTGGCGCAGTTGCGCGCTGCGCTGCCCTGGCTCCAGCAGCAGTTGCCGCAGCTGAAGGTGATCTCTGCCAACATCCAGCCGGTACATATGGCGATTTTAGAGGGCGATGAAGAGATAGCGTTAACGCCCGAGCAGGCGCTGCCAGAGATGTTTAATCAGGTGCCGCTGTATATCCGCCCGCAGAGCTTCTTCCAGACCAACCCGCAGGTTGCCGCGACTCTGTACGCCACCGCGCGTGAGTGGGTCGCTCAACTGCCCATCACCAGCATGTGGGATCTGTTTTGTGGCGTGGGCGGGTTCGGTTTGCACTGTGCGACACCGGAGATGCAGCTTACTGGCATCGAGATCAATGCCGAAGCCATTACCTGCGCACGGCAATCCGCGAAGC
The DNA here is from genome assembly GCF_030053355.1 of Pantoea sp. EA-12. NCBI lineage: Bacteria > Pseudomonadati > Pseudomonadota > Gammaproteobacteria > Enterobacterales > Erwiniaceae > Pantoea > Pantoea sp. EA-12. Next base: position 105,548 of record NZ_JASGBY010000013.1, on the reverse strand, counting down.
AATTAGGGCTGGAGAAAGTGAGCTTTGCGGCACTGGATTCCACGCAATTTGCCACCTCGCGCGCGCAGGTGCCGCAATTGGTGCTGGTCAATCCACCGCGCCGCGGGATTGGGGCAGAATTGTGTGATTATCTCAGCCAGATGGCTCCGGACTACATTCTCTATTCAAGTTGTAACCCGAGCAGCATGGCGCAGGATATTGCACGGCTGGCGGATTATGACGTCACCCGCGTGCAGTTGTTTGATATGTTCCCGCACACTGCGCATTTTGAAGTGCTGACGTTACTGATTAAGAAGGGTGGAACAGCGTAGCGGCCGTCTGGACTGAGGACGTGCAGAACCTGCCAGATGGCGCACTACGCCGTTCCATAATGCTTATTCAGGGAACCACTTCTGGTTGATCTGCTGCCAGGTGCCGTTGTTTTTTAATGCCTCAAGCGCGGTATTCAACTCTTTTAATAAGGGGTCATTCCCTTTGCGTACTGCAATGCCCAGTCCGGTGCCAAAATATTCGGTATCCGTGATGTGCTCACCAACGGTACTGAGATCGTCATTGGCTTTCAGCCACTGATTAACCACCGCGCTGTCGCCAAAAACGCCATTCAGGCGACCATTTTTCAAATCCAGGATCGCATTCTGGTAGCTGTCATAGGCCACGGCGATCACTTCTGGATGCTTCTCCAGCAGATATTTCTGGTGCGTGGTGCCGTTTTCCACACCGACACGTTTGCCTTTCAGCTGGCTGAAATCGGTAAACTGGCCTTTATGGGCAATGACAATCGCGGAGTTGGCGTAATAAGGTTGGGTAAAATCAACCTGCTTACTGCGTTCGGCGGTGATATCCATGCCAGAAATCACCGCATCATAGCGACGGAATTTCAGTGAAGGGATTAGGCTATCAAAGGCGTTGTTAGTGAAGGTGCATTCCGCTTTCATCTGCTGGCATAGCGCTTTAGCCAGATCGATATCAAAACCCTCTAACTGATTTTCATTGTTGAGCGATTCGAACGGCGGGTAAGTTGCAGAAGCGGCGAAGCGGATTTTTTCTGCCGCATAAGCATTCATTGTCAGTGTTGCCAGTGCCGCGGCAACAATCCATTTTTTCATTATGTGACTCCTGTAAACCATGCCAGAGATTGAACGGTTAACACGATGCCAGTTAATGAATTTATATGCAATAAATATGATTAAAAAATTACACTGGAATGAGTGGGAATGGTAACGGCGTGATAAATCACGCCGTTACGGATCAGTTCCGCTGTTCAAACGCCAGCGCGCGCTTCTCAATCAACCGCATCATCAAGGTCAGCAAGCCATTGACCACCAGATAAATCAAGCCAGCGGCGGCGTAGACGGTGATGTCATAGGTACGGCCATACAGCAGTTGCCCATGTCCCATCACTTCCATCAGCGTGATGGTATACGCCAGAGAAGTACTCTTAAACACCAATACCACTTCATTGGAATATGAGGAGAGGGCGCGCTTGAAGGCATAAGGCAGTAAAATGCGCAGGGTATCCTTACGATTCATGCCCAATGCCGCACAAGATTGCCATTGGCCGGACGGAATCGCCTTTACCGCGCCGTAAAACAGCTGCGTGGTGTAAGCCGCACTGTTTAACGAGAGCGCCAGCAGCGCACACAGCCAGGGCTGTGAAAGCAGATGCCACAGCCATGGTACATTCTGAATGCTCGGAAACTGGCCCGGGCCGTAGTAAATCAGGAAGATCTGCACCAGCAGCGGTGTGCCGGTAAACACCGTGATATAGCCTTTCACCCAGGCATTCATGACCGGCACTTTCAATGCCAGCACAATGGTGCATAACACTGACAGCACCAACGCAGCGATTAACGATGCCACAGTAAGCGTCAGGCTGGTGTGCAGCCCTTTTAGCAGTTCGGGTAAATAATCCAGCATGGTCAGGCCCCCCGCTCAAAACGCGTGGTGCGCGATTCAATACGGCGCAATACCGCCTGACTGAACAGCGTAATGATCAGGTAGATGGCCGCCGCCGCCAGATACCAGGTAAAAGGCTCTTGGGTGCGCGTGGCAATACTTTTGGTTTGTAGCATGATGTCATTGACACTGATCAGTGACACCAGCGCGGTATCTTTCAGCAACACCAGCCACTGATTACCAAGGCCTGGCAGTGCGTGACGCCACATTTGCGGCATAATCAGGCGGAAGAAAATCGCCGACTTCTTCATGCCCAATGCCTGGCCTGATTCCCATTGTCCAACCGGGACGGCTTTCAGCGCACCGCGCAGGGTTTGGGAAGCGTAAGCGGAATAGAGCATCGCCAGCGCAATCACCCCGCACAGGAAGGGGCTGACATCAAAGTTCTCAATCTGCACTTGTACAGGAATGCTGAACAAACCGAGATTAATGTGGAAACCATCAGATAGCGTCAATAAGAGCTGAGACGCGCCAAAATAGATAAACAGCACCACCAGAATTTCCGGCAAACCGCGAATCAGGGTCACCAACAGGGTGCCGATCCACGCCAGCGGTTTCCAGCGCACCATCTCCCAGCCAGCAAAGATCATCGCCAGCACAAGGCCGGCGATCAATGCACAAACAGCAAGGCCGACGGTCATGCCGGCGGCGCTTGCGAGTGGAATGAGTTCATTCATCAGGAATTACTGCTGGAACCATTTGTTGTAGATGGTTTTGTAAGTGCCGTCAGCTTTGATCTTCTCCAAGGCGGTGTTGAATTTGCCCTGCAGATCGGTATTACCCTGACGCACCGCGATACCCAAACCGGTACCGAAGTAATCTTTATCTGTGACTTTCTCACCCAGTGGCGCGAGGTTGGCATTCTGTTTCAGCCACTCGTTCACCACCGCGGTATCACCAAACACGGCATCGATACGGCCGTTTTTCAGATCCAGCACCGCATTCTGGTAGCTGTCATAAGGCACAACGGTGATGTCGCTGTGTTTGTCAGACAGGTATTTCTGGTGCGTGGTGCCGTTTTGCACGCCAACGCGTTTGCCTTTCAGCGCGGCAACATCGGCCAGCTTGCCTTTCTGCGCGATAAAGATGGCGGAGTTATCATAGTAAGGCTTGGAGAACAGCACCTGCTTTTCACGCTCAGGGGTTATGTCCATACCCGCCATCACCGCGTCGAAACGACGGAATTTCAGGCTTGGGATCAGGCTGTCAAACGCCTGGTTGGTGAAAGTACAGGTTGCATCAATCTCTTTACACAGCGCATTGGCCAGATCGACATCGAAGCCCTGAATCTTGTTGTCGGAATCGACAAACTCAAACGGCGGATAAGAGGCTTCGGTGGCGAAACGCAGGGTCTGCGCAGCAGAAGCGCTGAGGCTCAGACCGGCAAGCAGTGCAGCAAGTACGACTTTTTTCATTAGATGCATCCTGACTTAGTGCGAAAGATAATGTGCAAACGCTTCGGTTTGCGGCTGTGAAAAGTGGCTGGCATCGCCTTGCTCAACAATATGACCATTCTCCATGTACACCACGCGGCTGGCCGTTTTACGCGCCACTTCCACTTCGTGGGTCACAATCACCTGCGTAATTTGGGTCTGCGCCAGTTCACGAATGATGCTGACGATCTGCGCGGTGATCTCGGGGTCGAGTGCGGCGGTGGGTTCATCAAACAGCAACACCTGGGGTTCCATCATCAACGCACGGGCAATCGCCACACGTTGCTGCTGGCCACCGGAAAGGTGCAGCGGGAAACGGTCAGCAAAAGGCGTCAGACGCAGGCGGTCCAGCAGCTTGTCAGCACGCGCACGCGCGGCGTCTTTGCTGAGACCCAGCACCCGGCACGGCGCTTCAATCAGGTTTTGCACCACGGTGAGATGTGGCCACAGATTGTATTGCTGGAACACCATGCCGACGTTCTGGCGCAGTTCACGGATTGCGCTGTCAGATGGCGCTTTGCTGAAGTCAAAGTGATTACCGGCAATCTGCAGGCTGCCGGAACGCGGCTGCTCCAGCAGATTAAGGACGCGCAGGAGCGAACTTTTACCCGCGCCACTTGGGCCGAGCAACACCAGCGTTTCTCCCTGCGGACAAGCCAGGTTGATATCGAACAGCGCCTGATGGGCACCGTAAAAACAGTTAATGGCGTTTAGTTGAATACTCATGCGCAAAAATTGAATAGTAATTAGTGCCGCGAATCTTAACGTCACCAGAATAGTTATGCAATTGTGGTGGGTTAAAATTTATTAAACAGCAGTGAAGTCCCAAAAGCGTAGCACAAAATATCGACGCTCAAGGTCTGGCGGCGGAATTGATTGCGCTTCTTTAGCTCAGGGTTACCTGACAGAAGCGCGATAGATCGCCCAGCTACCGTTATGTCGGGGATGGAATGACTCAAGGCCGCCCCCTACAAAACCTTGACGTATAAGACAGTAGCGTCACGGTTCGGCTATTTTTTCTCTTCCAGCAGTTGGCTGAGCGAGCCGCCACCCGCATGCGGCCAGTCGCCCACATAGCGGATATCATCCACCGCCCAGCAGGTGCCTTCCTGAATCATCAGCACTTCATCATTCCAGCTTTTGCCATCGCGGCTTAATGCGACGCGCAGCGGGATGTTACGGGCATCGCGGTTAGGAATGGTTGAGGCGCTGGCGACATCCGCTGACGTTGGGCCTTGTGACAAACTGGAGAACAGATCACCCTGACTCCATGACGCAGGCTTATTGCTTTGTGTGCTGGCGCTCAACAGTTTCTGATACAGGCGATCGCTCAGGTAGGGGCGATATTTTGCCAGGGTGGCGCTGTTCGGCAAACCCTGAGTGGGTTGGCTGATACGTAAATCGTAAAACTGCTGCGCAACGCTATCCGGGCCACCATCGACACAGCTGGCGGTACGCGGTCCATTATCCTTGAACACCGGTTCGACCGTGGTACAAGCACTGAGCAGTAACGCAGCGGGAACAAGCAGCGCAAAGGCATTGTTTCTCATCTCGATTTCCTTATAGTTCACTGGCAAAGCGCCATTTTTAGCATAGAGTATAGTCTCGCTTTTACGCCGTACGAGCTGTTCCCGTCATACTTCAGGATGCAGATACGTTGGCTAAACGCATTCGCCCGAATCACTCAAACAAGGAGACCGCGATGAAATTTTCCACCACGCCCACGCTGGAAGGGCACAGCATCAGCGAATATTGTGGTGTCGTCACCGGTGAAGCAATTCTGGGGGCCAACATCTTCCGTGACTTCTTTGCCGGCATTCGTGACATCGTCGGCGGCCGTTCTGGCGCCTATGAGAAAGAGCTGCGTAAAGCGCGCCAGATTGCGTTTGAAGAACTCGAAGAGCAGGCCAAAGCGCTGGGTGCTAACGCGGTAGTAGGTATTGATATCGATTACGAAACGGTGGGCAAAGACAGCAGCATGCTGATGGTCAGCGTGACCGGCACTGCCGTGATCATTCGCTGATGCGGTTGGTTGTTCTGCTGGCAGTGGCGCTGCTGCTGAGTGCCTGCCAGTCGTCGATTGAGCCGCGTCACGGTTACTGGGTGGATACCACCCATCCGGCGGAGGGTGCGCGTCCGAGAGTGAAAGTGGTGGTGATCCACTACACCGCGGAAGATTTCCCCTCTTCGCTGGCAACGCTTACCGATCGTGAGGTCAGCGCCCATTATTTGATCCCACAGCAGCCAGAACAGAAACGCGGGCAGGGTGTGATATGGCAACTGGTGCCGGAAAGTGAACTGGCGTGGCACGCCGGGCCGAGTTTCTGGCGAGGTGCCACCCGTATCAATGACACGTCGATTGGCATCGAGATTGTGAATCGCGGCTACACGCGAACCTTGACGGGGGTGGAGTGGCAGCCCTTCACGCCGGCACAAATCAGCGTGCTGGTGGCACTGGTGAAAGACATCACCCAGCGCTATGCCATCACGCCCGAGAATCTGGTGGGCCACAGTGATATCGCGCCGCAGCGTAAACAGGACCCTGGTCCGCTCTTTCCCTGGCAGCAACTGGCTGCACAGGGTTTAGGGGCGTGGCCCGATCAGGCCACAGTGCTGCGTTATTTACACGGCCAGGCAGTCGATGCACCCGTTGATCAGTCAGAACTGCTGGGTGCGTTGCAGCGCTATGGCTATGACGTGGCGTCGGCCACGACACCACAGATGCAGCGCAAGCTGATTGCGGCGTTTCAGATGCATTTCCGCTCGCGGGATTATCGTGGGATAGCGGATGCAGAAACGCTGGCGATTGCCCGTGCGCTGCTGGCGAAATACGGTGCGGCGCATTAACGCGCCGCCACGGTTACTGCTGTTGGAACGCCTGCCAGTGTGCCACCAGGCGTTGCAAATCCTGGCGGGTGACATCGATGTGCGTCACGATACGCGTCACCGGGCCTACGCTGATCAACACATCGCCTGACTGCATCCAGCTTTTCAGTGCTTCAACCTGCTCCGCAGGCACCTTCACAAACAGCATGTTGGTGTGTTGATTCATCACCTCCACGCCAATGGCGCTCAACTGTTCTCCCAGCCACGCTGCGTTGTCGTGGTCCTCTTTCAGGCGTGCCACGTTGTGCTTGAGGGCATACAGGCCAGCCGCCGCAAGAATGCCGGATTGACGCATGCCACCGCCGGTCATTTTACGCCAGCGGCGCGCCTGTTCAATGTAGGCTTCATCACCACACAGCAGCGAACCCACCGGCGTGCCCAGTCCTTTTGACAGGCAAATGGTCAGGGTGTCGCAATAACGTGCGATATCCTTCAGCTCAAGGTTTTGTGCCACGACCGCGTTAAAAATGCGTGCGCCATCAATGTGCAGCGCCAGTTTACGCTCACGGGTTAAATTCCAGGCTTGTTCCAGATAGCGCTGTGACAGCACTTTGCCGTGATGGGTGTTTTCCAGGCTCAGCAGGCGCGTGCGGGCGAAATGGATATCATCCGGTTTGATGGCGGCGATAATATCCGCCAGCGGCAGAGAACCGTCCTCTGCGTGGGAAATCGGTTGGGGTTGGATACTGCCAAGTACCGCAGCACCGCCCGCTTCGTACTTGTAGTTATGTGCCTGCTGACCCACGATATACTCGTCGCCGCGCTGACAGTGACACAGCAACGCCACCAGATTGGCTTGGGTGCCGGTAGGGAAGAACAAAGCAGCCGCTTTGCCACTCAAACGCGCGGCCTCTGCTTCCAAGGCATTCACGGTGGGATCATCGCGATAGACATCATCGCCAGTTTCGGCGGCCATCATTGCATCCAACATGGCGGCACTCGGGCGGGTTACGGTATCACTGCGTAAATCGATCACATCGCTCTCCTGGGTAAACAGCGTTGTCGGGGCAGCCTTGAGGCTGCCCGTCTGGCGCACATTGCGCTCAGCTTGTAGAAACGGTTTTACCTCAGCCAGTTAGTTTTAGCCAGTTCTACAATCTCATCACCGCGACCATTAAGAATCGCACGCAGCATGTACAAACTGAATCCTTTGGCCTGTTCGGCTTTGATCTGCGGCGGCATCGACAACTCTTCTTTGGCAGTAATGACATCGACCAGCACCGGTCCGTCATGCGCGAAAGCCTGCTCCAGTGCGCCATTAAGGTCTGAGGCTTTCTCGACGCGAATGCCTTTGATGCCACAGGCGGCAGCGATAGCGGCGAAATCAGGGTTTTCCAAATCCGTACCATCGGTGAGGTAGCCGCCCGCTTTCATCTCCATCGCCACGAAGCCCAGCACGCTGTTATTGAAGATCACCAGCTTTACCGGCAGCTTGAGTTGCGCCACGGAGATGAAATCGCCCATCAGCATGCTGAAACCGCCATCACCACACAGCGCCACTACCTGACGCTGTTTATCAATGGCCTGCGCGCCCAATGCCTGCGGCATGGCGTTGGCCATTGAGCCATGGTTGAACGACCCTAACAGACGACGTTTGCCGTTCATTTTTAAATAGCGGGCGGCCCAGACGGTAGGCGTACCGACGTCACAGGTGAAAATGGCATCGTCAGCAGCGTACTGGCTGATTTGCTGCGCCAGATATTGTGGGTGAATGGCTTGTTTATCATTGGCGGTAGCCAGATCGTCCAGCCCTTTACGGGCATCAACGTAGTGTTCCAACGCGCTGTCGAGATGGTGGCGATCGCTTTTGCGGCTGAGCTGAGGTTGCAGCGCCTGTAACGTGGCTTTGATGTCGCCGACCAGCGCCATATCAACATGGCTATGCGCGCCGAGGCTGGCCGGGTTGATATCGATCTGGATAATCCTGGCATCGGCGGGATAGAACGGGCGGTAGGGGAATTGTGTGCCGAGCAGCACCAGCGTATCGGCGTTCATCATGGCGTGATAGCCGGAAGAGAAGCCAATCAGACCCGTCATGCCAACGTCGTAGGGGTTATCGTACTCGATGTGCTCTTTACCGCGCATCGCGTGCACCACTGGCGCTTTCAGAGTCTCCGCCAGCTTCACCACTTCGGCATGCGCCCCGGCGCAGCCGCTGCCGCACATCAGGGTAATATTTTGCGCACCGTTCAGGGTTTCGGCCAGGCGGGCAATTTCGCTGGCTGAGGGGACAACGTGTGGCAGTTGTGGTGGATACCACTCACTGCGCGCGCCTTCTGGCGCGGGTTTTAACGCCACATCGCCGGGCAGCACAATCACCGACACACCGCGATTGAGGATCGCTTTGCGCATTGCAATCCCCAGCACCTGCGGTAACTGCTCCGGGTTGGAAACCAGCTCGCAATAGTGGCTGCATTCACGGAACAGCTCCTGTGGATGCGTTTCCTGAAAATAGCCGCTGCCGATTTCACTGGAAGGGATGTGTGCGGCAATCGCCAGCACCGGAACGTGATTGCGGTGGCAATCAAACAAGCCATTAATCAGATGGAGGTTACCGGGGCCACAGGAACCGGCGCACACTGCCAGTTCACCGCTGATTTGGGCTTCGGCCCCCGCCGCAAAGGCGGCGACCTCTTCATGGCGCGTGGGCATCCATTCGATGGTGCCCATTCGATTCAGGCTGTCGCTCAACCCGTTAAGGGAGTCACCCGTGACGCCCCAGATGCGCTTTACGCCCGCGCTCTCCAGGGTTTTGGCCAGCAGCGCTGCCACAGTTTGTTTCATCGTTCGCTCCTTTCTGGTGTTTGCCATCTATCCCGATGGCGGAAACGTGTCAGTCAGAAGCGTAGACGATGGAATCCTTGCGTAGCCGTGAAAAAATGCGCTGTTGGCGATTACGCGGAAAACAGCGCGATAAGGATCGGAGCCAATAAACTCATGATAAAGCCGTGCACGATCGCGGCGGGCACAATCTCCATACCGCCCGTGCGTTGCAGGATCGGTAAGGTGAAATCCATTGACGTGGCGCCACTTAATCCCAGCGTCATACTGCGTTGACGACCGATTAACACCGGGATCAGCATAATGGTGATCAGCTCGCGCAACAGGTCGTTAAAGAAGGCCGCACTACCGATCACCGGGCCAAAAGATTCGGTCATCAAAATGCCTGAGAGGGAATACCAGCCAAAACCGCTGGCTAAGGCCATACCCGTTTTTATCGGTAGATCGAGCCACAACGCGGCTAACATACCGCCGATGAGCGCACTGCAGAGAGACACCGCGGCGACCAGCATGCCACGTCGATTCAGGGTGATTTGGCGCAACGTCATGCCGCTGCTGCGTAGCTGAATACCCACCAGAAACAGCATCAACATCAACGCATATTCGCTTACGGTTGAGGCATGGCGCAGCACGGGCCACTGGGTGAGACCGAGTAAAAAACCCGCCAATACTGAACCACAGAGCTTGAGCGACTCCAGCGCCATATGCAGGCGTGAGGGCAAGGCTTGCTGCTTGTGCGGGTGGTGCCAGGGAACACGCTTCTCCAGCAGCCAGAATGCCAACAGAGAGCAGGCCAAAATGCACAGCATGCTGATAAGGGCGATATGAAAGATCGCCAGTAAATTGCTACTGAGGTTATCAAGAAACGCCAGACTGGTGCCCATAAAGAACAGAATGATATACACCAGTGCGCTGAGCATGCGGGCAACGCCGCGCAGTAGGGGAGTGTGCCGGATGTGCAGCAGGTAACCGAAAACCAGCGGCAGCAGAATAATGATTAAGCCGTACATATTACGCGTCCATCCTTGGGAAAGGGCCGCAACGCTAGCGGAAAATATTTGAAGTGTAAACCTTTTCCCGGTTCGATAACTTGACCAACCTAACGCCGCGGACCATGCTCAGGCAAACAGCGAAGGGAGGAAAAGATGATTCTGGAACACATCGACATTGTGGGTTTTCGTGGCATTAATCGGCTGTCGTTGCCGCTGACTGACACCAATCTGCTGATAGGCGAGAATGCCTGGGGTAAATCGAGCCTACTGGATGCCTTGACCTTGCTGTTAGCGCCTGCTGCTGAGCCTTATCAATTTTCCGAGCACGATTTTCATTTCCCTCCCGGTGACCTCGACGCGCGCCTGCGTCAACTAAGATTAGTGTTCCGTTTTCGCGCCCAGGATGACGATGAAAATGCGGTGTATCAGCCTTTCTGGCAGCACGATGACATGGGGCGCTACATCAGCTTCAGCACCCGTGCGCGGCGTAACGAACACGGGGTGAAAACCACCTGGCGCTTTATTGATCAGCATGGTGATGTGTTACCGATGGAGGGCACGGAGGCTGCGCTGGCCCATTTGCGTGCTTTCTATCCCGTATTACGCCTGCGCGATGCGCGTTTTGGTCGGCGTGGGCGGCAGAGTGAAACGGATGCGGATCGGCGGGCATCGACCATGAGCGAGCTGGTGCAGGAAGTCGATAAGTTAACGCGTGATTTAGTGGTGCGTCCGCAAACGCTGAGCGATGATTTACTGCGTCAGGGATTACACACCATGCAGCAACTGCTGGAGCACTATTTTTTGGTGCAGCAACCTGGCAGCAGCGCTGCGCGCGTGGCCCCCGAAATGCGCGACGGCAGCCAGGGCTGGCGATCGCTGGATAAGCTGAATCATCTGATTGCCAGTACCGAGTCACGTAGCCGTCAGGTGATCCTATTACGGATGTTTTCGCTGTTAATTCAGGCGCACGGTAACGAAGCTTTACCGCCGGGTGCGCATCCGCTGCTGTTGGTCGAAGACCCGGAAACGCGCTTGCACCCCATTATGCTATCGGTGGCGTGGAATTTGTTGGATCTGATGCCTTTGCAGAAAATCACCACCACCAATTCGGGTGAACTGCTCTCGCAGGTGCCGGTGGAAAACATCTGCCGGTTGGTGCGTGAACCCACTCGGGTCGCAGCCTGGCGGGTGGGGCCTGAAGGGCTGAGTGCCGAGGAGAGTCGGCGTATTGGCTTCCACATTCGCGTTAATCGCCCATCAGCCCTGTTTGCGCGCTGTTGGTTGTTGGTGGAAGGCGAGACGGAAGTGTGGATTATCAATGAGCTGGCGCGGCAGCGTGGCTATCACTTTGCGGCTGAAGGGGTCAAAGTGATTGAGTTTGCCCAGGCCGGTCTTAAGCCGTTACTGAAGTTTGCCCGCCGCATGGGCATCGCCTGGCATGTGCTGACGGATGGTGATGAAGCGGGCAACAAATATGCTGCCAGTGCGCGCGGCCAACTGCAGGAGCATGAACAGGAGGCCGATCATCTGACTCAGTTCCCGGCACCCGACATCGAACATTTTCTCTATAAGCATGGGTTTAGTGATGTTTACCACCAGACGGCGCACCTGCCGTTAAACGTGCCAATGAATGCACGGCGTATTATTACCAAAGCGATTCAGCATAGCTCGAAGCCCGAACTGGCGATCGCCGTGGCGCTGTCGGCGGCAGAACGCGGGCCAGAGGCGATTCCGCCGTTGCTCGACCAGTTATTTGCTCGCGTGATGTGGTTAGCCAGAGGTCGGGCGGACTAAGACGCGGGAAAATTCGTAAAAGAAAAATGCCAGCGTATGCGGCTGGCATTTTTTTTCGGGAGTGGTCAGAATGAGTGAAGCGTCACGCGAGTTGCGTGGCTTCACAGGGCACAATCAGACTGGCGTGATTGCCTTTTGGCCCTTCATGGACATCGAACTGAACCTGCTGGCCGGCCTTCAGCGTTCTGTATCCCTCCATCTGAATCGTGGAGTAGTGCGCGAAGATATCGTCGCCGCCGCCAATCGGACAGATAAAGCCGAAGCCTTTGGCGTTGTTGAACCATTTAACAGTACCCGTCTCCATGCTTTTACTTCCCTCGCAAGACATTTTGATAAGTAGGTGAGGTCATTGAAGCTGTGAGTCGAGTTTGTTTAAAACTCAATCAGCTTGTGTAAGTAGAATGTAGAGAAACGGACCTTATCGTCAAGCAAACGGCCCTGGCGCATGGGGAGAAATTCATCAAAATTTGAGGCAGTTAACGCTATTGCAAATTTTGTGATACAGGTCGCGCATGGGCTTTTAGTGCCGTTTTTTAATCGAGGAATGGTGGCTTGACAGACATGTTAAACTTAAGAATGGGCACAGCAATGTGCACAATCGTAACGCAGAATTTCGACGGAACATTATGGCAAACACAAACGACTGGCTTAATTTTGAACATCTGGCCGAAGATAAAGTACGCGAAGGGTTAAAGCCGCCTTCAATGTATAAAGTCATTCTGAATAATGACGATTATACACCTATGGAATTTGTTATTGACGTGGTGCAAAAGTTCTTTTCTTATGATGTTGAACGTGCAACGCAGCTGATGTTGAAAGTTCACTACCATGGAAAGGCGATCTGTGGTGTATTCACTGCAGAAGTGGCGGAAACAAAAGTCGCCCAGGTGAACAACTACGCACGAGAGAATGAACATCCGTTGCTGTGTACGCTAGAAAAAGCCTGAGCCCGTCTCCATATAGGGGATAGGTCGTCAGAGCGATAATTGGGGGAGGTGCCAAATGCTCAATCAAGAACTGGAACTCAGTTTAAACATGGCTTTCGCCAGAGCGCGCGAGCACCGTCATGAGTTTATGACCGTCGAGCATCTGTTGCTGGCATTGCTCAGCAACCCGTCGGCCAGAGAGGCATTGGAAGCCTGTACGGTAGATATCGTGGCTCTGCGACAGGAACTCGAAGCCTTCATCGAACAAACCACACCGGTGCTGCCAGCCAGTGAAGAAGAGCGCGATACGCAACCGACGCTCAGCTTCCAGCGCGTATTGCAGCGCGCGGTATTCCATGTCCAGTCATCTGGTCGCAGCGAAGTGGCTGGGGCAAACGTGCTGGTCGCCATCTTCAGCGAGCAGGAGTCGCAAGCGGCTTATCTGCTGCGCAAACACGAAGTGAGCCGCCTTGATGTGGTGAACTTTATCTCCCATGGTACGCGTAAAGACGAACCCGGCCAGCCGCAGAACAACGCGGAAAATCCGGTTAACGAAGAGCAAGCAGGCGGGGAGGAACGTATGGAAAACTTCACCACCAATCTTAATCAGCTTGCTCGTGTCGGCGGAATCGATCCGCTGATCGGCCGCGATAAAGAGCTGGAGCGTGCCATTCAGGTGCTGTGCCGTCGCCGTAAGAACAACCCGCTGCTGGTGGGTGAGTCTGGCGTGGGTAAAACCGCGATTGCGGAAGGTCTTGCCTGGCGCATTGTGCAGGGCGATGTACCTGAAGTGATGAAAGACTGCACTATTTACTCGCTCGATATCGGTTCGTTGCTGGCAGGCACCAAGTACCGTGGTGACTTTGAGAAACGTTTTAAAGCGCTGTTGAAACAGCTCGAACAGGACACCAGCAGCATTCTGTTTATCGACGAAATCCACACCATTATTGGTGCGGGTGCTGCCTCTGGCGGACAAGTCGATGCGGCTAACCTGATCAAACCGCTGCTTTCCAGCGGGAAAATCCGCGTGATGGGTTCAACCACCTATCAGGAGTTCAGCAATATCTTTGAGAAGGACCGTGCGCTGGCGCGTCGTTTCCAGAAGATCGATATCACCGAACCTTCTGTGGAAGAGACCGTACAGATCCTTAACGGCCTGAAACCGAAATACGAAGCGCATCACGATGTGCGTTATACCGCGAAAGCGGTGCGTGCTGCGGTAGAGCTGGCGGTGAAATACATCAACGACCGTCATCTGCCTGATAAGGCTATCGACGTGATTGATGAAGCCGGTGCGCGTGCGCGTCTGGTGCCGGTTAGCAAGCGCAAGAAAACCGTCAACGTTTCCGACATCGAATCTGTGGTCGCGCGTATTGCGCGTATTCCAGAGCAAAGTGTCTCGGCAACGGACCGCGATACGCTGAAGAACCTCGGCGACCGTCTGAAAATGCTGGTGTTCGGACAGGACAACGCGATTGAAGCGCTGACGGAAGCGATCAAAATGAGCCGTGCAGGCTTAGGCCAGGAGCGTAAACCGGTAGGTTCGTTCTTGTTTGCCGGCCCGACGGGTGTGGGTAAAACCGAAGTCACGGTTCAGTTGGCGAAGGCGCTGGGTATTGAGCTGCTGCGTTTCGATATGTCCGAATACATGGAGCGTCACACGGTTAGCCGTTTGATCGGTGCGCCTCCGGGCTATGTGGGCTTCGACCAGGGTGGTTTGCTCACTGATGCGGTGATCAAACATCCACATGCGGTGGTGCTGCTGGATGAAATCGAGAAGGCTCATCCGGATGTCTTTAACCTGCTGTTGCAGGTGATGGACAACGGCATGCTGACCGATAACAACGGCCGCAAAGCGGACTTCCGCAATGTCGTGCTGGTGATGACCACCAACGCCGGTGTACGTGAAACCGAGCGTAAATCGATTGGTCTGATTCATCAGGACAACAGCACTGACGCGATGGAGGAGATCAAAAAGATCTTTACACCAGAGTTCCGTAACCGTCTCGACAACATTATCTGGTTCCGTCACCTGGATACGGCAGTGATTCATCAGGTTGTGGATAAATTTATCGTCGAGTTGCAGGCACAGTTGGATGCGAAAGGCGTATCACTGGAAGTCAGTGATGATGCACGTGACTGGCTGGCTGACAAAGGTTACGACAAGGCGATGGGAGCACGTCCGATGGCACGTGCCGTACAGGAAAATCTGAAGAAACCATTGGCGAACGAACTGCTGTTTGGTTCATTGGTCGACGGAGGCTCAGTCTCGGTAGCGCTGGATAAAGAGAAAAACCAGCTGACTTACCACTTCCTGAGTGCGGAAAAACGTAAAACCGAAGGGACTGTGCACTGATGTGCTAAGTTCCAGATAAGAAAAGGCCGGATGAGAATCCGGCCTTTTTTTTCGCGCTCAGTTACTTGCCACCAACGCGAGATGTGGGCAACAACTTAGCGACTACGGAAGACAATGCGGCCTTTGCTCAGGTCGTACGGGGTCAACTCGACAGTCACTTTGTCGCCCGTCAGGATGCGGATGTAGTTTTTGCGCATTTTACCGGAGATATGAGCGGTAACCACGTGCCCGTTTTCAAGTTCTACGCGGAACATGGTGTTAGGTAACGTATCCAGTACGGTACCTTGCATTTCAATATTGTCTTCTTTGGCCATCGAATCCTCTGGGTGAACTACCAAACTGTTGAACCGGCAAGATAATGCCGAATTCCATGATTTATGTAAAGAACCGTTGGTGATTTTGCCAACGCTTCGCCGTGCGTCGCGCCATTGCGCGTGCATTACGGAAAAATTCGGGTGTTTTTTGACGTCTGCGGGGGATTAGCGGGCTAAGAATCTGTAGCAATTGGCTGCTGATGCACAACTGATACAGCTTCGGGAAATGTATGAGATTCCCAACCTGGCAATTCCGGCTCGCCACAGCGAAGCGCGGACGACATACCAAACTCGCTTATTGTATCACTTTTGTCGGGAATTGTGTGCAAAACATCTGCGGGGAGGGTCAAAAAAGGGTTTGTGTTTGCCAGCAACCCGCCAAAACAGGCTGCCACGCCAGTGTTTGCACGTACTGTAAATAATCGACACGTGGGATTTCAACGGCGCCCAATGATGCGGTATGCGGGTTCAATACCTGGCAATCAATTAAACGCCCCTGATGAGCCAGAAAATGTTGGGAGAAAACCCATAATGCGGTTTTTGACGCATTCTCCTGACGGCTGAACATCGATTCACCGCAGAAAATTTGCCCAAGTGCCAGACCGTACATGCCGCCGACTAAACGATGATCGCTCCAGACCTCAATGGAATGGGCATGACCCAGCTCATACAAGCGCAGCCAGGCGCGCTTCACTTCAAACGTAATCCACGTCCCTTCCTGGCGACCGCTGGCACAGCCCTCAAGCACCTGCGGAAACGCATGATTCATGGTGACACGAAAAGGAGAGCGACGATGAAAGCGCGCCATGCTCCGGCTGAGATGGAAAGATTCCGGCAACATCACGGCACGCGGATCCGGCGACCACCACAAAATCGGGTCTCCGGGGGAGAACCACGGAAAAATACCGCGCTGATAGGCATTCATCAGGCGGGCAGGGGAGAGATCGCCACCCATCGCCAACAGTCCATTTGGCTCGCGCAGCGCCATCTCTGGCGGTGGAAAATTTAACGAATCCCGTGAAAGCTGTACCAGTCTCATTGCGTCATTTACCCTTCGGGCTAGTCGCTTAGACTATAGCGCAAAGCGCTGGTGGAAACGCCAGTAGCGACCCGCTTTTGAGATTAATTCGTCGTGTGAGCCTGATTCAATAATCTGTCCCCGATCCATAACGCAAATTCGATCCATCTTCTCAAGGCCGCTCAAACGGTGTGTCACCATGATCAGCGTTTTATCACCCGCTACCTGTTGCAACAGCGCTAAAATCTGCTGTTCGGTGGTGGCATCAAGCCCTTCTGTGGGTTCATCCAACAGCCACAAATCACCGTTATGCAGCAGTGCGCGGGCGATGGCCAAACGGCGCAGTTCACCGCCTGATAGCGGGCGACCGCCTTCCCCCATCCACGCATTAAGTCCTTCATCATGCTCAACTAAATGGCTGAGACCTACCTGGCGCAAAACATCCTGCAACTGTGTGTCGCTGGCCATTGGGTTAGCCAACAGTAAATTGTCACGCAGCGGCTGACTAAACAGATGGACGCGCTGGGTAACAACGCTGATACGCTGGCGCAGGCTGGTTTCATCCCATTCATTAATCGGGATCGCGTTGAGCGCGATTTCACCTTGCTGCGCTTCCCAGCCGCGCGTGATCAACGCCAGCAGGCTGGATTTCCCGCAGCCGGTGGGGCCGAGCAACGCCAGATGTTCACCGGCTTTGAGATGAAGTGAAAAGTGGTTAAGCACCGGCTCTGGCCGCTGTGGGTAACGAAAAACAATATCTTCCAGCGTAAGCGCAATGCCGGGCTGAGAATGTATCGTTGTGTCCGGGAAACGGATTTGCGGCTCCTGCTCAATAATCTCCTGCACGCGTTGTGCCGCTCCCGTGACCTGAGCCAAAGGCAGAAATGCACCGGCAACCGGGGCCAGTGCTTCAAATGCCGCCAGACCGCAGAAGACAAACAGCGCGATGAATGCACCGGGCGCTGCGTTATCTCCCACGCCCGCGGCTGAAATCCACAGCAGGAGCACCACCGTTGAACCACTGATCAGCAGCAGCACACTCTGCGCGATGGCCTGCAGACGATGCTGGCGGCGTTGAGCCTGCTGCCAGGCTTTTTCTTCATCATCGAGGTGAGTGCGCCACTGCGTCGCCGCACCATAAATGTGTAATTCAGCCAGCCCGCTCACCCAGTGTGTGAGTTGCAAGCGCCAACTGGCCTGGCGCTGCGAGATTTGCTGGCCAGCAGAAGTTCCGAGCCGCCAGAACAGAGGAGGGAGGAGGATTAATGTCAGCAGCATGATGCCACCCAGCAGCAAAGCCAATGGCACATCCAGATAGGCCAAACCGCAGGTGACGATAATAATGACAACGGCGGCACCCAGCAGCGGCGAAATCACGCGCAGGTAAAGATGATCCAGCGTATCAACATCGCTAACAAAGCGGTTCAGCAGATCGCCCTGACGAAAGCGCGCCAGTTGCTCTGGTGCCAGCGCGATCAGCTTGCTGAAGGTGAATACGCGCAAATGCTGCAATACCCGGAATGTCGCATCATGACTGACCAGACGTTCAAAATAACGGGATGCCGTGCGGGTAATGGCCGCGCCGCGCACACCTGCTGCGGGCAGCATGTAGTTAAAGCTATACAGGCCCGCCACACCCGCCAGCGAGGAGGCGGCAAGGAACCAGCCGGACAAGGTCAGCAGGCCGATGCTGGCCAGCAAGGTCGCGATCGCCAGGATGATGCCTAAACCTAAACGCCAGGGGTGACGGCGATAGAGACGCAAAAACGGCAGTAAATTTTTCATCAAACAATCTCCTGCTGGCGGTGCTGCATCATCTCGCGCAGCGGACCCACTTGACCCTTCAACTGCTGCCAACCGCCCTGCTGCACCAGTTGCCCGGATTGCATAACCCACACTTCATCCCAGTCGGCGAGCGCATTGAGCTGATGCGTGATCATCAGGGTGGTTTGCTGGGTAGCCGCCTGATGCAGCGCATGCATGACATGTTGCTCGCTTTGGCTATCCAGTCCGGCGCCAGGCTCATCCAATAACAGAAGCTGTGCGGGCTTTAACAGTGCCCGCGCCACCGCAACGCGCTGCGCCTGACCAACAGAAAGCCCCAGGCCGCCATCGCCCAGTGGTGTGTCCAACCCTTGTGGAAGTTGTGTCAGAAAATCATTCACCCCCGCGCGTTGCAGCACATTCGTGAGCGTGATGTCATCAACCGTTCGGTTCAGTAACAGGTTTTCGCGCAGCGTTGACGCAGGTAGATGGGGGTTCTGTCCAACCCAAGCCAGATGCTGGTGCCAGTTGTCGCGACTGATTTCACGCAGTTCGTGACCGTTGACGCGTAGCGAACCCTGATACGGCATAAAGCCGAGTAGCACGTTCATCAACGCCGTTTTACCGGCACCACTTTGACCAATTAACGCGATGCGTTTGCCGGCTGCGAGAGTGAAATTAAGAGGTTGTGACAGCGGCTCACCGCGGGCTGTCATCACAATCAGATCCTGCGCCTGCAACGTCAACGGTGTGTCAAATTCTACCGAGGTTGAGGAATGAGCGGCGGCAATATCAGGACTCTCTGTCAGGAAGCTGTCGAGTGCATCTGCCCCGCCAACGGCCTGAGCTTTAGCGTGATAAAAAGTGCCGAGATCGCGCAGAGGCTGGAAAAATTCCGGTGCCAGTATCAGGGCCAGGAATCCGGCAAACAGTGTGACGCCGGTTCCGTAATGCCCAAAGTTGAGTTCGCCAAGGTAGGAAAAACCGAAATAAACCGCGACGACGGCAATTGCCAGTGAAGCGAAGAATTCCAGAACGGCCGAAGAGAGGAAGGCCAGGCGCAATACTTCCATGGTGCGCTGACGGAAATCCGTCGTACTTTCGGCAATCGCATGCTGTTCGGCTTTGGCGCGATGAAACAAGCGTAGGGTTTCGCGCCCACGTAAGCGGTCATAAAAATCGCCACTCAGCCGAGCCAGCGCCTGAAAATTTCGACGGTTAGCCTCTGCCGCGCCCATGCCGACCATCGCCATAAACAGCGGAATGAGCGGTGCGGTGGCGAGTAGAATCAGACCGGCGGCCCAATTGACAGGGAAAATAGCAATCAATATGGCAAAGGGAATAAACACGGCCAGCGACATTTGCGGAATATAGCGTGCGTAATACTCCTGCATCTCTTCAATCTGTTCCAGCAACAGTGTTGCCCAACTGCCCGCGGGTTTGCCCTGAATCCAGGCAGGGCCTAACGCATTCAGTCTATCCAGCACCTGCTGGCGCAAAGCACGGCGAATCGCAACACCCGCCTGGTATCCTGCCATTTCGCGAGCATAATTCAGCCCGGCGCGCAGGACAAAGCAGAGCAACAGCAGCATAAAATCCGCAAGCAGTGAGCCGCGTGGCTGTTGCGCCACAATCAAATTTTGCAACAACGAGGCCAGCAACCAGGCCTGAACAATAATGACCAGCGCCCCGGCTAAACCGAAAAGCGATGCTGCACGTAAACTACGTGCGCCGTGAATGCGTTGCTGACGAAGCCAGCGGAGAAGGTGTTGCTGCCGTGATTTATCCATGCGAAGCCGTTTGATCACTGATGGAGAGAGGCAAATACCGGATCAATTGTCCGGACATCCTGAGCGCATGAACTGTAGCACGCAGGTCATAAAAAAGGCGACCAATATAGGTCGCCTCTCAGCAATTATGATCAGCTTATTAACAACTTACTTATCGTTTTTAACCAAGCCATCAAGATAACGTTCTGCATCCAATGCTGCCATACAGCCGGTGCCTGCAGAGGTAATTGCCTGACGATAGATGTGGTCCATCACGTCGCCCGCAGCGAATACGCCAGGAATGCTGGTTTGTGTCGCGTTACCGTGCAGGCCGGACTGCACTTTGATATAGCCGTTTTCGAGCGCTAACTGACCATCAAAAATAGCCGTGTTCGGGCTGTGGCCGATAGCCACAAACAGACCCGCAACGGCCAGGGTCGACGGCGCTTCACCCTTGGTCGAGAGTAATTTCAGGCCGGTTACGCCCATCTGATCGCCAACCACTTCTTCCAGGGTGCGGTCGGTGTGCAGCACGATATTGCCGCTGCTGACTTTCGCCATCAGACGGTCAATCAGGATCTTTTCAGCACGGAAGCTGTCGCGGCGGTGAATCAGATGCACTTTTGACGCGATGTTGGCCAGATACAGCGCTTCTTCAACCGCAGTGTTACCGCCACCGATAACCGCGACTTCCTGGTTGCGATAGAAAAAGCCGTCACAGGTCGCGCAAGCGGACACGCCTTTACCTTTAAAGGCTTCTTCAGAAGGCAGACCGAGGTAACGTGCTGACGCCCCCGTTGCGATGATCAGTGCATCAGCGGTGTATTCGCCGCTGTCGCCAGTCAGGCGGAAGGGACGGTTCTGCAAATCCACAGTATGAATGTGGTCGAACAAAATTTCGGTGTTGAACTTCTCGGCATGCTCATGCATGCGCTCCATCAGCGACGGACCAGTCAGATCGTGCGGGTCGCCAGGCCAGTTCTCCACTTCAGTAGTGGTGGTGAGCTGGCCACCTTTTTCCAGTCCGGTAATCAATACCGGATTCAGGTTGGCGCGCGCTGCATAAACTGCAGCGGTATAACCGGCAGGGCCGGAGCCCAAAATGAGCAGCTTACTGTGTTTGGCCGTACTCATGCGTTCCTCAGTTTTTTTCTGACAACATAGTTTTTGATTGTAGGGAAATTAGCGACGCAAAAAAAGGTTTCAGCGATTTTGTTAACAATCGCTGCAAGCGGCGTAGTCGATGAGGCGGAATTTTGCACGTCTGTTGCGCCAAAAGGGGGCAATGCTCGGCAATTTCTGGTGCAGCAGTATAAAAATTCTCATTAAAAAACAGCATCCCAGCACTCTGTCTGGCATCTTGTACTGAATTTGGATGTTTTACTTTGACAATCGCCTGCTGTTTTGCGAAAACATTACCAGAAGCAGAGAATATTTAGCGGCGCAAAACAGAATTTCATTTCTGTTTTGCGTGTTTTTGCCGGATAAACTCAGTCTGACATTGGTAATGACGCATGGTGTGGACAGACAACATGCGTCATACGGATGGCCGCATTACTGCACAGACTTATAGGCTTCGCTTAAGTAAGGCCCTGAACAATGAGCGTTTTCAGGGTGTGGCAGGTAAAGGGAAGGAATTAAGAGAGACAATAATAATGGTAGACAATAAGAAACGCCCCGGAAAAGACCTGGATCGTATCGACAGAAACATTCTGAATGAATTGCAGAAAGACGGTCGTATTTCCAATGTTGAGCTTTCGAAACGTGTTGGGTTATCACCTACACCGTGTCTTGAGCGTGTGCGTCGCCTGGAGCGTCAGGGCTTCATTCTGGGTTATACCGCACAGCTGAACCCGCATTATCTGGACGCTTCACTGCTGGTGTTTGTTGAGATTACTCTGAATCGTGGTGCGCCCGATGTGTTTGAGCAATTTAACGCCGCAGTGCAAAAACTTGAGGAAACTCAAGAGTGTCACCTCGTTTCCGGTGACTTTGACTACTTGCTGAAAACCCGTGTACCGGACATGTCCGCCTATCGTAAGCTCCTGGGTGAAACCTTGCTGCGCCTGCCGGGCGTAAATGACACCCGTACTTACGTGGTAATGGAAGAGGTCAAACAGAGCAATCGTCTGGTGATCAAAACCCGGTAGTGCAGGGCAGGTGCAAAGCTTGCAGGAATTCGGTACACTCCTGTGAATTCATACAGGATCAGCGTCGGGCTTGCCCGACGCTGTTTCCTTCTTAATTTACAGGCACCTGGAGAGTTCTCTTGAGCCAGGAATATACAGAAGATAAAGACGTTTCGTTACAACCGCTGAGCAGTGGACGCAGGCTGCTGGAAGCGTTACTCATCCTTGTGGCCCTGTTCGCCATCTATTTGATGGTGTCGCTGGTTAGCTTCAACCCTTCAGATCCAAGCTGGTCGCAGACCGCCTGGCATGAGCCGATTCATAATTTAGGCGGCAGTGTTGGCGCATGGCTGGCGGATACCTTGCTGTTCATTTTTGGCGTGATGGCCTATGCCATTCCTCCCGTCATTATTGGGCTGTGCTGGATTACGTTCCGTCAACGTGATCGTCAGGATTACATCGATTACTTTGCCGTTGGTTTACGTTTGATCGGCGTGTTGGCTTTGGTGGTCACCACCTGCGGCCTGGCGGCGCTCAACGTGGATGACATCTGGTACTTTGCTTCCGGCGGCGTGATTGGCAGCCTGGTCAGCAATGCGATGGCACCGTGGTTCAGTTCCGCGGGCGGCACCTTAACGCTGCTGTGCGTCTGGGCTGCGGGTATTACGCTGTATACCGGCTGGTCCTGGCTTACCATTGCCGAAAGGATTGGCGGTGTGGTGATGGGCGTGCTGACCTTTGCCAGCAATCGCTCGCGCCATGACGAACCCTGGCAAGAAGATGACGAGTACGTAGACGAGGAGCAGGCAGAAGATGCCGCGCCTCCGTTACGTGGTACGCAAGCCCATCATGACGCTGATGACGTTCTGCTGGCTAAACCACGTAAAATCGCCGAGCCCATTGCGGAAGAACTGGCGGATGATCCGCTGTTGGCGAAAGCCAGTGCAGCAACAGCCGCAGCTATTGCGGTTACCACAGAAGCCGCACAACAGGCTCCGGCTGCTGTGCAACCTGCGGTCAGTTCGCCAACTGAATCCTCTGTTGTGACGCCTCCGGTGAACGCTGTGCCAACCGAACCTGTGCCAGTAGCACCTGTTGCGGCTGCTCCCGAGCCAGTGATTCAGCCTGCGCCACCGTTGTATCGTTTTGAAGTGCCGAATGAACCTGCGCCAACGCCCGCTCCATTCTCACTGGCTGATGAGGATGATGGCCCGCGCATGGGCAACTGGCAGGATGCGGCATCCTCGTCTGCTTCTCTCAATACTGCTGCAGCGGCAGCAGCGGGCATGGCGGCGGCGAAGAGCGTGTCAGCTTACACACCGGCTTTTGATATTGTCCCTGAGCGAGATTACAACCCGCAGGTGAAGCAGGGTATTGGTCCTGAATTACCGCGTCCGAATAAAGTCAAACTGCCAACCCGTCGTGAACGGGCTTCTTATGGCATTAAACTGCCATCTCAGCGTATGGCGGAAGAAAAGGCACGAGAAGAGGCGGAGCAGACGTTGCCAGAAATGACGGCAACCTACCATGAACCGCAACATGATCAAGATGATGATGCCGCACTGCAGCAGGCACAGTTGCGTCAGGCTTATGAATCTCAACAGCAGCAGCGCTATGGCGACAGCTGGCAGCAGCAACCGGAAGAGGATGATGAAGAGGCGTTGCATCAGGCGCAGCTCGCGAATCAGTTTGCGGCACAGCAGCAACAGCGCTATCAGCCATCAGATGCCAATGATGGTCCGGTATTTAGTCTTGATACCTCGTCAGCCTTTGATTTTTCGCCAATGAAAGATTTGGTTGATGACGGTCCAAGCGAGCCGCTGTTTACTATTGCCGCGACGCCAGAACCGGAAGCACCATCGCAATGGCAGCAGCCTGCAGCGCCGCAACCGGAAACCCTGCCATCGTTGACTGAGCAGAACAGTCCATGGTCTTCAGCTGAGCCGGAAAGTTATGCCGCACCCAGCGAAACGCCAAAACCGGCTGCACCAGCGCAGGACAGCCTGTTCCATCCGTTCCTGGTGCGTCATGAGCGGCCACTGGAAAAACCGTCTACTCCATTGCCAACGCTCGATTTACTGACTTCGCCGCCTTCGGAAGAAGAGCCGGTGGATATGTTTGCCCTTGAGCAAACTGCGCGTCTGGTTGAAGCGCGTCTGGCTGACTATCGTGTGAAAGCGGAAGTGGTGGGCATTTCGCCGGGACCGGTGATCACCCGTTTTGAACTCGACCTTGCGCCGGGTGTGAAAGCCGCTCGCATTTCTAACCTGTCACGCGATTTAGCGCGCTCACTCTCTGCGGTTGCAGTGCGTGTGGTGGAAGTGATTCCAGGCAAGCCCTATGTCGGGCTGGAGTTACCGAACAAGCACCGTCAAACCGTGTATCTGCGTGAAGTACTGGATTGCGATAAATTCCGTGATAATCCTTCACCGCTCTCTGTGGTTTTGGGTAAAGATATTTCGGGTCAGCCGGTTGTTGCCGATCTGGCGAAAATGCCTCACTTACTGGTTGCGGGTACCACCGGTTCCGGTAAGTCAGTGGGCGTTAACACCATGATCATCAGCATGTTGTATAAAGCCACGCCGGAAGAAGTGCGCTTTATCATGATCGACCCGAAAATGCTGGAGCTGTCGGTTTATGAAGGTATTCCTCATTTACTGACTGAAGTCGTTACCGACATGAAAGATGCCGCCAACGCGCTGCGCTGGAGTGTGGGTGAGATGGAACGCCGCTACAAGCTGATGTCAGCACTCGGCGTGCGTAATCTGGCGGGTTATAACGAGAAGATTGAGCAGGCAGCGGCGATGGGCCGTCCGATTCCTGACCCGTTCTGGAAGCCGGGCGACAGCATGGACACGACGCCGCCAGTACTGGAGAAACTGCCTTATATCGTGGTGTTGGTGGATGAATTCGCCGACCTGATGATGGCGGTGGGCAAGAAAGTAGAAGAGTTGATTGCTCGCCTCGCCCAGAAAGCGCGTGCAGCGGGTATTCACTTGGTGCTGGCAACGCAACGCCCGTCAGTGGATGTGATCACCGGCTTAATTAAAGCCAACATTCCAACCCGTATTGCTTTTACCGTTTCCAGTAAGATTGACTCCCGTACTATCCTGGATCAGGGGGGCGCAGAATCGCTGTTGGGGATGGGTGACATGCTTTATATGCCGCCAAACTCCTCGATGCCAGTCCGTGTGCACGGCGCCTTCGTGCGTGACCAGGAAGTGCATGCAGTGGTGCAAGACTGGAAAGCACGCGGACGTCCGCAATACATCGACAGCATCACGGCGGGTGAAGAGAGCGAAACTGCTGCAGGTGGGCTGGACGGCGATGAAGAACTGGATCCGCTGTTCGACCAGGCCGTCTCGTTCGTAGTGGAGAAACGTCGCGCCTCGATTTCGGGTGTCCAGCGTCAATTCCGTATTGGTTACAACCGTGCTGCACGTATTATTGAACAGATGGAGGCGCAGGGAATTGTGTCTGAACCGGGCCATAACGGTAACCGTGAAGTCCTCTCCCCGCCGCCGCATGAGATGTAATCTTGTGTCAGCAGTGAGCTATATTCGGGCCAGTTAACACTGGCCCGTTGTTTATCTGCGAAACGATCCCCATATCTTCGGGAGCTTTCGGCTTTTTCTCCTGTCGAACTGACAGGGCGGCAACTACGTTTAATGCGGTAAGTGTCGGGAAACCATGAATAAGGAATCGAATCAGATGAAATTACGCGTTATTGCCTGCGGCCTGTTGGCCAGTTTTGTCTCTGCATCGGTATTGGCGGATGCGTCCAGCGATTTGCAACAACGTCTGAACAAGGTGAACAGTTTCCATGCCAGCTTTAGCCAGAAGGTCACCGACGGTAGCGGTGCCAATGTGCAGGATGGGGAAGGGGAACTGTGGGTTAAGCGCCCAAGCCTGTTTAACTGGCACATGACCGCGCCAGACGAAAGCGTCATCATCTCTGACGGTAAGAATCTGTGGTTCTATAACCCATTTGTTGAGCAGGCGAGCGTTAGCCTGTTGCAGAATGCCACCAGCAACACCCCGTTTATGTTGATTGCGCGTAACCAGCCAAGCGACTGGCAGCAGTACAACATCAAGCAGCAGGGCGACAACTTTGAACTGACGCCGAAAAGCAGCGACGGCAATCTGAAACAGTTCACCATCAATGTTTCTGCATCCGGCACCATTAATAAATTCAGCGCGATTGAACAAGATGGCCAGCACAGTGACTACCAGCTGAAAAGTCAGAAAAATGGCGCGATTAGCCCGGATAAATTTACCTTTACGCCGCCTAAAGGGGTAACGGTCGACGATCAACGTCAGTGAGGTCAGCGTGAGTAACCTGTCCCTGGATTTCGCCTCTTCGAATGAGTTTCAACCCCTGGCCGCGCGTATGCGGCCAGCAACGTTGCAGCAGTATATCGGGCAACAGCATCTGCTGGCGCCGGGCAAACCACTGCCGCGTGCTATTGAAGCCGGGCATCTGCATTCGATGATCCTCTGGGGGCCGCCAGGAACAGGGAAAACCACGCTAGCTGAGATCATCGCGCATTATGGTCAAGCGGACGTTGAGCGCATTTCTGCGGTGACGTCCGGCGTGAAAGAGATCCGAGAGGCAATTGAGCGTGCGCGTCAGAATCGTCAGCTCGGACGTCGCACCATTTTGTTTGTCGACGAGGTGCATCGCTTCAATAAAAGTCAGCAGGATGCCTTCTTACCGCATATTGAAGATGGCACCATCACCTTCATTGGCGCCACCACAGAAAACCCCTCATTCGAACTCAACTCGGCACTGTTATCGCGTGCGCGTGTTTATCTGTTGAAATCCCTCACCACCGAAGACATTGAACGGGTATTAACGCAAGCCATGCAGGACAGCGACCGTGGTTATGGCAGCAGCGATATTCTGTTGCCGGATAACACGCGTCGGATGATTGCCGAACTGGTCAACGGCGATGCGCGGCGGGCGCTCAATACGCTGGAAATGATGGCCGATATGGCAGAGAGCAATGCTCAAGGCCTGCGCGAGCTGACGCCGCAACTGCTTAATGAAGTCTCCGGTGAAAGGGCGGCGCGTTTTGATAATAAAGGTGACCGCTTTTACGATCTGATCTCCGCACTGCATAAATCAGTGCGCGGATCGGCGCCGGATGCCGCGCTCTACTGGTACGCACGCATTATCACCGCAGGGGGCGATCCGCTTTACGTGGCGCGTCGTTTACTGGCCATCGCTTCAGAGGATGTCGGTAATGCCGATCCCCGAGGCATGCAGGTGGCGATTTCGGCCTGGGATTGCTTTACCCGCGTTGGCCCCGCTGAAGGCGAACGCGCGATTGCGCAAGCGATAGTTTATCTGGCTTGTGCACCGAAAAGTAATGCCGTTTATACCGCTTTCAAGGCGGCGATGCGTGATGCGCGCGAATCGCCGGACTACGATGTGCCAGAGCATCTACGCAATGCCCCGACCAAATTAATGAAAGAAATGGGGTTGGGTAAAGAGTACCGCTATGCGCATGACGAGCCCAATGCCTACGCCGCCGGTGAGGTGTTTTTCCCGCCTGAAATGGCGCAAACGCGCTACTATCAGCCCACCAATCGGGGGCTTGAAGGGAAAATTGGCGAAAAACTCGCCTGGCTGGCTGAACAGGATCAAAATAGCCCGATAAAACGCTACCGCTGATAAAGACCTTACGGTAAGGTGAGCAAGTATTTCAATGCATTCCAGTGGGATGCATCCCTTCATTCGTTCAATCAACCTTAATTACACAGGATAAGCATGCTCGATCCCAATCTGCTGCGTAATGAGCCAGACGCAGTCGCAGAAAAACTGGCACGCCGAGGATTTAAACTGGATGTGGAAACGCTTCGCTCCCTCGAAGAGCGTCGTAAAGTCCTGCAAGTAGAAACTGAAAACCTGCAAGCAGAGCGTAACTCCCGATCCAAATCCATCGGTCAGGCCAAAGCGCGTGGGGAAGACATCGAGCCACTGCGTCAGGAAGTGAACGCGCTGGGCGAACGCCTGGATGCGGCCAAAGCGGAACTGGACACGCTGCAGAACGAAATCCGTGATTTTGCGCTCTCTCTGCCTAACTTGCCGGTCGATGAAGTGCCGCTGGGTAAAGATGACAGCGAGAATCAGGAAGTCAGCCGCTGGGGCCAGCCGCGCCAGTTTGATTTCCCGGTAAAAGACCACGTTGAGCTGGGTGAAGCAGTAAAAGGACTGGATTTTGCGTCCGCAGTGAAATTGACGGGATCTCGCTTTATTGTGATGCAGGGCCAGATTGCACGCCTGCACCGCGCTCTGAGCCAGTTCATGATTGACCTGCACACCGAGCAGCACGGTTATCTTGAGACCTACGTGCCTTACCTGGTCAACCGTGAAACTCTGTTTGGTACAGGTCAGCTGCCGAAGTTCGGTGAAGACCTGTTTCACACTAAGCCACTGGGTGAAGAAGCGGGTAGCAGCAACTATGCGCTGATCCCGACCGCAGAAGTGCCGCTGACCAATCTGGTGCGTGACGAGATCGTCGAAGAAGAAGACCTGCCGATCAAGCTGACGGCGCATACACCTTGCTTCCGTTCAGAAGCGGGTTCTTACGGACGCGACACCCGTGGTCTGATCCGTATGCACCAGTTCGACAAAGTAGAGATGGTGCATATTGTTGCGCCAGAAACCTCAATGGATGCGCTGGAAGAACTGGTCGGACACGCTGAGAAAGTCTTGCAGTTGTTGAATCTGCCATATCGTAAAGTATTGCTGTGCACCGGTGATATGGGCTTCGGCTCGGCCAAAACCTACGATCTGGAAGTGTGGCTGCCAGCACAAGATACCTATCGTGAAATCTCCTCTTGCTCAAACATGTGGGATTTCCAGGCGCGTCGCATGCAAGCGCGTTGCCGCAGCAAAGCTGACAAAAAACCACGCCTGGTTCACACCTTGAATGGTTCTGGTCTGGCTGTAGGCCGTACTTTGGTTGCGGTACTGGAAAACTACCAGCAAGCTGATGGCCGCATTGAGGTACCAGAAGTGTTGCGTCCTTATATGGGCGGTCTGGAAATGATTGGTTAATCAGTACTTTCCCAGCAAAAACCCGGCTATGCCGGGTTTTTTATTGTCCGCAGCGCAGGGATTATTTTTTAGTAAGAATTAATCAGAAATAAACGTTATCGTCAGCAGATGACCTTAAAATACTAAAATCTATAAATTCATACAGATAGCTGTTGTACTCTCGTGTGAGATATATCCTCTAACCTGCTGAAGATAAAAAAAATAAATTGTTCAGCAGCAAATTGTGCGGCGACTATTTTTTGCACGTTGACTTTAAAATAGCGAATGGCAAACTGCGCGCAATTATCTACATTTCTTTGGTTTTAATCCCTATGTCAACCTGGTCGCGCCCCGTCGTGTTGCTGCTCTGCGGCTTAATGCTCATGACGGTGTCTATTGCTGTGCTTAATACGCTGGTACCGCTTTGGCTTACCCATGATCAACTGCCAACCTGGCAGGTGGGGATGGCCAGCTCAGCCTATTACACCGGCAACCTGCTCGGGACCTTGCTGGCAGGCTGGTTGATTAATCGCTATGGATTTAATCGCTGTTTTTATCTGGCGAGCGTGCTGTTTGCTTTGGCGACCATGGGCATGGCGCTATTAGACGGTTTCTATAACTGGACGTCTCTGCGTTTCATGGCTGGCTTAGGTTGCGCACTGATCTGGGTTGTGGTGGAGAGTGCATTGCTGTGTAGCGGCACGGTACGCAATCGCGGCCAATTGTTAGCGGCCTATATGATTGTTTACTACCTGGGCACGGTTGCGGGTCAGCTTTTGGTTAGCCGTGTTTCGACTGAGTTACTGCACGTTATCCCGTGGGTCACCGCACTGATTGTTTGTGCCGTGTTGCCAGTGGTATTCCTGCGTGTGAACGCCGGAGCCGCAACTGAAGAGGCATCGACCGGCCGTATCTGGACTATGTTGCGTCGTCGCAGCTCTCGTCTGGGTATTAACGGCTGTGTGATTTCAGGCATTGTGCTGGGATCGCTGTATGGACTGATGCCACTCTATTTGTCCCATCAAGGAATGAGCGATGCCACCGTCGGATACTGGATGGCATTACTGGTGAGCGCAGGCATCGTAGGGCAGTGGCCGGTCGGACGCCTGGCTGACCGCTTTGGCCGCTTAATGGTTTTACGCGTGCAGGTGTTTGTCGTCATTCTGGGTGCGATTGCCATGCTGGGTGATACCGCCATGGCACCCGCGCTGTTTGTGTTGGGTCTGGCAGGTTTTACCCTCTATCCGGTGGCGATGTCGTGGGCATGCGAGACCGTGGCTCACCACGAGCTGGTCGCGATGAATCAGGCTCTGCTGTTTAGCTATACCGTTGGCAGTTTAGTTGGGCCTGGCATGACGTCGATGCTGATGCAGAACTACTCCGATCGCCTGCTGTTTGTGATGATTGCGGTGGTGGCACTGGTGTATTTGGTGATGCTGCTACGCAAGGCCGATCAGCATGCCACCCCAGTGGCGCATGCTTAACGGCAAAAATAAGGGGAGCGATTGCTCCCCTTATGCCATTTAGTACATCACCTCGTGACCATAGCTGGTGAGAATATTTTTGACCCGTTCCATGGTCTCTTTACTCGGTGGCTTCACGCCATCAAGCTTGTACTCTTCCCCCATCGCTATCCATTTGTGTTTGCCTAATTCGTGGTAGGGCAACAACTCAATCTTCTCGATGTTGTCCATATCTTTGGTGAACTCACCTAAGCGATGAACTGAGTCGTCATCATCGGAATAGCCAGGCACCACGACAAATCTAATCCAGGTGCGTTTACCTTTCTTTTGCAGATAGCGGGCGAAGTCCAGCGTGCGGTGATTGGACACCCCGACCAAAATCTGGTGAACATCGTCATTGATTTGCTTCAGGTCGAGCATCACCAGATCGGTGGCATCCAGCAACTCATCAATCACCGGATCGTAGCGACGGACAAAACCGTTGGTGTCGAGACAGGTATGAATCCCTTGTGCTTTGCAGGCGCGGAACCAGTCACGCACAAACTCGGCTTGCAGAATCGCTTCTCCGCCTGACGCGGTAACACCACCGCCAGAGGCATTCATAAAGTGGCGATACGACAAGACATCTTTCATCAGGTCTTCAACGGTGACCTCTTTGCCGCCGTGTGTGTCCCACGTATCGCGGTTATGGCAATAGAGGCAGCGCATCAGGCAGCCCTGGAAAAAAGTGATAAAACGGATGCCGGGACCGTCAACGGTGCCGCAAGATTCAAATGAGTGGATACGACCAATGGTGGACATTGCGATGAGTTCTCCGGTTTAGCCTCAACATCAGGCGGCACAATCTGTGTTGTGCTCTGGGATTAAAGTCGATTTTGCCAGGTTGCCATCACCAGCAAACTGGCAAAACAGACTTGTGGAGAAAAGGCTCCCGCAGGAGCCTTTTACATCTCTGGAAGAATTACAGAGACTGCGTGAAGGTACGGGTAATAACGTCTTGCTGCTGCTCTTTCGTCAGCGAGTTAAAGCGCACAGCGTAACCGGAAACACGAATGGTAAGCTGAGGATATTTCTCAGGGTGTACCATCGCATCCAGCAGCATTTCACGGTTCATGACGTTGACGTTAAGGTGCTGACCGCCCTCAATGTTTGCTTCGTGATGGAAGTAACCGTCCATCAGACCCGCGAGGTTGGTTTTACGCACGTTATCATCTTTACCCAACGCGTTTGGCACAATGGAGAAGGTATAAGAGATACCATCTTTAGCGTACGCAAACGGCAGTTTGGCAACCGAGGTCAGTGAAGCAACGGCACCTTTCTGATCGCGACCGTGCATTGGGTTAGCACCCGGTCCAAATGGCGCACCGGCACGACGACCATCTGGGGTATTACCGGTTTTCTTACCATAAACCACGTTTGAGGTAATGGTCAGCACTGACTGAGTAGGTACCGCATTACGGTAGGTTTGCAGTTTCTGAATTTTTTTCATGAAACGTTCAACCAGGTCACAGGCCATGTCATCAACACGTGAATCGTTGTTACCGAACTGCGGGTATTCGCCTTCGATTTCGAAATCCACGGCCAGGCCATCGGCATCACGCACGGTTTTCACTTTCGCATATTTGATGGCTGACAGGGAGTCGGCAGCTACTGACAGGCCGGCGATACCACAGGCCATGGTGCGATAAACGTCACGGTCATGCAGCGCCATCAGTGAGGCTTCATAACTGTACTTATCGTGCATGTAGTGGATGATGTTCAGCGAGGTGACGTACTGTTTCGCCAGCCAATCCATGAAGTGATCCAGACGCGCCATAACGGTATCGAAATCCAGGATTTCGTCAGTGATCGGCGCTTCTTTTGGACCCACCTGCATTTTCAGTTTTTCGTCCACACCACCGTTGATTGCATACAGCAATGTTTTTGCCAGGTTGGCGCGGGCACCAAAGAACTGCATTTGTTTGCCGACAATCATCGGGCTGACACAGCAGGCGATGGCATAGTCATCGTTATCAAAGTCAGGACGCATCAGGTCATCATTCTCGTACTGCAATGAGGATGTGTCGATAGAGACTTTGGCCGCGTATTTTTTGAAGTTAACGGGCAATTTTTCCGACCACAAAATGGTCATGTTAGGCTCAGGCGATGGGCCCATGGTGTACAGCGTATTCAGGAAGCGGAAGGTGCTTTTGGTGACCAAAGTACGGCCATCAACGCCCATACCTGCAAGGGATTCGGTTGCCCAGATAGGGTCACCAGAGAACAGTTCATCGTACTCTGGTGTACGCAGGAAACGCACCATACGCAGTTTCATCACCAGGTGGTCAATCAGCTCCTGCGCGCCTTCTTCACTCAATTTACCGGCTTTGATGTCACGGTCGATATAAACATCAAGGAAGGTGGATACGCGGCCAAATGACATGGCTGCGCCGTTTTGAGATTTCACAGCGGCAAGGTAACCGAAGTAGGTCCACTGTACAGCTTCTTGCGCGGTCACGGCTGGCAGAGAGATATCACAACCATACTTAGCGGCCATCTCTTTGATTTGGCCTAATGCTCGGTGTTGTTCAGAGATCTCTTCACGCAAGCGAATGGTGGCTTCCAGATCGACACCGTTCTCCATATCACTTTGCAGTGAATTGAATTGTGCCACTTTATCTTTCATCAGATAGTCGATGCCGTACAGCGCCACGCGACGGTAGTCACCAATAATACGACCACGACCATAAGCATCTGGCAGACCGGTCAACACACCGGATTTACGGCAGCGCAGGATATCTGGGGTGTAAACATCGAACACACCCTGGTTATGGGTTTTACGATAATCGGTGAAGACTTTTTTCAGCGCAGGATCGAGTTCACGTCCGTAGACTTTGCAAGAACCCTCGACCATTTTGATGCCGCCGAATGGGATGATGGCACGTTTCAGAGGGGCTTCAGTCTGCAGACCAACGATGGTCTCCAGAGATTTATTGATGTAGCCTGCGTCGTGAGAGGTGATGGTTGAAGCCAAGTCTGTATCAAAATCGACCGGAGCGTGGGTACGGTTCTCAATTTTGATGCCTTCCAGCACGCTGTCCCACAGTTTTGTGGTGGCCGGTGTTGCGCCCGCCAGGAAAGATTCGTCACCTTCATACGGGGTGTAGTTTTTCTGGATGAAGTCACGGACGTTGACGCTGTTCTGCCATTCGCCGGCGCTAAATCCTTCCCAGGCTGACGCCATTTTTTCATTAAGTTCGGACATGATATACCTGCCTTATTTAGGGAGACTCTGACGTATGGCGTGCGCTTCCGCACGCCCGTATCAATTCATTAATGCACGGGCTCATCGCCGCGCAGATAGATAACCCAATAGGTCAAACCGACTAACAATCCGCCACCAATGATGTTGCCGATGGTTACTGGAATCAGGTTGTTAACTATAAAGTCACCAACGCTGAGAGACGGGAACTGTGCGGCGCTGGAACCGGCCATCTGCCAGAATTCAGGACTGGCGAAATCACGAATAACAATGGCCATGGGAATCAGGAACATGTTGGCGATGCTGTGCTCGAAGCCGCTGGCAACAAACATGCCGACGGGCAAGATCATCGCGAACATTTTGTCGAACAAACTGCGGCCGGAATAACTCATCCACACTGCAAGGCAAACCATCAAGTTAGCGAGCGTGCCCAGGCTTACGGCCTCAATAAAGGTGTGATGCATTTTGTGGTCTGCGGTCTGAAGCACGTTTAGGCCCCATGCACCATTTGCGACCATGTGTTCACCCGCTAACCAAATCAATGCCACGAAGAACAGGGCACCAAACAGGTTACCGATATAAACATTCAGCCAGTGGCGACCGAGTTGCAGCCAGGTGATGCGCCCACTGGCTTTCGCCACCACAATCAGTACGGTGGAGGTAAAGAGGTCAGCACCACATACCACCACTAACATTAAGCCGAGTGAGAAGCAGATGCCGCCAATCAGCTTGGCTATGCCGTAAGGCATCGCGCCACTGCCAGTTGTGGCAGTGATATAGAAGACGAAAGCGATAGAGATAAATACGCCAGCGGTGATGGCAAGGAAGAAGGTGGTTAAAGGGTGTTTAGTGGCTTTATAAACACCGGCATCTTCTGCAACTTTAGCCATTGCCGCCGGTAGTAATGCATTAAAAGGGTTGTCAGCTTTCACACTAACGCTCTCCAAAATTTGTCTGTAATGATACTAACAAAGGAGTATAGGTCAGGAATTGATGTGGATCATAAATGCCAGGGGCAGCGGGGATAAGCGAGGCGATTAACGATAGTTTTTGTATTTAATTATATGATTTTAATGAAATAAATATTTTTTAAAATATACAACAATATTTTAATTCCGTAGTCTGGCAGCGAGTAAACAGTTAATTAAGTTCAGCGATTGAAGACCGATTGTTAAATATAAACGTTAAGTGTGACAGCTGTATTTTAGTCATAAAAAAGGCACTGAAATGATTCAGTGCCAATTATTACTTCACTGCAAAACTGGCGTTATTTTTGTGACCAGTATTGGCGCTTGGCTGCCTGCAATTTTTCGTAAGCCGCTAACAGAGCCTGGTGAGCAGGGAAGGCTTTGAGGTCGAGATCGACCGCTTGCAGACCATAGAATGGCGCTTCACCACTGATAGCAGCGGATGCGGCATCAACTGCTGCTTGTCCATACATACGCACGAATGCACGATGATACTGCACTGGATCACGCTCTTCTTCCATCGCCAGCAGTAACAGCGTCTGCAGGCAGCGGTAGTAGTTGGCGCGCTCTTCACTGAAGATCGACTGGTTAAACTCCATGGTCCATTCAGTCCAGATCAGTGCCTGATCTAAATCGCCACCTGCCAGCGCCAGCATCGCTTTCAATTCACCGATACGCAGGGTGTACCAGCCGTTATCTTTGCCCGATGCCAGACCCAGCAGTTCACGTACACGTGTGAAGTCGTCATGGCCTTCTTCGTCGAGTTGCTCAATGAGGTTCAGATAGGCTTCAGGTTCCCATTCGCTGGCTGGTAGCGCCAACAAGGTTTCACGCAGTGGCGCGCCCATGCTGTTATTGGCCAACAGCAGATCTTCTGCCGGATAGATATCGGACATGCCTGGCACGATAATGCGGCAAGCGTAAACACCCAGATGCTCGTAGTCAGCAATATAAACTTCTTGATCTTCAGCACGGAAGATCGCCATCAAGGTGTCGAACTCTTCGTGCGTGCTGCCAGAGAAGCTCCAGTCAACAAACGGATAATCTGCATCGTCTTTGAACATATCCCAGGAGATCAGGCCGCTGGAATCGATGAAGTGTGTTTCGAGGTTAGCATGTTCAGCCACTTCTTCGTCATCAAAGGTCGGCGGGGTGAACACATCCAGATCTTTCAGGCCACGGCCCTGAAGCAGTTCGGTGACGGTACGCTCCAGCGCCACGCCAAAGTCAGGGTGTGCACCGAAGGAAGCGAAGCACGTGCCGTTTGCCGGGTTGAACAGTACCACGCAGATGACCGGGTATTTCCCACCAAGGGAAGCATCGTAAGAGAAGATAGGGAAGCCTTCTGCTTCCAGACGGTCAATCGCCTCAATCACACCGGGATAGCGCTGCATCACTTCAGCCGGGATTTCTGGCAGGCTGATGGACTCGGCGATAATACGATTTTTAATATGGCGCTCAAAGACTTCAGAAAGTCCCTGTACACGCGCTTCATTGGCGGTGTTGCCGGCGGACATACCGTTAGAAACATACAGGTTACCGATGATGTTCATCGGAATGTAGACCGTTTGCTGATCGGACTGACGGGTAAACGGCAGGCCGCAGATACCGCGGTCAGCATTGCCCGACTGCAAATCAATCAGGTCTGAGGCGCTCAGGCTATCTTCTGGATCGTAAAATTTCTGCAGGCGCGCATCCAGAATACCAGCCGGGAGGCTGTCATCTTCAGTCAGTGGGAACCACTTCTCGTTGGGATAGTGAACAAATTCACCTTTCGCGATGGATTCACCCAGCCAGAAGTCAGCGAAGAAATAGTTGGTTGAGAGACGCTCAAAGTATTCGCCTAACGCAGATGCCAGCGCGGCTTTCTTACTGGCACCTTTACCGTTGGTAAAGCACAGTGGGCAGTCACGATCGCGGATGTGCACAGACCAAACATGTGGAACCGGGTTAAGCCAGGAGGCTTCTTCAATATTGAAGCCTAAATCTTGCAGCTTCTGCTGGAAGCGGGCAATGGAGTCTTCCAGTGCGGCGTCTTTTCCTGGAATAAACGTTTGCGTCATGTTGGCGCTCTCTCAAGTCGATGGGGTGGGCGTAAAGCGCGCAATGATACGGGTTTTGCGCTTGCTTCGCTATTCAGTGTTCCAAATTTATCGCGGTATTGTTGCGGCTTTTTATTCACCTGGCTGCATTCTGATTTTACTTCATGAAACCACCTCACAAAATTCCGTGGCTGATTGCATTTATGACATAAGCTGCGGCTATGCCTGCTCTGGAAATGTGATCTCCGCCGGATTAATGATTGCAGCCATTCGGAGGCAATGATAAAACCGATACGGTATTCATAACCGTTCGATATGACAGTGGTGAGGGGAAATGACGCAGGTTTATAATTTTAGCTCCGGCCCAGCGATGCTGCCGGTAGAAGTGCTCCGTCGTGCAGAACAAGAACTGACAAACTGGCACGGATTAGGCACCTCGGTGATGGAGATCAGTCACCGTAGTAAAGAGTTCATTGCGGTTGCTGAAGCAGCAGAACAGGATTTTCGCGATCTGCTGAAGATCCCATCCAACTACAAAGTTTTGTTCTGTCATGGTGGCGCGCGTGCACAGTTCGCGGCTATCCCAGGCAACTTGCTGGGTGAAGCCAAAACCGCCGACTACATTGATGGCGGCTACTGGGCTCACAGCGCCATCAAAGAAGCGGAAAAATATTGTTCCCCAAACACCATTGATGTCAAAACCACGTTGGAAGGTAAACGTGCTTTGTTACCGATGCGTGAATGGCAGTTGAACGATGACGCTGCTTATGTGCATTTCTGCCCGAATGAAACCATCGACGGTATTGCTATCGATGAAGAACCAGATTTTGGTGACAAAGTTGTTGTTGCCGACCTCTCTTCAACCATCATGTCTCGTCCTATTGATGTCAGCCGTTATGGTGTGATCTACGCGGGCGCGCAGAAAAATATCGGACCGGCAGGCTTAACGCTGGTGGTGGTGCGTGAAGACCTGCTGGGCAAAGCGCAACGTTATGTGCCTTCTATTCTTGATTACAAGGTGCTGGCAGAAAACGAATCCATGTTTAACACCCCGCCAACCTTCGCCTGGTATCTTTCTGGTTTGGTCTTTAAATGGCTGAAAGAGAAGGGCGGTGTGGCTGAAATGGATAAGGTTAATCAGGCGAAAGCTGACCTTCTCTATGGCGTGATCGACAGCAGCAGCTTCTATCGTAACGATGTTGCTTCCGGTAACCGTTCACGCATGAACGTGCCATTCCAGTTGGCCGACGCCGCTCTGGACAAAGTGTTCCTCGAGGAGTCACTGCAGGCAGGTTTGCATGCCTTGAAGGGCCACCGTGTGGTTGGCGGCATGCGTGCATCGATCTACAATGCGATGCCGCTGGAAGGGGTTAAAGCCCTGACTGAGTTCATGATCGACTTCGAACGTCGCCACGGTTAATTACTTACTTTATGCCAGCCTGGCTGGCAACTGGCCCCGTGATTGGACGGGGTCTCGTCTTTTCTGGAGATTTGGTTTCACATGCAGGACTCCCTGACTCTACAACCGATTGCCCGCGTTGACGGCACGGTAAACTTACCGGGTTCAAAAAGCGTCTCTAACCGCGCATTGCTGTTGGCTGCGCTGGCAAACGGCACAACTCGCCTGACGAACTTGCTGGATAGCGATGACGTCAAACACATGCTGAATGCGCTCAAAGCGCTGGGCGTCAGTTATACGCTCTCTGCCGATCGCACCGTGTGTGAAGTGGTGGGTAATGCAGGGCCACTGCACGCTGACCAGCCACTGGAGCTATTCCTGGGGAATGCGGGTACGGCAATGCGTCCGCTGGCTGCGGCACTGTGCTTAGGCCAACAGTCGATCGTACTGACTGGTGAGCCGCGCATGAAAGAGCGCCCAATTGGTCATCTGGTTGATGCGTTGCGTCAGGGCGGCGCAAACATTGATTATCTGGAGCAGACGGATTATCCCCCGTTACGCCTGAACGGCGGCTTCGTGGGTGGTGAAGTCAGCGTGGATGGCAGTGTTTCCAGCCAGTTCCTGACCGCCTTGCTGATGACCGCGCCTTTGGCTGAGAAAGATACTGTTATCACCATCAAAGGTGATTTGGTTTCCAAGCCGTATATCGATATCACTCTGCACCTGATGCGTTGCTTTGGTGTGGACGTTGATAACCAAAATTATCAACGCTTTGTGGTTAAGGGCCAGCAACAGTATCAGTCACCGGGTGATTATCTGGTGGAAGGTGATGCGTCTTCGGCTTCTTACTTCCTTGCTGCTGCAGCAATTAAAGGCGGAACCGTGCGTGTAACGGGTATCGGCCGCAATAGCGTGCAAGGCGATATTCGTTTTGCCGATGTGCTGGAAAAAATGGGTGCGGTGATCGAGTGGGGTGATGATTACATTGCCTGTACGCGTGGCACGCTGACCGCCATCGATATGGACATGAACCATATTCCTGATGCGGCGATGACCATTGCCACCACGGCGTTGTTTGCCGAAGGCACAACCTTAATGCGCAACATCTATAACTGGCGCGTTAAAGAAACCGATCGTCTGGCCGCGATGGCGACAGAACTGCGCAAAGTCGGTGCTGAAGTGGAAGAGGGCCACGATTTCATCCGTGTCACGCCTCCTGCACAGTTGCAACATGCGGATATTGGTACCTACAACGATCACCGTATGGCCATGTGCTTTGCGCTGGTTGCGCTGTCCGACACGCCAGTCACCATCCTTGATCCTGGTTGCACGGCGAAAACCTTCCCGGACTACTTCCAGCAGTTAGCGAAAATCAGCCGCGCCTCATAATCTTCCTACCCGGTACGCTTGTGCCGGGTTTCTTCGCTCTCTTCTGGTCTTGATGAGCGGAAATTCTTCCGAATCTGACTAAAATTCTAGCGCTGTGTTCGTGAAAGGGTACTAACCTGACGCGGGCAGCGTATAATGCCGCGCAATCCAGACAGCCAAGAAGGCTGATAATAAGCACGCAGCAACAGGAGAGAACAATGACGGCAATCGCCCCGATCATTACCATTGATGGGCCAAGTGGCGCAGGTAAAGGGACTTTGTGTAAAGCGATGGCGGAGTCATTGCAGTGGCACTTGCTGGATTCTGGTGCCATTTATCGCGTATTGGCTTTGGCTGCACTTCACCATCAGGTAGATATTGAATCAGAAGAAGCGTTAGTTCCGATGGCGGCTCACCTTGATGTGCGTTTCCTTTCTGTGGAAGGTGAAATGCAGGTCATTCTTGAAGGTGAAGACGTGACGGGTGAAATTCGCACGCAAGAAGTCAGCAACACGGCTTCACGCGTGGCGGCTTTCCCACGTGTGCGTGAAGCACTGTTACGTCGCCAGCGTGCATTCCGTGAAGAACCAGGCCTGATTGCGGATGGTCGAGATATGGGCACCGTGGTTTTCCCCGATGCACCGGTAAAAATCTTCCT
The DNA here is from genome assembly GCF_030053355.1 of Pantoea sp. EA-12. Taxonomy (NCBI): domain Bacteria; kingdom Pseudomonadati; phylum Pseudomonadota; class Gammaproteobacteria; order Enterobacterales; family Erwiniaceae; genus Pantoea; species Pantoea sp. EA-12. The sequence goes on along the minus strand of NZ_JASGBY010000013.1, from coordinate 65,246 downwards.
GGATGCCAGTTCGGAAGAGCGTGCGCATCGTCGTATGCTACAGTTGCAGGAGAAGGGCTTTAATGTTAACTTTGATCGCCTTTTATCCGAGATAAAGGAACGCGACGACCGCGATCGTAATCGCGCTATCGCACCTTTAGTGCCTGCCGCTGATGCTCTGGTGCTGGATTCAACCAGTATGTCCATTGAGCAAGTGATTGAAAAGGCACTTGATTATGCCCGCAGTAAGCTGGGCATGTAATCGTTAAGGCAACCGAATTGCTGTAACCCTGTACCAAGGACCCGGTGCTGGGCATGTGAAACAACCCCATCCGACAATGACGTCAGGTGGACGTTAAATTGAAGAATCCTAAGATTATCAATATGACTGAATCTTTTGCTCAACTATTTGAAGAATCACTGAAAGAAATCGAAACCCGTCCGGGTTCCATCGTTCGTGGCGTTGTTGTCTCTATCGACAAAGACGTAGTCCTGGTTGATGCGGGTCTGAAATCTGAATCTGCAATCCCTGCAGAGCAGTTCAAGAACGCAGCCGGCGAACTGGAAATCCAGGTAGGCGACGAAGTTGACGTTGCGCTGGACGCAGTAGAAGACGGCTTCGGTGAAACCCTGCTGTCCCGTGAGAAAGCTAAACGTCACGAAGCTTGGATCACGCTGGAAAAAGCTTACGAAGAAGCTGAAACTGTTACCGGTGTTATCAACGGCAAAGTTAAAGGTGGCTTCACAGTTGAGCTGAACGGTATTCGTGCGTTCCTGCCAGGTTCACTGGTTGACGTTCGTCCGGTTCGCGATACTCTGCACCTGGAAGGCAAAGAGCTTGAATTCAAAGTAATCAAGCTTGATCAGAAACGTAACAACGTGGTTGTTTCTCGCCGCGCAGTTATCGAATCTGAAAACAGCGCTGAACGCGATCAGCTGCTGGAAAACCTGCAGGAAGGCATGGAAGTTAAAGGTATCGTTAAGAACCTCACTGACTACGGCGCATTCGTGGATCTGGGTGGCGTTGACGGCCTGCTGCACATCACCGATATGGCTTGGAAACGCGTTAAGCATCCGAGCGAAATCGTCAACGTGGGCGACGAAATCACTGTTAAAGTGCTGAAGTTCGACCGCGAGCGTACTCGTGTATCTCTGGGCCTGAAACAGCTGGGCGAAGATCCATGGGTTGCTATCGCTAAGCGTTACCCAGAAGGCACCCGCCTGACCGGTCGTGTAACCAACCTGACTGATTACGGCTGCTTCGTAGAAATCGAAGAAGGTGTTGAAGGTCTGGTACACGTTTCTGAAATGGACTGGACCAACAAGAACATTCACCCATCTAAAGTTGTTAACGTGGGCGATGTTGTTGAAGTTATGGTTCTGGACATCGACGAAGAACGTCGTCGTATCTCCTTGGGTCTGAAGCAGTGCAAAAACAACCCATGGCAGCAGTTCGCTGAGACCCACAACAAAGGCGATCGCGTTGAAGGTAAAATCAAGTCAATCACTGACTTCGGTATCTTCATCGGCCTGGACGGTGGCATCGACGGTCTGGTTCACCTGTCAGACATCTCCTGGAACGCGACTGGCGAAGAAGCCGTTCGTGAGTACAAAAAAGGCGACGAAATCGCTGCTGTTGTACTGCAGGTTGATGCAGAGCGCGAGCGCATCTCTCTGGGCGTGAAGCAGTTGGCTGAAGATCCATTCAACAACTACATCACCCTGAACAAGAAAGGCGCTATCGTTAACGGTAAAGTGACTGCAGTAGACGCTAAAGGTGCTACAGTAGAATTGGCTGATGGCGTTGAAGGTTACCTGCGCGCTTCAGAAGCTTCACTGGACCGTATCGAAGACGCAACTCTGGTTCTGAGTGTTGGTGACGACGTTGAAGCTAAATTCACCGGCGTTGACCGTAAGAACCGCGTTGTAAGCCTGTCTGTTCGTGCTAAAGACCAGGCTGATGAGAAAGAAGCAATCAACACTGTTAACACCAAACAGGAAGAAAGCAACTTCTCTAGCGCTATGGCTGAAGCGTTCAAAGCGGCTAAAGGCGAGTAATCGACCCGAGGCACCGGACGATGTAAATCGTCCGGTTTCGGTAAAAGCTGTCATACCTTTCCCATTAAGGATTAACCGGAGGTTACATGACCAAGTCAGAACTGATTGAAAGACTTGCTGGCCAGCACTCTCATATTCCGGCGAAAGTCGTTGAGGATGCAGTCAAAGAGATGCTCGAGCACATGGCCACAACGTTGGCACAGGGCGAGCGCATTGAAATCCGGGGATTCGGCAGCTTTTCTTTGCACTACCGCGCACCGCGCACTGGTCGTAACCCGAAAACGGGTGACAAAGTGGATCTGGAAGGTAAATACGTTCCCCACTTCAAGCCGGGCAAAGAATTGCGTGACCGTGCAAACATTTACGGCTAAGCTGTGACCGAACGACAAAAACGACACCTCAGGGTGTCGTTTTTTTTTGCCTATAGCCGAACACTGTGCACTTGATTCCAACATCCAGTTGGCCTGCTGCAAACCCTATCGATTCCGTTGAACCCTTCCCGCAAACGGTAAACAAACAGCAGGCTATCCACGCCAGACGCGCGCAAACTTCTCGCTCTTTAAGGGAGATAGTGCATGCGGATGACAGGGATACTGCTGGCCCGGGCCATGATTCTGGCCACCTTAGCGTTGGTTTTTTTGCCGCAAATTCCGACAAGCGCAGCGATCGCCGCCCTGGCTGCGGCAGGCGTCGTTGCTGGATTGATGCCGCCACCTGCGCTGCGTGTAACAGGAATGGGCTTACTGCTATTGTCATGGGCGCTGTGGGAAGCCCGGCAGATCATCAATTCGATAGAGGATTTGACGGCAACTCCCGTCGAAGTGACGCTGCGTATTATGGAAGTGCGTGAAACAAAACAGCAACTCAGTGCGCAGATTATCCGCGTTGGCGAGAAATATCAGTTTCCCCCGCTGTTTGTCACCCTCAGTACTGCATCCAACACATCACCATTTTGTGTCGGCCAACGCTGGCAAATGAAACTGCGTCTGCGTGCGGTACATGGTCGATTAAATGAAGGCGGGTTTGATGCCCAACGCTTTGCACTCGCCAATCATACGCCACTGCAGGGGCGCATTATCGAACAGCAGGCGCAATCACTGAACTGCAGTTGGCGAGCACAGTTGGTCAACTATCACTTACCGAGAATAGAAACGCTGCAGCAACCGGCGATCTTACAAGCGTTAGCCTTTGGCGATCGCGATAATATGACGCCTGCACAACGTCAGTTATTGCGGGAAACGGGAACCGCACATCTGATGGCAATATCGGGGATGCATATCGCACTAGCCGCCAGCGTGGGCTGGGCAATCGCTCGGGCACTGCAATTTTTCCTTCCTGCTCGACTTATTGGATATGTATTGCCCCTGGTGGGCAGCCTGATGACGGCGGCTGTTTACTGCTGGATCTCCGGCAGTCACGCGCCTGCGCAGCGCGCGATGGTAGCCTTGACGATCTGGATACTGATTCGGCTAGCAGGCTGGCAACTCAGTGGCTGGCAGGTGTGGACGCTGTGCATCGGCAGCCTGCTCTGGCTGGATCCACTCACCATCTTGTCAGAGAGTTTCTGGCTCTCTTCACTCGCTGTGGCGATGTTGATAGCCTGGTTTCAGTGGTATCCGCTACCTGCGAGATTCAGCAAAGGCTGGCGATGGTTGCCGCTGCGCCTGTTGCACTTGCAACTGGGCATGATGATCTTAATGGCACCGCTGCAAATCTATCTGTTTCAGGGCATCAGCCTCAGTGCTTTGGTCGCCAACCTTATTGCTGTGCCCGTGGTGTCATTAATTACCGTGCCATTGATTTTACTGGCGCTGATGCTACCGGTGCCGCCTGTTTCTGCCGTTTTATGGTGGCTGGCCGACGGGTCTGTCAGTCTGGTGATGAAAGGATTGGCACTACTCCCGGCAGGATGGTGGCCGCTGAATGAAGCCATACCCGCCGTCGCGGTGCTGTGGGTAGGGTTGATATTGTGGCGCAGCGGCTTACTGTATCGTGCGCTGACGCCATGCTGTGGTTTGGCGTTAGCTATCGTCATTTGGCGCAGCCAGACGGAGCAAGATGACTGGCAGGTGGACATGATAGATGTCGGACATGGCCTCGCCATCGCCATCACCCAGGGCAAAGACGTTGTGATGTATGACGCGGGACCACGCTGGCAACAAGATGATGCTGGCGCCCGGGTGATTCTGCCCTGGCTACACTATCAGGGGCGCAAGTTAAAAGCGGTGATCATTAGCCATAAACACCTGGACCATCGAGGCGGTTTGCCCTCATTGCAAGACGCCAATCCAGACCTTGTTATCCGTAGTGCGTTGCCTGAAGTGGGGCATTTGCCTTGTCAGCGCGGGGAACAGTGGCTGTGGGGGAAACTGACCTTCACCGCACTCTGGCCTCCGGCAGGTAATACGCAGGGGCAAAATAATGATTCCTGTGTGGTGCGGGTTGATGACGGGAAAGTCAGCCTGCTGCTCACGGGGGATATTGAGCTGGAAGCAGAAAAAAAATTAGTGGCACTGGAGAAAGAACGGCTGGCCAGCACCTTGATACAGGTTCCTCATCACGGCAGCCGGACTTCTTCTGGACCATTACTGTTACGTAGTGTTGCAGGAAAAGCGGCAATCGCCTCTGTCGCTCGCTATAACGCGTGGCGCATGCCGGCACAATCTGTGGTCTCTCGCTATCGCGAACAGGGCTACATCTGGCATGACACCGCGCAATCGGGACAGATCCACATCGGTATTCGGCAAGGAGACTGGCAGATTAAGGGGTTAAGAGAGCAAATAATGCCCCGCTGGTATCATCAGTGGTTTGGCGTCAAACGTGAATCCAGGTAGAATGAGCGGCTATTTCAAACAGCGTGAATAAATAATGCATCAAGACAAAGATCTCTCAACGTGGCAGACATTCCGCCGACTCTGGCCGATGATTGCACCGCACAAAGCTGGACTGTTCGTGTCTGCGGTGGCGCTGATTCTCAATGCGGCTGGCGATACCTTAATGTTGTCGCTGTTGAAACCTTTACTGGATGATGGCTTCGGGAAAGCCGATAAGTCCGTGATGCTGTGGATGCCGCTTGCGGTGATTGGTCTGATGCTGGTCCGTGGCGTCACCAGTTATATCTCCAGCTATTGTATTTCCTGGGTATCCGGCAACGTGGTGATGAACATGCGCCGTCGTTTGTTTGGTCACATGATGGGCATGCCCGTGGCATTCTTTGACCAGCAATCCACCGGTACGCTGTTATCGCGCATTACCTATGATTCGGAACAGGTTGCGTCATCTTCTTCCAGTGCTTTGGTGACGGTGGTACGCGAAGGGGCCTCGATCATTGGCCTGTTTATCATGATGTTCTATTACAGCTGGCAGCTGTCATTGATCCTGATTGTGTTGGCACCGATTGTCTCCTTTGCCATTCGCACCGTGTCCAAACGCTTCCGCAACATCAGTAAGAATATGCAGAACACCATGGGCCAGGTTACCACCAGCGCTGAACAGATGCTGAAAGGGCATAAAGAAGTACTGATCTTTGGTGGTCAGGATGTCGAGGCAGAGCGCTTCTCGCAGGTCAGCAATAAAATGCGTCAGCAGGGTATGAAGCTGGTATCGGCTTCTTCCATCTCCGATCCGGTGATTCAGCTGATTGCTTCTCTGGCCTTGGCATTTGTGCTGTATGCCGCCAGCTTCCCAAGCGTGATGGAAACCCTGACTGCGGGTACCATTACCGTGGTGTTCTCATCAATGATTGCGCTGATGCGTCCATTGAAATCACTCACCAACGTTAATGCCCAGTTCCAGCGTGGTATGGCGGCTTGCCAGACGCTGTTCTCGATTCTGGATAGCGAGCAGGAAATTGATAACGGCAAGCGTGAAATTGGCCGTGCCAAAGGTGATGTTGAATTCCGTAATGTCACCTTCACCTACCCAGGCCGTGAAGTGCCTGCACTGCGTGATATCAATCTGTCGCTGCCAGAAGGTAAAACGGTGGCGCTGGTGGGTCGTTCGGGTTCGGGCAAATCGACCATGGCTAGCCTGCTGACGCGTTTTTACGACATCGATTCAGGTGAAATTCTGCTGGATGGTCACGATCTGCGTGAGTATACGCTGCGTTCGCTGCGTAATCAGGTGGCGCTGGTTTCCCAGAATGTCCACTTGTTCAACGACACCATTGCCAACAACATTGCCTATGCGCGCAACGGTGAATACACGCGTGAGCAGATCGAGCAGGCGGCAACCATGGCGCATGCCATGGACTTCATCAAGAAAATGGATAACGGCCTCGATACCGTCATTGGTGAGAACGGGGTGCTGCTGTCTGGCGGCCAGCGTCAGCGTATCGCCATCGCGCGCGCCTTGCTGCGTGATTGCCCGATTCTGATTCTCGACGAAGCCACCTCCGCGCTGGATACCGAATCTGAGCGCGCCATACAGGCCGCGCTGGATGAACTACAGAAAAACCGCACTTCGCTGGTGATTGCCCACCGCTTGTCGACCATCGAAAAGGCCGACGAAATTGTGGTGGTGGAAGATGGTCGGATTGTTGAACGTGGTACCCATGAAGTCTTGCTGGCTGAGAAGGGTGCTTATGCGCAACTTCACAAACTGCAGTTTGGCCAATGATTGAACGCATCTGGAGCGGGCGCTCGCCGTTGTGGCTACTGTTGTGGCCACTCAGCTTGCTGTATGGGGCCATCAGTGTACTGATTCGCCTTAGCTATCAGCGCGGCTGGCGTAAAAGCTGGCGTGCGCCTTGCCCGGTGATTGTAGTCGGCAACCTCACGGCTGGCGGCAATGGCAAAACACCCGTGGTGATCTGGTTGGTACAGGCGCTGCAGCAGCGTGGTCTGCGTGCGGGTGTTGTGTCGCGCGGTTACGGTGGGAAAGCAGATCGTTACCCACTGCGGGTCACGGCGGATACCCCTACAGCATTAGCGGGTGATGAGCCGGTGCTGATTGCGCAGCGTACAAAGGCGCCAGTGGCGGTTGCCCCTGAACGCCGTCTGGCTGTGGAAGCGCTGCTGGCCGATCACACACTGGATGTGATTATTACTGACGATGGGCTGCAGCATTACGCCTTGCAGCGCGATCGTGAAATTGTGGTTGTGGATGGTGCACGACGTTTTGGTAATGGCTGGTGGTTACCTGCGGGTCCCATGCGTGAACGTGCTTCACGCCTGCAGGATGTGAATGCGGTTATCGTCAATGGCGGTGAGGCGCAAGCGGGAGAAATCTCAATGACGCTGCAGCCGGGTTTAGCGGTGAATCTGCTCACTGGTGACACTGCTAGTCTGGATGAGTTACCGGCGATCGTGGCGATGGCCGGTATCGGGCATCCCCCTCGCTTCTTTAATACCCTGAAACAGCAGGGCGTCAGTCCGGTTGCTGAGGTCGCTTTTGCTGACCATCATGCATACAGCGAAGATGAACTGGCCCGCTTAACGCAGGCCGGGCAATGTTTGCTGATGACGGAAAAAGATGCCGTGAAGTGCCGTGGCTTTGCTCAAAAGCATTGGTGGTATCTGCCGGTTGATGCGCATCTGTCGGGCGCAACACTTGATGCGCTACTCGATGATTTAACACAACTCTGCACTACTGTGCGCGAAACCCGCTCGCGCGTATAACCGTCACAGGGAACCGAGTATGACTACCGTTAATTCCCTCTCGCTGCAAACCGCTCGTCATCTTCATCTGGCTGCCCAGGGACTGTTACGTCCGCTGGGCCGCCGCGCGCGTTTTGCGGATATTCACGCCAGCGTGCGCCAAATGTCTTTGCTGCAAATTGACACCATCAACGTGGTGGCGCGTAGCCCTTATCTGGTGTTATTTAGCCGTCTTGGCGCTTACCCAACAAACTGGCTGGAAGAGACGTTAGCTGGCGGGGAACTGTTTGAGTACTGGGCACACGAAGCCTGTTTTATCCCATTTGAGGATTACCCGCTGCTGCGCCATCGTATGCTGGAGCCACAACGGCTTGGCTGGAAATACAGTGAGCAGTGGGTGGAAGCGCATCAGCAGGAGATTACCGACTTACTGGCTCATATCAGTGAAAACGGCCCGGTTCGCGCCGCGGATTTCGCCAACGATAAGCAGACGAAACCCGGCTGGTGGGCATGGAAGCCCCACAAGCGTCATCTGGAGAATCTCTTCAGTGCCGGTGAATTGATGGTGGTGGAGCGGCGCAACTTCCAACGTGTTTACGATCTGCGCAGCCGCGTGATGCCAGAATGGAATGATGCACAACATGCGCTTAGCGAAGCTGAAGCGGTGCTGGCGATGTTGAATCATAGCTCACGCAGCCTGGGTATTTTCCGCGCGAACTGGCTGGCGGACTATTACCGGCTGAAACGCGCCCCCATCAAAACCTGGCTGGAAAAGGCAGAGGCACGGGGTGACATTGTGCGTGTCGAAGTGGAGCAACTGGGTGAAATGTGGTTGCACAAAGGTCTGTTGCCGCTGTTGGAAAAAATGCCGACAGCCACGCACACTGCGCTGCTCTCTCCCTTTGATCCCGTGGTGTGGGACCGACGCCGTGCACTGGAACTGTTTAATTTCGATTATCGCATCGAGTGCTACACCCCGGCCGAGAAGCGCAAGTATGGCTATTTTGTTTTGCCAGTCTTGCATCGTGGCGCTTTAAAAGCGCGTATTGATGCCAAAATGGAGCGCCAGTCCCAGCAACTGGTGATTCGTGCCTTCTGGCTCGAACCCGGCACGCGGGTGAGCAACGCGTTTCTTGAGGATGTGCAAAAAGCGATTAATCGTTTTGCACAATGGCAGGGTGCGAGCCAGGTGATACTGGAAAATGCGCCGCCCGCGTTGCTGGCTGCCTGGTCCCATCAGTGGGATATCAACCGCTGACAACACACGAATATTGCCGCGCCCAGCGCACTGTGGCCGGGTGCGCTATGGTATGCTTAGTGCCTGACGAATCGGTGCTAAAGGAGAAAATGATGGATCACCGTTTACTTGAGATTGTTGCTTGTCCGGTTTGTAACGGAAAACTGTATTTCAACAAAGAGCAGCAGGAGCTGATCTGCAAACCTGACGGACTGGCCTTCCCGGTGCGTGACGGTATTCCCGTGCTGCTGGAAGTGGAAGCTCGTACCCTGTCAGTTGAAGAGATCCATCCATGAGTTTCGTCGCGATCATCCCTGCGCGTTATGCATCAACGCGCCTGCCAGGCAAACCGCTGGTGGATATTCACGGCAAACCGATGGTGGTGCATGTGATGGAGCGAGCGCGCGAATCGGGAGCGGATCGGGTGATTGTCGCCACTGACCACCCAGAAGTGGCTGCAGCAGTGACAGCAGCGGGTGGTGAAGTCTGTATGACGCGCGCCGATCACCAATCTGGCACCGAACGTCTGGCAGAAGTGATCGAAAAATACCAGTTTGCCGATGACACCATCATCGTCAACGTGCAGGGTGATGAGCCGATGATCCCGGCTGAAATCGTCCGCCAGGTCGCGAATAATCTGGCACAAGCCGATGCAGGGATGGCGACTCTGGCGGTGCCGATCACCGATGCTGAGGAAGCATTCAATCCCAATGCCGTTAAAGTGGTGATGGATGCCAAAGGCTACGCGCTCTATTTTTCACGCGCCACCATTCCCTGGGATCGTGAGCGTTACGCGAAATCGCGTGAGCAAATTGGTGACACATTACTACGACACATCGGGATCTATGCCTATCGTGCCGGATTTGTCCGTCGCTATATCGCCTGGGAGCCGTGTCCGCTGGAGCACATTGAGTTGCTCGAGCAGCTGCGCGTATTGTGGTACGGCGAGAAGATTCATGTTGCGGTGGCGCAAACCGTGCCAAGCGTTGGCGTGGATACTCCGGAAGACCTGGCGCGCGTACGTGCGGCCATGCAAGGTTAATCTCCGATCGGCCAGCCACGCGTGCTGGCCACAAAGTTTGATCTGGCGCTAAGTATTACGCCACCATGGCCTCCAGGATAGTTAATTCATTTGACCGCGGAGGATGACGCATGGAACAGCTCCGTTCAGAACTGGCGCTGGTACTGGGTGAAGGTATCAGCCGCCTCGAAACCATCAGCGAACAGGCGCAATCGCGTCTGTATGCACTCTATGACAACGACGGTAAGCCTATGCCGCTGGTAGCGAAGTATTTCCGTCATCAGGGACGCGCCGCGCTAGAAGCCAAAAAACTTACAATGCTGGGCCATGATGGCCTGGTGCCAGTGCCTGCGGTCTTTGGTTTAGTGCTGAGTCAGCAGCAACCGGTGCATGAAATGCTGCTGATGGCACGTTTCAATGGCGTATCGGCGGAGGCGCCGGCCCGTACCTCACTCCGTTGGGAGCAACTGTGCGAACAGATCGTTGAAGGTGTGCTGGGCTGGCATCGAATCGACAGCCACGGTTTAGTGGGCCGTGTCGATAGTGTGCAGGAGAACAGCTGGCCTGCGTGGTATCGCCAGCGTGTTGAAGTGTTGTGGTCGACGCTCGGCTACCTCTCACCGCCCTCATTTACGTTAGAAGATCGACAGATTTTATTCCGCAGTCGCCAGCAGTTAACTCAATTGTTTGACGATTTCGATGACCCCTGCGTGCTGATGCACGGCAATCTGCGGCTGGCCAGTATGCTGAAGGATGCGCACAGCGACCAACTGGTGGCGATGATGCAACCCGGCAATATTCTATGGGCACCCCGAGAATATGAGCTGATGCGGCTGGCTGACAGCGGTGCCGAAGCCTCATTACTGCGACACTATCTGCAGCGTGCGCCGGTGGCAGAAGGCTTTGTCTGGCGGCGCTGGCTCTACCAGCTGTGGGATTGTGTGGATACCCTGGTGAGCAGCGGACAGTTTGACCGTCCGCGCTTCAACAATGCCCGTGAACAGCTACTGCCCTGGCTCGGCTGAGTTAAGGTCATCACCGCGCAGCCGCTGCCAGATTTGCCCTAAGGTTTCATAAATGGCGCGCTCACTGTGACTCAACCACAGCGGTGAAGGCAGAATACGATCCCACGCGCTAATAGGTGAAGTGATCGCGAGTTGGTTAGCGGGGGCGGCAATGGGATTCATGCCTGCGCTCTGGAAAAAGTGCATTGCACGAGGCAGATGGTTAGCAGAAGAGACCAGCAGAAAAGGGTGTTGTCCAATGGTTTGCCTCACTGCCTGCGCTTCTTCACCGGTGTCGTGGGGTTGATCCAGCGTGATGATCGCCTCAGGCGGTACGCCCAGACTCTCCGCCACTTCCGCCGCCACGCTGGCGTTGCTGCGACGATTAAATCCTGCGGCAGCGCCGGTGAAGATCATTTTGGCTTGCGGATAGCGCCGCCACTGGCGAACCCCTTCCGCGACACGCGGCAGGCTGTTGTTAATCAAATTAGAACTGGGAGCCCAATTCGGATTGAAGGTATAGCCACCGCCGAGCACCACGATATAATCCACCGGTTCCGAGCCGTTCCAGGTCGCATAGTGACGTTCCAGCGGCAGCAGTAAGCGGTCGGCGATGGGTTGCAGGCTCAGTAGTAAGAGCATTAGCCAACTGGCTGAGATAAGGATTTTGCCGCTTTTTTGCCAACGGCTAAACCAGAGTAGCAAAAGTCCCGCCGCCATCAGTGACAGCAGCAGTGGCAAAGGCAATAACATCGCGCCAATCCATTTTTTTAATGCAAAAAACATTGAAAATCGCTCCTTTTGTCCGAAAAAACAGCAGCCAGACAGTTACGGTGGCGTGAAAGGTTCATTCTTGTCGAGCCTGTGACAAAATAGCACAAGTTGAATGCAGCAGATCGGAGCCATCATCATGCAGGATCGTAACTTTGACGATCTGGCGGACAAATTCTCGCAGAACATTTATGGCACGCGCAAAGGGCAGGTGCGTCAGGCGATCCTGTGGGACGAGCTTGATGCCTTGTTACCCACTTTGCCAGATGGCCCGCTTGCCGTGCTGGATGCCGGCGGCGGCGTAGGACAAATCTCAAGTGGTCTGGCGGCGCGTGGCCATCAGGTACTGCTGTGCGATCTCTCTGCTGAGATGCTGAAACTGGCGGAAGCCCATGCCCACACCGAGGGTGTGAGCCACAACATGCAATTCAAACAAATTAGCGCCCAGCAGGTTGGCGAACATTTGGATAAGCCGGTTGATCTGGTATTGTTTCACGCTGTGTTGGAGTGGGTAGCTGAACCAGAAGCGGTGCTGCGTGCGCTGTGGCAAACGCTGAAGCCCGGTGGAGTGCTGTCGTTGATGTTTTACAACGCCCACAGCCTGACGTTCCGCACGCTGCAACTCGGTAATTTCGGCTACCTGCGTGCCAATATGACCAAACGTAAAAAGCGGACGCTATCGCCGGATTTCCCACGCGATCCTGAGGACGTCAACCGTTGGTTGGTCGAGTCAGGTTTTGAGATTGAGCAACGAGCCGGGATTCGCGTGTTTTGTGATTACATGAAACCCCCACCGCCGGGCGTTGTGAAGAGCATAGAAGACATTATTGAAATGGAACGGCGCTACTGTCGTCAGGAGCCCTTTTTAAGCTTAGGGCGCTATATCCACGTGACCGCGCGCAAACCCAGGTAGAAGGATCAACTATGAGCGAATTTTCCCAGACGGTCCCCGAATTGGTGGCATGGGCGCGCAAGAATGACTTTTCACTTGCGTTGCCGGTAGAACGTCTGGCCTTTTTGCTGGCTATCGCCACCTTAAACGGTGAGCGCATGGACGGTGAAATGAGTGAAGGTGAACTGATCGACGCGTTTCGTCACGTTAGTAAAGCGTTCGAACAAACCAACGAAACCGTGCAGGTGCGTGCCAATAACGCCATCAACGACATGGTGCGTCAACGCTTGCTGAACCGCTTTACCAGCGAACTGACGGAAGGGCATGCCATCTATCGCCTGACGCCGCTCGCCATCGGCATTACCGACTACTACATCCGTCAGCGTGAGTTTTCTACGCTGCGTCTGTCGATGCAGTTGTCGATCGTAGCCCAGGAACTGAAGCGCGCCGCCGATGCCGCTGAAGAGGATGGCGACGAATTCCACTGGCATCGTAACGTCTTCGCGCCGCTGAAATACTCCGTGGCGGAGATCTTCGACAGCATCGATATGACACAACGTTTGATGGATGAGCAGCAGCAAGCGGTGAAAACGGACATCGCCGATCTACTCAATCAAGACTGGCGCGCGGCGATTTCCAGCTGTGAGCTGTTGCTGTCAGAAACCTCCGGCACGCTGCGTGAATTGCAGGATACGCTGGAAGCAGCGGGCGATAAGTTGCAGGCTAATCTGTTACGCATTCAGGACGCCACGCTGAGCAGCCCGGATCTCGGTTTTGTCGATAAGCTGGTGTATGACCTGCAAAGCAAGCTAGACCGCATCATCAGTTGGGGCCAGCAGGCCATCGATTTGTGGATCGGCTACGACCGCCACGTGCATAAGTTTATTCGTACCGCCATCGATATGGATAAGAACCGCGTGTTCGCGCAGCGTTTACGCCTGTCGGTGCAGAACTACTTCGATCAACCCTGGGCGCTGACCTACGCCAATGCCGACCGCCTCTACGATATGCGTGATGAAGAGATGACGCTGCGTAATGACGAGGTGATGGGTGAACTGCCGCCAGAGATGGAATACGAAGAGTTTAACGAGATTCGCGAGCAACTGGCCGCGATGATCGAAGAAGCCTTACAGATTTATAAGCAAGAGCAAAAGCCGCTCAACCTCGCCACCGTGATGCGTGACTACCTGTCACAGTATCCGCGTGCGCGCCACTTTGATTTGGCGCGCATTGTTATCGATCAAGCGGTGCGACTGGGTGTGGCGGAAGCTGATTTAGCCGGTCTGCCCGCGCAGTGGCAGACCATTAATGATTACGGAGCCAAGGTGCAGGCACATGTCATCGACAAATATTGAACAAGTGATGCCAGTTAAGCTGGCGTTGGCACTGGCAAACCCGATTTTCCCTGCGCTTGACAGTCAGTTGCGTGCGGGACGCCACATCGGCATCGAAGAGCTGGATAATCACGCTTTTTTGATGGATTACCAGGAGTACCTGGAAGAGTTTTATGCGCGCTACAACGTTGAACTGATGCGCGCACCCGAAGGTTTCTTTTATTTGCGTCCGCGCTCAACCACGCTGATTCCTCGCTCGGTACTTTCAGAACTGGACATGATGGTGGGCAAAATCCTGTGCTACCTCTACCTCAGCCCGGAACGTCTGGCTAATGAAGGAATTTTCACCCAGCAGGAGCTGTATGACGAGCTGCTGTCGCTGGCTGATGAGAGCAAATTGCTGAAGCTGGTGAATCAGCGTTCGACCGGTTCTGACCTTGACCGCGCTAAACTGCAGGAAAAAATGCGTGCTTCATTGAGCCGCCTGCGCCGTTTGGGCATGGTGTGGTTTATGGGCAACGACAGCAGTAAATTTCGCATTATGGAGTCCGTATTCCGCTTTGGTGCGGATGTGCGCAGCGGTGATGATGCGCGCGAAGCGCAACTGCGCCTGATCCGTGACGGTGAAGCCATGACGCTGGAGACAAAACCCGCAGCCAATGAGAGTGATGACGCAGAAAATGAACAGGACGCTGAAAGCGATGCGAATGATCACGCGGAGGATGAACAGGAATGATTGAACGCGGTAAATTTCGTTCGCTAACGCTGGTCAACTGGAACGGTTTCTTTGCCCGTACTTTTGATCTCGATGCGTTGGTGACCACGCTTTCCGGCGGTAACGGTGCCGGTAAATCCACCACCATGGCCGCTTTTGTCACGGCGCTGATCCCCGATTTAACGCTGCTGCATTTCCGTAACACCACCGAAGCGGGTGCCACCTCTGGCTCACGTGACAAAGGTCTGCACGGTAAACTGCGTGCGGGCGTCTGTTATTCGGTGCTGGATGTCGTCAACTCACGCCATCAGCGTGTGGTGGTTGGCGTACGCCTGCAGCAAGTGGCCGGTCGCGATAAGAAAGTCGATATCAAGCCTTTCAGTATTCACGGCTTGCCGACGGATTCTCAGCCGACAGATATGCTGACCGAAATTCTCAACAGCCGTCAGGCGCGCGTGTTACCGCTGGCGGAAGTGAAAGAACGAGTCGAAGCACAGGAAGGTGTACAGTTCCGCCAGTACAATTCCGTTACCGATTACCACGCGGTGCTGTTTGAGCTGGGCGTGGTGCCGCGTCGTCTGCGCACCGCTGGTGACCGTAGCAAATTCTATCGTTTGATTGAGGCATCGCTATACGGCGGTATCTCCAGCGCGATCACCCGATCGCTGCGCGATTACCTGCTGCCAGAAAATGGCGGCGTGCGCAAAGCTTTCCAGGATATGGAAGCGGCGCTGCGTGAGAACCGCATGACGCTGGAAGCGATTCGCGTCACGCAATCCGATCGCGACCTGTTTAAGCATCTGATTTCTGAATCGACCAGCTACGTTTCTGCGGATTATATGCGTCATGCCAATGAGCGACGCATTCATCTCGACGGTGCGCTGCAACTGCGTAATGAGCTGTTTACCAGCCGCAATCAACTGGCATCGGAGCAGTATCGCCATATCGAGATGGCACGTGAGTTGTCTGAGCACAACGGTGCAGAAAACGATCTGGAAACCGATTATCAGGGTGCCAGCGATCACCTGAATCTGGTGCAGACCGCCATGCGCCAGCAGGAGAAGATTGAGCGTTATGATGCCGATATCGAAGAGCTGACTTACCGCCTCGAAGAGCAGAATGAGGTGGTAGCAGAAGCGCGTGAAGTGCAGGAAGAGAACGAAGCGCGTGCCGAAGCAGCAGAAATCGAAGTGGATGAACTGAAAAGCCAGTTAGCCGACTTCCAGCAGGCGCTTGATGTGCAGCAAACCCGCGCGATTCAGTATCAGCAAGCCTTACAGGCACTGGAAAAAGCGCGTACGCAGTGTCAGTTGCCGGATCTGACCATTGATAACGCGGCTGAATGGCAGGAAACGTTCCAGGCGCGTGAGGAAGAAGCCACTGAGCAACTGCTGCGTCTGGAACAGAAACTCAGCGTCGCCGAAGCGGCCCACAGCCAGTTTGAGCAGGCACTGGCGCTGGTCACCAGCATTGCCGGTGAGGTTAGCCGTCAGGATGCATGGCAAGTCGGGCGCGAGTTACTGCGCGATGCGGCCAATCAGCGCCATCACGCGGATCAACTCTCTTCACTGCGTTTACGTCTCAACGAACTGGAAACGCGTCTGCGTGAACAGCATGACGCCGAGCGTTTGCTGGCTGACTTCTGCAAACGCCAGGGGCAGCAGTACGACGCGGATGCGCTGGAAGGGCTGCAACGTGAATTAGAAGCACAGATTGAGCAGTTGAATGAAAGCGTCGCAGATGCCGGTGAACGCCGCATGCTGATGCGTCAGGAGCTGGAACAGCTGCGTGAACGTATTACTGCGCTCACCGCACGTGCGCCGCACTGGTTGGCCGCGCAGGAAATCCTGACTCAGCTCAGTGAGCAGACCGGACAAGCGCTGACCAATAGCCAGCAAATCACCGAATTTATGCAGCAATTGCTGGAGCGTGAACGTGAAACCACCGTCGAGCGCGACGACGTGGCGGCACGCAAGCGTGAGGTGGAGCAGCAAATCGAGCGCCTCAGCCAGCCTGGCGGTGCCGAAGATGCCCGCCTGACCCAGCTTGCGGAGCGTTTTGGCGGTGTGCTGCTGTCGGAAATCTATGATGACGTCACGCTCGACGACGCGCCCTATTTCTCGGCGCTGTATGGTCCTTCTCGCCACGCCATCGTGGTGCCGGATCTGTCGCTAGTGCGTGAGTTGCTGGATGGCCTCGACGATTGTCCGGAAGATCTCTATTTAATCGAAGGGGATCCGCAGTCCTTTGATGACAGCGTATTCAGCGTCGATGAACTGGAAAAAGCGGTCGTGGTGAAGGTGGCAGAGCGCCAGTGGCGTTACTCTCGCTTCCCGAAAGTGCCGCTGTTTGGTCGCGCTGCGCGTGAAAATCAGCTGGAGCTGCTGAACAATGAACGCGAGCAACTGGCGGAGCGCTTTGCCACGCTCTCGTTCGATGTGCAGAAAACCCAGCGTTTGCATCAATCCTTTAGCCGTTTTATCGGCAGTCATCTGGCGGTGGCCTTTGATGAGGATCCGGAAGCGCAAATCCGTCAGCTCAATAGCCGTCGTGGCGAGCTGGAGCGCGCTTTGGCGCAGCATGAGAATGACAATCAGCAACAGCGTGTGCAGTTCGAGCAGGCCAAAGAAGGTGTCAGCCAGTTGAACCGCCTGTTACCGCGCGTAAACCTGCTGTTGGACGATTCGCTGGGCGATCGCTGCGAAGAGATCCGCGAGCGCGTGGAAGAAGCGCAGGAAGCGGCGCGTTTCTTACATCAGCACAGCACTAAACTCAGCAAGCTGGAGCCCCTGGTCTCCGTGTTGCAAAGCGACCCTCAGCAGCATGACCAACTGGAACGTGACTACCAGCAGGCACAACAGCAGCAGCGCGATGCTCGTCAGCAGGCCTTTGCCCTGACGGAAGTGGTGCAGCGCCGCGCGCACTTCAGCTATGAAGATTCAGCGGGCATGCTGAATGGCAACACCGATCTCAACGAGAAACTGCGCCGTCGTCTTGAACAAGCGGAAGCCGAGCGCAGCAGCGCGCGTGAACGCCTGCGTGGCCATCAGGCCCAGCTCACGCAGTATTCGCAAGTATTGGCGTCACTGAAAAGTTCCTACGATGCCAAGCGCGACATGCTAAAAGAGATGCAGCAAGAGATGCAGGACATTGGGGTTCATGCCGATGCCAGCGCCGAAGAGCGTGCACGTATTCGCCGTGATGAGCTGTACACGGCGCTGAGCCATAACCGTGCGCGTCGCAATCAGCTGGAAAAACAGCTGACCTTCTGCGAAGCCGAAATGGACAGCCTGCAGAAGAAACTGCGTAAGCTGGAGCGCGATTACCATGTGATTCGCGAGCAGGTGGTTAGTGCGAAAGCGGGTTGGTGCACGGTACTGCGATTGGTGAAAGAGAATGGTGTTGAGCGTCGTCTACATCGTCGTGAACTCGCTTATCTGAGCGGTGACGAGCTGCGTTCAATGTCCGATAAGGCCTTGGGTGCGCTGCGTCTGGCGGTGGCGGATAACGAGCATTTACGTGATGTACTGCGTATGTCTGAAGATCCCAAACGTCCGGAGCGCAAGGTTCAATTCTTTATCGCGGTGTACCAGCATCTGCGCGAGCGTATCCGCCAGGATATCATTCGCACCGACGATCCGGTTGAAGCCATCGAACAGATGGAAATCGAGCTGAATCGACTGACGGAAGAGCTGACCGCGCGCGAGCAAACACTGGCTATCAGTTCACGCAGTGCGGCCAACATCATTCGCAAGACCATTCAGCGCGAGCAGAACCGTATCCGTCAACTGAACCAAGGCCTGCAGGCGGTGAGCTTTGGCCAGGTGCGCAGTGTGCGTCTCAACGTCAACGTCCGTGAAGCGCACTCAACGCTGCTGGATACGCTGTCAGAGCAGCACGAGGCGCATCAGGATCTGTTTACCAGCAATCGTCTGACCTTCTCTGAAGCGCTGGCAAAATTGTATCAGCGCCTCAACCCGCAAATCGATATGGGTCAGCGCACGCCGCAAACCATCGGTGAAGAGCTGCTCGACTACCGCAACTATCTGGAGATGGAAGTGGAGGTTAACCGTGGCTCGGATGGCTGGCAGCGAGCCGAGAGTGGTGCGCTGTCGACCGGTGAAGCGATCGGTACCGGTATGTCGATTCTGGTGATGGTAGTGCAAAGCTGGGAAGAGGAGTCCCGTCGCCTGCGCGGTAAGGATATTTCGCCGTGCCGTCTGCTGTTCCTTGATGAAGCCGCGCGTCTTGATGCCCGCTCGATTGCCACGCTGTTCGAACTCTGTGAACGTCTGGAGATGCAGCTGGTGATTGCTGCGCCAGAGAACATCAGCCCGGAAAAAGGCACCACTTACAAGCTGGTACGTAAGGTGTTCAATAACACGGAACACGTTCACGTTGTCGGTCTGCGTGGCTTCTCAGCGGACCCGGCACCGGTGAAGCGTGAGAACAGCGATATCGATTTGGAAACAGAAAATACCTAGCGCTGAATCTGGTTAAAAAACAGCGCACCGTTTAATCTGTAAACGGCATTTGCACACTGAGGCAGATGCCGTTTTTTATTTGTATACTCAACAATAAGAGTAAGGCTGTACATAGCGATAACAGGGCGCTGTGTCTTAGGTGAGAAGGGGGCAGGGATGTTGCTGAACAAAAGAAGCAGAATTAAACGTGCTGCATTAGCACTCAGTGTTTCACTGGTCTTATCGCCACTGGCCACCAGCCACGCAGCGATCATTGCCGCACTGCCGGGGACTTCTCATAGTGCCATGAGCGTGGCATCGAGCCAGCATCAGATTCAGCAGGCGTTCAGCCCGAGTGAACAACCGTTTTATCTTCCCGGTCTGGCGGGCATTTATGCGTCACGCAATATGGCGCCGCTGTGGCAAGACCGAGACGCGGTGCAGGCGTTTCAGCAACAGCTGGCGGAAGTGGCGCTTTCAGGCGTCCAGCCGCAGTTCACACGCTGGGTTGAACGGCTCACCAATCCAAACATTACGGGGCTGGCGCGCGATATCGTTCTGAGTGATGCCATGCTGGGTTATCTGCAGTTTGTGGCGAATGTGCCAACGCAGGGTGAAACCTGGCTATACAGTAATGTGCCTTACAAACTCGCTATGCCCGGCATCGCCGCGATTAACCAATGGCAGAATGCGGTGAACGGCGGCGGTAGCCGTACTTTTGTTGTGTCTTTAGCGCCACAGCATCCGCAATACGCGCCGATGCACAGTGCGCTAAAGGCCCTGCTCACTGATAACCGTCCATGGCCGCAGTTGCGCGACAGCGGCACTTTGAGGCCAGGCCAAATCAGCAATGATATTCCGGAACTGCGTGAGATTCTCCAACGTACCGGCATGTTAACAGCCACGCACAGCAGCACGCCTACGCCAGCCGACGATGCGGTGCCCACGGCATCGGTGCCGGTAAGTCAGAGCAATCAACCTGTGGCGGTGAGCCCATCAGCGGCCAACGTCAGTGATCTCCCGTCGCAGAGCCCGCAGACCGCCGGTAATGTGGCGGCAAATCCGACCCCAGCAGGCGATAATGTTTACGATGCTGCGCTGGTGGAGGGCGTGAAGCGCTTCCAGCACTGGCAAGGTTTAGCGGATGATGGCGCAATCGGTCCACGTACCCGCGAATGGCTGAATGTCTCGCCACAAATGCGCGCCTCTTTGCTGGCACTCAATATTCAGCGTCTGCGCCTGCTGCCGGATGATATGCATAACGGCATCATGGTGAATATTCCCAACTATTCGCTGACCTATTACAACAACGGTGCCACCATCCTTTCATCGCGTGTGATTGTGGGGCGTCCGGATCGCAAAACCCCGCTGATGCGCAGCGCGCTAAATAATGTGGTGCTGAACCCGCCCTGGAATGTGCCGACTACGTTGGTGCGCCAGGATATAGTGCCCAAGGTCAAACAGGATCCCGGTTATCTCTACAAGCATGGTTATACTTTGTTGTCCGGCTGGAGTGCTGATGCTGAGGTGATCGATCCTTCGATGATTGACTGGCACATGGTTTCCGCCGCGAGCTTCCCGTATCGCATTCGTCAGGCTCCAGGTGCGATGAACTCACTGGGTCGCTATAAATTCAATATGCCAAGTTCGGATGCCATCTACCTTCACGATACGCCGAATCACGGCCTATTCCAGCGTGATATCCGAGCGTTAAGTTCAGGATGTGTCCGCGTGAATAAAGCTTCGGAACTGGCCGATCTGTTGTTGCAGGATGTGGGTTGGAACGACAGCCGGATCTCCGACACCTTAAAACAGGGCGACACCCGTTACGTGCCGATTCGTCATCGTATCCCGGTGAATCTCTACTATCTGACGGCATGGGTCGCCGCAGATGGCCAACCGCAATATCGTACAGATATTTACAATTATGATAACACCGCCCGTTCCGGTAGCCAGGTCCTGGCAAAAGCGGGCAAACTGCTACTCTAGTGGTTGATTTATCTGTTATCACCTGCCGATAAAAACCCCAAGACCCGTCTGTGAAATACCTTCTCAGACGGGTTTTGACCATTCTGTGACGCATTCCGGGTTGACTGACTCTTGGGCTGAGGTTACTGTTCGGCCTTGTGTACTTTTTACACATATTTTTATCGTTTTAGATTAGGTAACCCCGCAACATGGCTAATTTTGATTCTCAACGTCGTCGATTACTCCTGATTGGAGGCGCAGCGGCAGGTTTGTCACTGCTTCCAGGTTCAGCTCTGGCTTCGCTTTCCACCGCTCGCCCACGAGTATTGACGCTTAATAACCTTCACACCGGTGAAACCCTTAAAACAGAGTTTTTTAACGGCAAGAGTTATGACAAGGATGAGTTAGCCCGTTTGAACCACTTCTTCCGTGATTACCGCGCCAATCAGGTAAAACACATCGATCCGCATCTGTTTGACCAGCTTTACCGTTTGCAGATGGTACTGAATACGCGCAAGCCTGTGCAGTTAATCTCAGGTTACCGCACGCTCGCCACCAACAATATGCTGCGTGAATCTGGCCCCGGCGTGGCAAAACACAGCTATCACACCAAAGGACAGGCGATGGATTTCCATATCGAGGGAATTTCATTGAGCAATGTTCGCAAAGCGGCGTTATCTATGCGCGCCGGTGGTGTAGGATATTACCCGCGCAGCAACTTCGTACACATTGATACCGGGCCCGCAAGGCACTGGTCCTGATACCGGCAGCGCTGCGTGTGTCGGTCATGGAGCGCTATGAATTACCACATTATTCCGGTTACGGCTTTTTCTCAGAATTGCTCGGTCATTTGGGATGAAGAGACCCAGCAAGCAGCCTTAGTCGATCCCGGCGGCGATGCAGAAACCATTATTGCCGAGCTGGCCGAGCGTGGCTTAACGCCTGCGCAAATCCTGCTGACGCATGGGCATCTCGACCACGTTGGCGCGGCTGCCGAACTCGCCGCGCATTATCAGGTGCCGATTGTCGGTCCACACAAGCTGGACGCTTTCTGGCTGGATAATTTGCCGACCCAAAGCCGTATGTTTGGTTTGCCCGAGTGTGCGCCGTTAACGCCGGATCGCTGGCTGGAAGAGGGTGAAACGGTACAGATGGGAAATGTCACGCTTGAGGTGCTGCTTTGCCCTGGCCACACGCCGGGACACATTGTCTTTTTCGACCGCGCCGGCCGTCTGTTAATCTCAGGTGATGTGATTTTTAATGGAGGCGTTGGACGTACCGATTTCCCGCAGGGCAGTCACAGCGACCTGATCGCGGCGATCAATACCAAGCTGCTGCCGTTAGGCGATGATGTGACTTTTGTGCCAGGACATGGGCCCATTTCAACCCTGGGCCGAGAGCGAATCAGTAATCCTTTTCTGCAATAAAAAATGGGCCATTCAGGCCCATTTTTCATCTAATGAGGATTCGCTTTACAGCACGGCGACAATCGCTTCGCACAACGCAGACATATTGTCTGGCGTCATACCGGCAACGTTAACGCGACCTGAGTTAACAGCGTAGACACCGAACTCCTCACGCAGGCGTACCACCTGATCTTTGGTCAAACCGCTGAACGAGAACATGCCGTTCTGTTGGATGATAAAGCTGAAGTCCTGCGTTGCGCCTTTCTCTGCCAGCGTATTCACAAACAGCTGACGCATGCGCTGGATACGCTGACGCATATCGCTCAGCTCCTGCACCCAAATGGTACGCAGCGCATCGTTGCCCAGGATGGTCGCCACCACAGCGGCACCGTGTGAAGGCGGGTTAGAGTAGTTAGCACGGATGCTGTACTTCACCTGACTGAAGGCCGTTTTAGCGGTGCTGCTATCCGCAGCCACCAGTGTCAACGCACCCACGCGCTCGTTGTACAGGCCAAAGTTCTTGGAGTAGGAGCTGGCAACCAGCAATTCCTGATGTGAGGCAGCGAAAATACGCAAGCCTTCTGCATCTTCGTCTAATCCACGGGCGAAGCCTTGGTAAGCGAAGTCAAACAGTGGCAACCAGCCTTTTTCCTGCGACAGTTTAGCCAACTTCTGCCACTGTTCCGCGGAAGGGTCGACACCCGTAGGGTTATGGCAGCAGCCGTGGAACAGTACCACGTCACCTGCTTTGGCTTCCTGCAACGATGCTACCATGCCCGCAAAATCGAGGCTGTGGTTGACCGCATCGTAGTATTGGTAATCACAGACTTCCAGACCGGCTGCGTTGAATACGTTTTTGTGGTTTGGCCAACTTGGATTGCTCACCCAGACACGCTTAACGTTGGTCTGGTTAGCCAGGAAATCTGCCGCGACACGTAATGCACCGGTACCACCAGGCGTCTGCGCCGTGCAGGCACGGCCCGAAGCAATCAAGCTGCTCTCTTTACCAAACAGCAATGCCTGAGTGCAGCTGGCGAAATCAGCCAGACCATCAATGCTCAGGTAATTTTTGGTGGTTTCATTTTCCAGCAGATACTGCTCAGCTTTTTTAACACTGGTCAGAACCGGGGTTTTACCGGTTTCATCTTTATAGACACCAATGCCAAGGTTGATTTTATTCGGGCGGTCATCGGCGCGAAACAGGTCAGCCAGTCCCAGAATAGGATCGGCGGGTGCGGCAGAGATCGATTCAAACATGAGTCAGTTCCGTGTGGGTGAACTTTAGCGAATTGAGCTATCAGGGTAACGTCAGATGATACTATTGCCAACCGCTGACATAAAAAAGAAATAAGCCGCGCGTATAAAGTAGTGGCGCTAATTGAGAAGCCGATCACTGAAAAGCAAAACGGAGCCCGAAGGCTCCGTTTTTAGGTCTTACAAGTTTCTAATCAGGTGATTAGAACTGGTATACCAGACCCAGGGCAACGATATCGTCGGTGCTCAGACCCAGCGCGTTGTTGTCGTTCAGCTGGTTGATGCGGTAGTCGACGTAGGTCGCCATGTTTTTGTTGAAGTAGTAGGTCGCGCCCACATCGATGTATTTAACCAGATCAACATCGCCGATGCCTTCAACATCTTTGGCTTTAGACTGAACGTATGCCAGGGATGGACGCAGACCGAAGTCAAACTGGTACTGAGCTACAACTTCAAAGCCCTGAGTTTTGTTAGCAAAACCAACCTGGTTGAAACCAACGCTACCTGCATTGGTGTTAGAGATGTAGGTAGAGTTACGGGTTTCGTTGTACATAGCCGCCAAGTATACGTTGTTAGCGTCATACTTCAGGCCAGTTGCCCACTGCTGCGCTTTATCACCGCCGCCGTAGTAAGCAGAATCTTGTGCGTTGGTACGGTCGCTTGAACCGTAAGCACCTACGATGCCAACACCGATTGGTGAGGTGTAAGAAATTGAGGTACCCCAGCCGTCACCGTTTGCACGACGAATGTCGTCACGGTCGTTTTTGCCCTGATACTGCAGAGCAAAGTTCAGGCCATCAACCAGACCGAAGAAGTTGGTGTTACGGTAGGTGGCCAGACCAGTAGAACGGCCAACCAGGAAGTTATCAGAGTAACCGGTATCGCCACCGAACTCTGGCAGTACGTCGGTCCAGCCGATTGCGTCATACACTACGCCGTAGTTACGACCATAGTCGAATGAACCTGCGTCGCCGAATTTCAGACCAGCAAAGCCCAGACGGGTTTTGTTACCGTCTTGTGCGTCAGAACCTTCAGAGTTGTTCGCCTGAACGTTGTATTCCCACTGGCCGTAACCGGTCAGCTGGTCGTTAATCTGGGTTTCACCCTTGAAGCCGAAGCGAACATAAGTCTGGTCACCGTCGTTAGCAGAATCATCAGAGAAGTAGTGCAGACCAACAGCTTTACCGTACAGATCCAGTTTGTTGCCGTCTTTGTTATAGATTTCTGCTGCGTTTGCTGCGCCTGCAGCTAACAGAGCAGGGATAACCACTGCAAGAATGTTGCGCTTCATCATTTTTTATTACCCTCATTGGAGTTATTTGGACATCTGCCACTGCCGTCAAGAAACCTTTACAGAACCTTGAAAGAAGTTTGATGTCTCCTGTGTCTGCACGCATCTTTCCATCACAGGGTTGCTATTTCTAGCCCGAAAATGATTCAAATCTCGCAATTACGTATCAAAAAGAAATTATGTATTACAATTTGTAAAATATCGGGAACTTTGTGAGAGAACTCAAAATTTACAAAAATAAAAAAAGGCCGGCAGTGCCGACCTCGTTATATATATGAATTACTTATATTTAATGGCTAATTTTAGAAATTAGCATTGCGCGGAGTACGTGGGAAGGGGATAACATCCCTTACATTTTGTACGCCGGTGACATAGGCGATTAATCGTTCGAAACCTAATCCGAAACCTGCGTGTGGAACGGTGCCATAGCGACGCAGGTCACGATACCACCAGTAATCTTCCTTATTCAGGCCCATCTCTGCCAGACGTGCATCCAGCACATCCAGACGCTCTTCACGCTGTGAACCGCCGATGATTTCACCAATACCTGGCGCCAGAACGTCCATCGCCGCTACGGTTTTACCATCGTCGTTCATACGCATGTAAAACGCTTTGATGTCTTTCGGGTAGTTTTTCACTACCACTGGTGCTTTAAAGTGTTTCTCTGCCAGATAGCGTTCGTGCTCAGAAGAGAGATCTACACCCCATGACACCGGGTTCTCAAACGTCTGACCGCTCTGTAACAGGATCTCCACTGCATCGGTGTAGTCTACCTGAGCAAAATCGGTAGTCACGAAACGTTCTAAGCGCGCAATCGCATCTTTGTCTACGCGCTCTGCGAAGAACGCCATGTCATCCGCACGCTCGTCCAGCACCGCTTTAAACACATACTTCAGCATGGCTTCTGCCAGCGCCGCGGCATCGTCAAGGTTAGCAAATGCCACTTCCGGTTCCAGCATCCAGAATTCCGCTAAATGGCGGCTGGTGTTAGAGTTTTCGGCACGGAAGGTCGGGCCGAAAGTATAGACTTTCGACAGCGCACAAGCATAAGTTTCCGCATTCAGCTGACCGGAAACGGTCAGGAAGGCTTCTTTACCGAAGAAGTCTTTGTCGTAATCGACTTTACCTTGCGGATCGCGCGGCAGGTTTTCCATGTCCAGTGTGGAAACACGGAACATCTCGCCCGCGCCTTCAGTATCAGATGCGGTGATCAGCGGGGTGGAAACCCAGAAGTAGCCATTCTCATGGAAAAAGCGATGCAGCGCCTGGGCCAGCGTATGACGTGTACGCGCTACGGCACCGACCAGGTTGGTACGCGGGCGCAGGTGAGCCACTTCGCGCAGGTATTCGATGCTATGACGTTTAGCTGCCATCGGATAGGTGTCTGGATCATCAACCCAACCGGTGACTTCCACTTTCGTCGCCTGCAGTTCGAATGCCTGGCCTTCGCCCGGTGATTCAACCACTTTACCGGTGACAATAACCGAGCAGCCGGTGGTCAGACGCAGCACTTCATCCTGATAATTATTCAGAGAATTATTGACGACGGCCTGAACGGGATTAAAGCAGGAACCGTCATAAACGGCGATAAAGGAAAGACCGGCTTTGGAATCTCTTCGGGTACGCACCCAACCACGTACGGTGACTTCACTGTCAACCGCGACACGGCCGTGCAGTACATCCGCTACAGGCACTACGCTCATAAATATCTCTCTATATAAGTGGGTAAAAGCCCCTTTTTGGGGTTTTGCTATGTTACTTGCGAGCCAACAGGAAACAAGCAATTTTGCCGGGAGAAGGGGAGATTTGTTGCAAGAGAGCAGGGTGCGAGCACCCTGCATTGGTGATCAGCTGGCTCTTTTAACCAGTGGAAGGTCGAAAGCTTTGCGCAGTGCACGGACAAAGGCTTTATCCTGGCAGATGGTTTTGCCGGGGCTATCCGAGAGTTTTGCCACTGGTTTGCCATTGCAGCTCACCAGTTTGATCACGATATTCAGCGGCGTAACGCCGGGAATATCGCAGGTCAGGCGCGTGCCGATACCGAACACCACGTTGGCGCGCTGGCCAAAGTGACGATATAACGCCAAGGCTTTATCCAGATTCAGGTTATCGGAGAACACCAGCGTTTTGCTTTTCGGGTCAATATCCAGGCGCTGATAATGTGCGATGGCCTTTTCACCCCATTCCACCGGGTCTCCGGAGTCATGGCGCAGCCCCTGATAACGGTGCGCGAAGCCTGGCCCAAAATCACGCAGGAAGGCATCCATGGTAATACAGTCAGTGAGGGCGATACCCAGTTGGTCATCATACTCATCCAGCCAGGATTGCAGCGCGGCACGTTGGCTGTTCGCCAACACGGGGCTGATCTGCTGATGAGCCTGGAACCACTCATGTGCCTGGGTACCCACCGGATTGAGCTGTAAGCGGCGGGCCAGATCGTAATTGCTGGTGCCCACTAACCAGGGGAAATCGGCTTTCAGGGTGCTGACAATCGCTTCCTGCACCGCTTTGGAGTAGCGGCGACGAGTGCCGAAATCCATCAGTTGGAAGCGTGACATATCCAGCTCACCCACCTGCTGACGGAAATCCACCAGCTTCTGCTGCAAATGTGTGACCGCTTGATCAACGCCCATTTGCGGCGTGCGATGGCGGTGCACCACTTCACTGATCAGTGCCAGCAGCGGCACTTCCCATAAAATCACTTCACGCCACGGTCCGCTGATCTGAATCGTCAGGCGTCCATTATCATTACGCACCTTAACCTGCGCAGGATCGAAGCGGAATTGGCGTAGCCAGTTGAGGTAATCGGTTTCAAAGAAAGGTAAGCCACTGAGGTAATTATATTCATCGTCGCTCAGGGCGAGAGATTGCAGGGTATCGATCTGTGCGCGAATCTCGTCGGCATACTGGCCGAGCAATTCATCGCCGCGACAGCGAAATTCTGCCGTAACCGGGACATCGTAATAACGATGATAAACGGCCTGCTGCATGTGAAGCTTATACGCATCGGTATCAAGCAGCGTGGTCAAAATCGGGGAAGCGTGTCCAGTCATGGTGCGTTTCAGCATCCTCTTCCGCGGAGCAGAGCCCGGTGTCAACAAAGTCATAAAGACGCAGGAGTATAAAACAGTAATGACCGGGATCACACCATAATTGCGGGTGGCAGGTCGAGGGTCATTTGTGCCATTGTTAATGAATTGTAGCCTTTTCAGTGAAGGCACGCATTGTGCGTGGCAACGAAGGCGCAACCCGCTTAGACTTTGACGGGTAGATAATTCAACGATGCGAGAAGGACTTATGACGCAACAGCCGCAAATTAAATATCGCCACGACTATCGTGCGCCAGATTTCACCATCACCGATATCGATTTAACCTTTGATCTGGATGCTGCCAGCACGCGCGTCACTGCGGTAAGCCAGGTGAAGCGCCTTGGCGCTGCGGATGCCGAACTGCGTCTGGATGGCGAAGACCTCACGCTGGTGTCGCTGGCGGTAGAAGGGCAGCCATGGCCGCACTACCGTGAAGAGGAAGGGGCACTGGTGATCAGCCAACTGCCGGACAACTTTACGCTGACCATTATTAATGACATTCATCCAGACAAGAACACCGCGCTGGAAGGGTTGTACAAATCGGGTGATGCGCTCTGTACCCAGTGTGAGGCCGAAGGCTTCCGCCATATCACCTGGTATCTGGATCGTCCTGATGTGCTGGCGCGCTTTACCACCACCATCATTGCCGATGCCGCGACTTATCCGTTCTTACTGTCTAACGGCAACAAGCTGGAGAGTGGACAGCATGAAAATGGCCGCCACTGGGTGAAATGGCAGGATCCGTTCCCGAAACCCTGCTACCTGTTTGCACTGGTAGCAGGTGACTTCGATGTGCTGCGAGACAGTTTTACCACCCGTTCAGGCCGTAATGTGGCGCTGGAGATCTTTGTCGATCGCGGCAACCTTGATCGTGCTGACTGGGCAATGACCTCGTTAAAAGCCAGCATGAAATGGGATGAAGAGCGCTTTAACCTTGAATACGATCTCGACATCTTCATGATCGTCGCCGTGGATTTCTTCAACATGGGCGCAATGGAGAACAAAGGCCTTAATGTCTTCAACTCCAAATATGTGCTGGCGAAAGCGGAAACCGCGACGGATAAAGACTATCTCGGCATTGAGGCGGTGATCGGGCATGAGTATTTCCATAACTGGACCGGTAACCGTGTTACCTGCCGTGACTGGTTCCAGCTCAGCCTGAAAGAGGGGCTGACCGTGTTCCGCGATCAGGAGTTCAGTTCGGACCTGGGTTCACGCGCGGTGAACCGCATTGATAACGTGCGCGTGATGCGCGGTGCGCAGTTTGCTGAAGACGCCAGTCCAATGGCACACCCGATCCGCCCGGATCAGGTGATTGAGATGAACAACTTCTACACCCTGACCGTTTACGAGAAGGGTTCAGAAGTGATTCGCATGATGCACACCTTGCTGGGTGAGGAAAACTTCCAGAAAGGCATGCAGCTCTACTTTGAGCGCCATGATGGCAGCGCAGCAACCTGTGACGATTTTGTCCAGGCGATGGAAGATGCCTCTAACGTCGATCTGTCGCAGTTCCGCCGCTGGTACAGCCAGGCGGGGACGCCAGTGCTGACAGTACGCGATGACTATAACCCGGAACTGGAGCAATACACCTTGCACGTGACGCAGCGCACCCCGGCGACTGCTGAACAAAAAGAGAAATTACCGCTGCACATTCCGCTGGATATTGAACTGTACGATAACGAAGGCAAAGTGATTCCGCTGCAGCACAATGGTCATCCGGTACATCACGTATTAAGTGTCACGGAAGAGTTCCAGACCTTTATCTTCGATAACGTCCACTTCCAGCCGGTACCTTCATTGCTGCGTGAATTCTCGGCTCCGGTGAAGCTCGACTATAAATGGAGCGATGCACAGCTCACCTTCCTGATGCGTCACGCACGCAATGATTTCTCACGCTGGGATGCGGCACAGAGCCTGCTGGCCACTTATATTCGTCTGAACGTGGCGCGCCATCAGCAGGGACAACCGTTGTCATTGCCGTTGCATGTCGCGGATGCCTTCCGTGCCGTGTTGCTGGATGAGCAGGGCGATCCGGCATTGACGGCGCTGATTCTGTCACTGCCTTCAGAGAACGAAATCGCCGAACTATTTGAGGTGATTGATCCGCAGGCGATCTCGGCAGTACGTGCGGCGTTAGTCCATGCGCTGGCCACGGAGTTGAGTGATGAACTCTATGCGGTGTATCTGGCGAATCAGAGCCAGGCGTACCATATTGAGCATGCGGAAATCGGTAAGCGCTCGCTGAAAAATGTTTGTCTGAGCTATCTGGCCTTCGCAGATGCGGAGCAGGCCGATAAGCTGGTGCAGGCGCAGTATCTGCAGGCGAATAACATGACGGATGCACTGGCGGCGCTTTCAGCGGCGGTGGCGGCGCAATTGCCTTGCCGTGACGCGTTGCTGGCGGCGTACGATGAGCGCTGGCATCAGGATGGTCTGGTGATGGACAAATGGTTTGTGCTGCAGGCCACCAGCCCAGCCGATGACGTGCTGAATAAGGTGCGCGAATTGCTCAACCACCGCTCCTTCACCATGGGCAACCCGAACCGTATTCGTTCGCTGATTGGCGCTTTTGCTGCGGGTAATCCAGCCGCGTTCCACGCTAAAGATGGCAGTGGCTATCAGTTCCTGGTGGAGATGCTGACCGATCTCAACACGCGTAACCCGCAAGTGGCGGCGCGTATGATCGAGCCGTTGATTCGCCTGAAACGCTATGATGCTGAGCGCCAGGCACTGATGCGCAAGGCACTGGAGACTCTGAAAGGACTGGATAAACTGTCGGGCGATCTGTATGAGAAGATCACCAAGGCGTTGAATGCCTGATAAAATTGCGCCGCTACAGGGTATGCACCAATCTGTAGCGGTGCGATTTATCGCGCTTTTCTCTTAACGCTGTTGCGCGAATTTCAGCGGTTGTTCGGAAGTACTGCGTTTCATCACGCGATCCAAAACTTCCGCTTCTAACTCGGCCAGACGCGCCGAACCACGGCGACGTGGACGCGCCAGATCCATGGTTAAATCCAGGCCAATTTGGCCCTCTTCTATTAGCAGTACACGATCGGCCATGGCCACTGCTTCGCTCACATCATGCGTGACCAGCAGCACGGTGAAGTTATGCTGTTGCCACAGCGACTCGATCAATCCCTGCATCTCGATACGCGTCAGGGCATCCAGTGCGCCCAGCGGTTCATCCAGCAGCAGCAACCCCGGACGATGAATCAGCGCACGCGCCAGTGCCACACGCTGTTTTTGTCCACCTGAGAGCGCAGCGGGCCACTCATTGGCACGATCGGCAAGGCCAACGGCATCCAGCGCTTCCAGCGCGGCAGCGCGCCATTCACGCCCTTTTAAACCCAGACCAACATTATCAATCACCTTTTTCCACGGCAGCAGGCGGGCATCCTGGAACATCAAACGGGTATCTTCACGCGCCTGAGCCAGCGGCGCAGTTCCTGCCAGTAACTCGCCACGGGTGGAGGACTCCAGCCCGGCAAGCAGACGCAGCAGGGTACTTTTACCGCAGCCACTGCGGCCAACCACGGCGACAAACTGGCCTGCTGGAATATGCAGGTCGATGTTATTCAAAATGGTGCGATCGCCGTATTGCTTACTGACACCGTTCACACCCACTGGGGTGCCGCTGTTCAGGCGCGACGGGCTCAAAGTTACGTTGCTCATGCGTTCTCCTTTAATTGGTAAGCCGGATGCCAGCGCAGCCATACGCGCTCCAGCAGTTGGGCAGCAACATCGGCCAGCTTGCCGAGCAGCGCATAGAGAATGATGGCAACTACCACCACATCGGTTTGCAGGAATTCACGGGCATTCATCGCCAGATAACCAATGCCGGAGTTGGCAGAGATGGTTTCGGCAACAATCAGCGTCAACCACATCAGCCCAAGAGCAAAGCGGACACCGACCATGATGGAAGGCAGGGCGCCGGGCAAGATCACCTGGATAAACAGGCTCCAGCCGGAAAGACCATAACTACGCGCCATCTCCACCAGACCCCGATCAATATTGCGAATGCCGTGATAGGTGTTGAGGTAGATCGGGAACAGTGTGCCTAATGCCACCAGGAAAATTTTGGCCGATTCATCAATGCCGAACCACAGGATCACCAGCGGAATCAGAGCCAGATGCGGCACGTTGCGCAGCATCTGCACCGAGGTATCCAGTAAACGTTCGCCCACGCGTGATGTGCCGGTTATCAGCCCGAGAATCAAACCAATCGATCCGCCGATGGCGAAACCAATGGCGGCACGCCAGCCGCTGATTGCCAGGTTTTGCCATAACTCTCCGCTAACGGTCAGCTTCCAGAACGTAATGATGATGTTTTCCGGGGACGGAAGGATGCGGGTTGACAGCCAACCCACTTGTGAAGCGAGTTGCCACACCACAATCAGCAGTACCGGCAGCGCCCAGGGGAGCAGGGCATTCGTCAGCTGTTTTTGTATCTTTGCCATCATCAACTCCTTAACTCTGTGACACTTTCTGTGGTGTGAAATCATTCGCCACCGCTTCACCGTGTGCCTGCACTACGCGTGGCTTCGGCACTTCCGGGATGGCTAAATCAAGATGCGGGAACAGCAGTTCGCCGACACGATAAGCCTCTTCGAGATGCGGATAGCCCGAGAGAATAAAAGTCTCAATGCCTAAGTCCTGATACTCCTGCATGCGCGCCGCCACGGTGCGGCCATCACCCACCAGCGCGGTACCGGCTCCGCCACGCACTAAACCGACACCGGCCCACAGATTCGGACTGATCTCCAGCTTGTCACGGCGGCCGCCATGCAGCGCAGCCATACGCTGCTGGCCGACGGAATCGGTGCGGGCAAAGGCAGCCTGCGCTTTGGCAATGGTGGCATCATCGAGGTGGGCAATCAGACGATCGGCCGCCTGCCATGCCTCTTCATTGGTTTCGCGCACAATCACGTGCAAGCGAATACCGAAACGCACTTTGCGGCCCTGTGCGGCGGCTTTGGCCCGCACCTGGTCAATTTTTTCTTTCACTAATGCCGGAGGCTCACCCCAGGTGAGATAGACATCGACCTGTTCTGCGGCGAGATCCTGGGCAGCGTCTGACGAACCGCCAAACCACAGTGGCGGACGGGGTTGCTGCACCGGTTTAAACATCAAACGCGCACCACGCACCTTGACGTGTTTGCCCTCGTAATCCACCGTCTCGCCCTCGGAAACACGACGCCATACGCGGGTGAACTCAGCGGACTCTTCATAACGTTCACGGTGATCGAGGAACACGCCATCACCCGCCAGTTCTTCGGGATCGCCACCGGTTACCAGGTTAAACAGTGCGCGGCCATTGGATAGACGATCCAGCGTTGCAGCCTGGCGTGCCGCTTGCGTGGGGGAAATCACGCCAGGACGTAACGCCACCAGGAAGCGCAGACGCTGTGTCACCGGAATCAGTGACGCCGCCACCAGCCATGCATCTTCACAGGAGCGGCCAGTAGGGATCAGTACGCCACCAAAACCGAGGCGATCGGCGGCCTGTGCAATTTGCTGCAGATAGCCGTGGTCTACAGGACGTGAGCCTTCTGCGGTGCCGAGGTAGTGCCCATCACCGTGGGTCGGGAGAAACCAGAATACGGATACGCTCATGATTCAATTCCTTATGGCTGGGCCGATTGTGGATGCCAGATACGGTCAGCGATATTCACTTTTACCGGCATCAAATGGTTGGCGTAAAACAGATCGGCCGTTTGCTGTTGGGCCTGCGCGGTGTGGGCGCTGACCGGCGTGATGGTTGTCGGTGGACGGTGGTCGAGGTAGCTGGCAATCACCGGCTTCGGTAAGCCCATGGCTTGCGCTAGCAAGTCGATGCTTTGGTCACGTTGGCTGCGAGTGAGTGCATCGGCATCACTAAATGCCTGCAATACCTGTTGCACAAAAGGGCCATTAGCTTGCGCGTATTTGCGCGTGGCTAAATAGAAGGAGCCGGTTTGATTGAGCTTGCTGCCATCCACCAGGACCCGCACATTGCCTTGCAGCAGTGCGGCAGAGTAATAAGGATCCCAAATCGCCCAGGCATCCACATCGCCTTGCTGGAAAGCGGCGCGGGCATCGGCAGGGGTCAGATAAGTCGGTTGGATGTCTTTAAAACTCAGCCCAGCCTGCTCCAGTGCGCGTAGCAGCAGATTGTGCGAGCTGGAACCTTTCTGGAACGCCACTTTATGGCCTTTCAGGTCGGCAACGGTTTTGATCGGGCTATCCTTCGGCACCAGAATCACTTCCGCTTGCGGCTTGGGTGGCTCCGAACCGACATACAGCAGATCGGCGCCTGCAGCCTGCGCGAACAGCGGTGGGATATCGCCGGTGCTGCCCACATCAATGCTGTCGACATTCAGGGCTTCCAACATCTGCGGTCCCGCTGGAAATTCGATCCATTTAATTTTGGTATGCGGGAAACGCTGCTCCAGCAGTTGGTGTGATTTGGCCAGCACCATACTGACGGAACCCTTCTGATAGCCAATGCGCAACTGGTCTGGGGTATCAGACGCGCCAGCACTGCCGCTCAAAGAAAAGAGCGCGGCAAATGCCGGTAACAGTAAGCCCGTAAACATCCTTTTCATTGTTCTTCCTTTAAACCGCGTGAGCATAGGGTTGATGGCGACGATGCAACGCATGCCAGAAGGTATCCAAGGCATCATCAATGCGATCGGCCAGTTGTTGGTCCAGTTCTGGTTGGCGGTCGTAATGTAGAATCTGACCGTCGGTGGCAAATACGCCGTGCAGTACTTCCTGCGCTTTAAGGGCGTTAAGCACCGGCTTGAGGGCATAATCCACCGCCAGTAAATGCGAAGCACTGCCACCGCTGGCCAGTGGCAGCACCACTTTATGTTCCAGGGCTCGTTCCGGCAGCAAGTCGAGCAGCGTTTTCAACGCGCCAGAAAACGAGGCTTTATAAATGGGCGTGGCGACAATCAGGCCATCGGCGATCGCCAGATCGGCTTTAAGTGCCGCCAGTGCGGGGGAATCAAAGCGTGCATACAGGAGGTCCTCCGGCTGAAAGTTGTGAATATTCCATGGAATCACCTCAACACCGCGTGTTTCCAGCGCGTGTTGGCACAGGCTGAGCAGTGCCGTAGAGCGTGAAGGGAAGCGAGGGCTGCCCGCCAGCGTAATAACCCGCATGGTCACTCCTTATAACTGAAAGTTATTAATTATCTGATATTGAGAACTGATGTGTTCAATACTGGCAGAGCAGCCTGCGAGGCTTAAATGATTTATCCGGAAATCTTTAGTCGCGAAGTGGGATTACGCCAGGCATACAAGGGAGGGGGCGATGAGCGACAGAAAAAGTTAGGTTTATTCCTAAAAGTACTTTGCAATAGATGCATTTCAATTAAGCCGCACCGGGTAAAAACTGCAATCAATGATTAAAAAATATGATGCATGGTTAAATTAGAGGTGTAACCACCGATACATCCTTAAACATTTTTAAATCGCAACCCCATTGTCAGGGTAACGTCTGAAAATAAAGTATAAAAATGAGTTTGATGTTTTTTGGAAATGCGCAGATTCGGAATATCGCCAGGGAAACGGTTTTCGACTCTATCATAGCGTGGCTTTTTAGCGGGCAATTAAAGGGTGTTGGATACATCAAAGGTTAACAGTCTTACAAATTATATTTTATTCTGCTTACAATTATTGGGTATTTATATGACACGATTCTCCCTTTTCTGTAGTCGTATTGAACAATTGAGAGTCTGATCCCAGTTATCTGGCCTGGCTACGTTGGAATTATCATTTCATGCCTGTTTATAATCGGTTGAGTTTAATTCCGCTAAATATCGATAACGAAATTTTCTTTTTCATTTACGCCACCTGGTGTGGCAAGTGACGCCATTGCGTCAACCTTATTACGTTGGGGAGAGGAATATGGGAAGAACTTCACTGGCTCAGTCTTCTACTGAAGTGCGGGCCACATCTGCTTCTTATGCCCGTGATTCATCACCTGATGTGGCCGATCCTCAGCTGGTGAGTTATTGGTTGCAGGCCGATGCGGGGAATAACGGATTGTGCGCGTCGTTGCTACCCACTTTTCCGCACGGCGCGCCTGCAGAAGATGACTTCGTACTGTTTAGCGCCGAGTGTGGCACATTGCCAGCCAGTTTATTGCAGGATATCGCGAAGCTTAGCGACCAGCGACCGGAGCTGAATTGCTTCATCATTTCGCTGGCTACCCGTGAGCTGGCGAATGGTTTACATGGCTCATCACAGTTGTTTCAACAATTGCAGGAGAAGCAGTGGTGGCAGCAGGGTGCATTCGCCGTGGTGCTTCGTTCCGGTATAGCCAAACTGGCCGAGCCGCTGCAAAGCGTACAGGATGTGATGTTGGTGGGTTTGCTGAATACACAATCGGTTTGGCTGCTCGATTACGCCAGCGAAATGGCAATGAAGACGTCATTACAGGATCAGTCGCCATTTTCCTATCAACAATTTATTACTGATTATGAAAAAATCACCCGTTTATCACACTATATCCCGGAGCGAAAACACTATCGCGAAACTTATTTGCGCAATGGTTTACTCCAGTTGGTTCAGCAAGAGTTGAACACCGCCGGGAAATTCTCTAATAATGTGCGGCACGCCATAACGTACTTTTCCGCAAGCTTTCCCGCACGCAATTCGATGGAAAAACTGATGTTGAAACAACCGGACATCTATTTTTTATTAATGAAGATGAGGAAAAAACCTGGAGCTTAGCGCCAGAGTTAATTTTAAGAATAACTCCTGTGTGCGGCTGAATAAATTTATGTCACGCTGAAGGCTACTGAGATTAATACCCAGATGCCTAAATACCTATGTCTATAAAACGTAACGCAATTGCCAACTATGTTGGGCAGATCTATCTGACTCTGTCAGGTATTTTGGTTGTACCACTTTATATTCAGCACTTAGGAATGGAAGCCTACGGTTTAGTGGGTTTCTTTTCGATCTTGTTAACCTGGTTACAATTGTTGGATGCTGGCGTCTCCACCACGTTGATGCGTGAAGCGGCGCGATACCGCGCTAATCAGACAGAGTACGTGTGGTTTCCGGCGCTGTTCAACACGCTCACCAAATTTTTCCTGCTTTCAACTATTGTGCTAGTGATGTTGGGTTGGCTGGCGACGCCGTGGATTGCTACACACTGGCTTGATGCGCGTCATCTGCCTGCCAACGACGTGGTGATTTGTGTGGCGATCATGGTCATCACCGCCGCGATTCGCTGGCGCACCAGCCCCTATCGCAGCGTGATTGTTGGCTTTGAGCATCAGGTATGGCTGAACGCAGTCAACTTGATTATCACAACGCTGCGTACTTTTGGCGCGGTTCTGGTGATTCAGCTGTTCTCTAATCCAGTGTTGGCGTTCTTTATTTGGCAACTACTGGTGTCAATTGTCGAAGCGGCGTGCTGCATTTACAAATCTTGCCAGCTTATTCCGAGCGCGGCGCGTAAAGAGAAGCGCGACGATTTGAAAGAGGTGCTGAAACCATTTATACGCTTCGCACTGAGTGCCGCTTTCTCCAGCGCAGTATGGACCTTTATTTCCCAGATTGACCGTTTGGTGCTGTCGAAAACTTTACCGCTCAGCGAGTACGGTTCATTTACCGTGGTCGCTACCGCTGCGACAGGGATTCTTCTGCTCAGTAGCCCGATCATGCAGGCGATAGTGCCCCGCATGACCGGTATGAAAACCCGTAAAGAGGGGGATGCTGAATCCCTGAGACTCTATCGCTACACCACGCAAGCCGTGTCGATATTTATGGCACCGCTGAGTATGACTATTGCCTGCTATGCCGGGCCGCTGCTGTGGGCATGGACACAGAAAACCCAGATCGTCGATGAGATGGCATTTGTGCTCAGTTTATATGCGTTGGGCAGCGGCATTCAGGCGATCTGCGGTTTGCTATATCACCTGCAATACATCAACGGCAACCTCAAGCTGCATATGCAAGGTTTCACCTGCTTTGCCATTATTCTGGTGCCGCTTAATATCTGGTGCGCTATGCACTTCGGTGCGTTGGGCACCGGCTGGCTGTGGCTGGGGCAAAACATCTTCTACTTAGTGGGATGGGCGTGGCTGGTACACCGCCGTTTTGCGCCGGGCATCCATTTTACCTGGTTAACGCGCGACGTGATGCTGATTTGGGCGGTTTCAGCGCTGATCGCTTGGCTGAGCACTTTCCTGCCAATTACGTGGGATCAAAACCGCTGGATCAACCTGTTGTGGTTGGGCGCGATCGGCTTATTCAATTTAGGCGTGTGCTGCCTGCTGCACAGTGTGGTGCTGAAGCGTCTGAAAGTTCCGCTGTTTAACGTTGAGGAAAGAGGATGAACATGATCACTGCACGTCGTGTTCCTACCGTATCGGTGATTGTGCCGAACTGGAATTGCGCCCCCTGGCTGGCAGAAGCGATGGGTTCACTGCTGCGCCAGTCATCGCCGCCCGAACAGATCATCATTATTGATGATGGCTCAAGCGATAACAGCGTGGCGTGGTTGACGGCTTTTGCTGAACAGTATCCGCAAGTCACGCTTCTGAGTGGCGAACGCGATGGCGTCAGCGCGGCACGCATGAAGGGTTTGGCGGCGGCCACTGGCGACTTTGTCTATTTCATGGATGCCGACGATTTTGTATCCAGCGAGCTGTTCGCCGATTTTCGTCGCGTGCAGGCGCGCCATACAGAAATCGATCTGTTCTGTTTCGGCGCAAAAATGTTTTACGATGTGCCCGTTGCACAGCGCCATTATCAGACCATTCATCAGCGCCACGTTTACGGCCTGCTGCCAGGCGGCAGCGCCAGTTTGCGTAGTTTGATGCAGTATCAGTCGGCACATCGCGTGGTATGGAGTAGCATTATTTCGCGCCGTCTAATCGACCAACTTGGTTTGCGTTTCCTGCCGATTCAGAACCACGAAGACGCACCGTTTATGTTCGCGCTTTATATGCTTGCACGCGGTATTTACTGCACCAGCCAGAGTTATTACTACAAACGCTTTATGTTCAGCTCGTTGTCGCAAAGCACCCGCGATTTCTCTTGGGTGAAAAATTACTTTATTGCACGCAACAGCAGCGAACAGTTTTTGCGCGATCAACAATTGCCGCTGGATGAAGCTTTGCTCGATAACTATTACCAAACGGTGATGCACGGTTGCCTCACACAGATACGAAAAAACCACATGGTGATCCCGGCCGAATGGCAGCCGCAGGTGAATCAACTTGTGAGCAAGGTGCTGCGAAACAGTGCGCGCCTCAAACTGCTGTGGTATTGCCCGCCAATTTATCTGGGGCTGCAGGCGTGCCGCACTCAACTTGGACGTTATTCTACGCGTCGCTGACACCGATCAAATCGCCATGTAGTTGAGTAATTTACTTTTGCGCCGGAGGCCTTTACCATTCTGGCGCACAAATTTGCGTGCACCCGACTTCCCTCGCTTCCGCTATTCAGGAGAGTGCATGTTATATCCTATTGTCCGGCCGGCGCTGTTTAAGCTTGATCCAGAGCGTGCGCACGAACTTACCTTGCAACAATTACGTTTTATCAGCGGTACCCCGCTGGAAGGGCTGATTCGCCAGTCGTTGCCATCGCGCCCGGTCAGTTGCATGGGACTGACTTTCCCGAACGCCCTGGGCCTGGCCGCAGGGCTGGATAAGAATGCGGAGTGCATTGATGCTTTCGGTGCGATGGGCTTCGGTTTTGTTGAAGTGGGGACTGTCACGCCACGCCCACAACCGGGTAATGATAAGCCGCGCATGTTCCGCTTAGTGGAAGCGGAAGGGATTATTAACCGCATGGGCTTTAATAATCACGGTGTCGATCACTTAGTCGAGAACGTTAAAAAGGCGCGCTTTAAAGGTATCCTCGGTATCAATATTGGCAAAAATAAAGACACGCCGGTAGAGCAGGGTAAAGACGATTATCTGATCTGCATGGAGAAGGTGTATGCCCATGCTGGTTATATTGCCATCAATATTTCCTCACCGAATACGCCGGGATTACGCACGCTGCAATATGGCGAAGCGCTGGACGATCTTCTGTCTGCGATCAAATTAAAACAAAAAGAACTGCAAGAACGGCAGCTTAAATATGTGCCGGTGGCGGTGAAGATCGCGCCGGATCTTTCAGAAGAAGAATTGATCCAGGTTGCCGACAGTTTGGTGCGCCATGAAATTGACGGTGTGATTGCGACAAATACCACCCTCGATCGTGCATTGGTGGCGGGCGTAAAATATGCTGACGAAATGGGTGGATTAAGTGGCCGTCCGGTGCAATCCCGCAGCACGGAAGTGATCCGCCGCTTGTCGCAGGAGCTGCAGGGCCGTCTGCCGATTATTGGTGTGGGTGGCATTGATTCACTGGTTTCTGCGCGTGAAAAAGTCGCCGCCGGTGCAACCTTGGTACAGATATACTCCGGTTTTATTTATAAAGGCCCAACGTTAATTAAAGATATCGTGACCCACCTCTAAGACATTTCTCACTTTCCCGCGCCGGGGGGTTTATTTATCCCTTCGGCTCGTTTATATTTTGTGCTGCTGATGCACTTTTCAGCTTTTCTTTAGCATCATATTTTTAAAATTAAGCGCCGTTTAGCGCAGCGATAAACTACAGGGCACATCATGAAAATTAAACCTGATGACAACTGGCGTTGGTATTTCGACGCAGAGCATGACCGCATGATGCTGGATTTGGCAGACGGCATGTTATTTCGCTCGCGCTTCTCGCGTAAAATGCTGACGCCGGATGCATTTAATGAAAGCGGTTTTTGTGTGGATGACGCCGCGCTCTATTTTACTTTTGAAGAACGTTGCCGTCAGAGTGGATTAAAAGGCGATCAACGTGCCGAATTAGTATTAAATGCCTTGGTCGCCAGCCGTTTTCTCAAACCTCTTATGCCGAAAAGCTGGCATTTCACCAGCCATGCGCAAAGCTGGCAGCCCAGTGCGGGCGATATGGTCGCCGTGACATTAGCGGACAGCGGAGAGCGGGCGCAGTTGCTGGTGGTTGAGAGCGGTGAAAATGCGGCGCTGTGCCTGCTGGCACAAAATGCGTTATCGGTTGCCGGTAAAGGCATGCAGCTAGGCGATGCAATCAAGATTATGAACGATCGCCTGCATCCTCACCAGCAGGAACAAGCGGCCCACCTGGCGAGAGCTGTTTAAAGGCTTACGCCAGTTCGATGTCACCTGCCGGAATACAGCTGCAGCTGAGAATGGTGCCATCTGCACGCACTGCACTTTTCTTCAACGCTTTTACTTCGCCAGATACCAGCGTTACCTTGCAACTGCCGCAAATCCCGGCACGACAGGAGTAAGGGATGCGAAAGCCCTGCATCTCCAGCTGTTCCAGCAACACTTGCTGATTGTCACCGATAAACGCATTTCCCTGATAGCCAATGGTCACTTCAGCCTGGTTGCTGGCGGCCGGCTTCAGCGTTTCTACCACCTCACCTGGACCATAAGCTCGCGGCGTCTGTCGCTCAAGAATGGTGACGGCATCGCCCACCCGAATCACGCCGCTGTTCAGCGCGATGAGATTCAAGCCAAAATCGATATCGCCGCTGCCATCCTGGCCGCTGCGGAAGCGTTGCAACGTGGCCAGCGGTTCGCCCTCAGGGTGTTTACGTCCGCTTTCGGTGCCAACGGTGGTGAACACGCAGCGGCTACAGGGCTTGGGCATCTCAAAGGTGATATCGCCAATTTTGAGGGTTTTCCAGCTGTCTTCATCCCAGGCATCGGCACCACTGACCACCAGATTAGGACGGAATTGCTCAACCCGGACGCTGGCGGGGCAGCGTTGCTGGAGATCCTGTAAAGACGACATATTCACCAGCAGGAAAGGAAAACCGTCAGCAAAACTGAGCGGCACGCTTTCAAAGCGTTTCACCCGGCGGGTTGGCGCGATTCCGGTCCAGCGCAACTGTACCGGGCGCGGGAAGAAACCGCTCAGCCACTGGTTAATCTCTGCAGGCGCGATATGTGAAGTGAAGGTATTGCCCCACACTTCAGTCGGTGCCTGCTGGGCGGTGAAATCGCTGAAGCGGATCAGCGCCTGGCTGCCGTCGGGCGCATTGAGAAATAAGCCATCGGGCAACAGCGCTGGGGTAAAGCGGACCATCTCCGGATACTGCCGGGCGGTAATAAACGTCCCGTCTAATTCTGTCACCATAAAGATGCGATCAAACGCTAAACCGCTCTCCAGCACCTGAGCATGAGACAGTTGCAAACCGCGCATGGATTTGACCGGATGAATGTAGAGGCGAGAGAGCGTAATCATCAAAACTCCAACAAGACAAAAAGAAGCTAACTTTATGACATAGGACGCTGATTCGCTATAATGCGCAACAATTTTAGCAAGAGTAAAAAGTGACGATATGAATTCTCTGTTTGCCAGTACGGCGCGTGGGCTCGAAGAGCTGTTAAAAACTGAGCTGGACGCGCTGGGTGCGCAGGATTTGCAGGTGGTGCAGGGCGGCGTCCACTTCCGAGCCGACGACCGTGTAATGTACCAAAGCCTGCTGTGGAGCCGCCTGGCTTCGCGTATTTTGCTGCCGCTGGGAGAATTTGGCGTCTGGAGCGATCTCGACCTGTATGTTGGGGCGCAAAGTATCCCCTGGACCGAGATGTTCGACAGCAACACCAGTTTTGCTATCCACTTCAGCGGCACCAACGAAGTGATCCGCAACAGCCAGTTTGGTGCGTTGCGCATCAAAGACGCAATTGTAGATAGCTTTACGCGTCAGAACCTGGAACGTCCAAGCGTTGATCGTGAACAGCCGGGCATTCGTATTAATGCGTGGCTGAATAAAGATCGCGTGAGCATCGCGTTGGATCTTAGTGGCGATGCGCTGCATCAGCGTGGTTATCGCCAGCAAACCGGCCCGGCGCCGTTGAAAGAAACGCTGGCCGCCGCCATTGTGATGCGCTCAGGCTGGCAGAGCAGCACGCCGCTGATCGATCCAATGTGTGGTTCCGGCACCTTACTGCTGGAAGCCGCATTGATCGCCACCGATCGCGCACCAGGCCTGTTACGTACCCATTGGGGCTTTAATCGCTGGAAAAAACACAATCAAGCGGTCTGGCAGGAAGTGCACAGCGAAGCGAAAGAGCGAGCGCGCATCGGTACCGCTTCCGCGACTGCCCGTTTCTATGGTTATGACAATGACAGCCGTGTGCTGGAGTCCGCCCGTGCTAATGCGCGTCGTGCAGGGGTGTTCGAACTCTTTACCTTCGCGCAGCAGGATGTCATCAAGCTGAAAAATCCGCTGGCGGGTCAGGATGTGACGG
This sequence comes from Pantoea sp. EA-12, assembly GCF_030053355.1. Lineage (NCBI taxonomy): Bacteria > Pseudomonadati > Pseudomonadota > Gammaproteobacteria > Enterobacterales > Erwiniaceae > Pantoea > Pantoea sp. EA-12. Next base: position 21,873 of record NZ_JASGBY010000013.1, on the reverse strand, counting down.
GCACGGTGCTGAGCAACCCCCCTTACGGTGAGCGTCTGGAAAGTGAACCAGCACTGATCGCCCTGCACAGCCTGCTTGGCCGTATCATGAAACAGCAATTTGGTGGCTGGAATTTGTCGCTGTTTAGCGCTTCCCCCGAACTGTTGAGCTGCCTGCAACTGCGCGCCGATCGCCAGTTCAAAGCGAAAAATGGCCCGCTGGAATGCGTGCAGAAAAACTACCAGCTGGCCGCGAACAGTGGTGAAGGTAGCGCACAGATCGCGGAAGACTTCGCCAACCGTCTGCGCAAAAACCTGAAGAAGCTGGAGAAGTGGGCGCGTCAGTCCAACATCGAATGCTATCGCCTGTATGATGCCGACCTGCCAGAATATAACGTGGCGGTTGACCGTTACGGTGAGTGGGTGGTGATTCAGGAGTATGCACCGCCTAAAACGGTCGATGCCAATAAAGCGCGCCAGCGTCTGTTTGACGTCATCAGTGCGACTCTGAGCGTGCTGGAGATCCCCGCCAACCGTTTGGTGATGAAAACCCGTGAGCGGCAGAAAGGAAAAAACCAGTATCAGAAATTAGGCGAGAAGGGTGACTTCTTCGAAGTTCAAGAGTTTGACGCGCGTCTGCTGGTGAATCTCACTGACTATCTGGATACCGGTCTGTTCCTCGACCACCGTCTGGCGCGTCAGATGCTGGGTAAAATGAGCGCGGGCAAAGATTTCCTTAACCTGTTTGCTTACACCGGTACGGCCAGTGTGCACGCCGGTTTAGGTGGGGCAAAAACCACCACCACAGTGGATATGTCGCGTACCTATCTGGAGTGGGCTGAGCGTAACCTGCGTCTTAATGGCCTGACCGGACGCCAACACCGTTTGATGCACGCGGATTGCCTGAGCTGGCTGCGTGACAGTGACGAGCAGTTTGATTTGATCTTCATCGATCCGCCGACGTTCTCTAACTCCAAACGTATGGAAGAGGATTTCGACGTGCAGCGCGATCACATGATGCTGATGCAGAATCTGAAACGTCTGCTGCGTCGCGGTGGGACCATTATGTTCTCTAATAACAAGCGCGGCTTCAAAATGGATCTCGATGGTTTAGCCCGTCTGGGTCTGCAGGCGCAGGAAATTACCCAAAAAACGTTGTCGCAAGATTTTGCGCGCAATCGTCAAATTCACAACTGCTGGCTGGTTAGCCACGCCGGTAAGGAATAAGTTTTATGTCACTGATCAGTATCCATGGCGCTTACCTCTCTTTCAGCGATGCGCCGCTGTTGGATAACACCGAACTGCACATCGAAGAAGGCGAACGTGTCTGTCTGGTCGGCCGTAACGGCGCAGGCAAATCCACGCTGATGAAAATCATCAACGGTGAACAACCGCTGGATGATGGCCGCATTATTTATGAGCAGGATTTGGTGGTCTCGCGCCTGCAACAGGATCCTCCCCGCAATATTACCGGTTCGGTTTATGACTTCGTTGCTGAAGGTGTGGCGGAGCAGGCGGAGCACCTCAAGGCTTACCACGCGATTTCCCATCTGGTGATGGAGGATCCGAGCGAGAAAAACCTGAATGAGATGGGGCGTCTGCAAACCATTCTGGATCACCAGAATCTGTGGCAGTTGGACAGCCGTATCAACGACGTCTTGCAGCAGATTGGTTTAGAAGCGGATACCGAGCTTTCTTCACTCTCCGGCGGATGGCTGCGTAAAGCGGCGCTCGGCCGTGCGCTGGTCAGCAATCCGCGCGTGTTGATGCTCGACGAACCGACTAACCACCTCGATATCGAAACCATCGACTGGTTGGAGACGTTCCTCAAGACCTTTACCGGCAGCATCGTGTTTATTTCGCATGACCGTTCATTCATCCGCAATATGGCGACGCGCATTGTCGATCTCGATCGCGGCAAACTGGTCTCCTGGCCAGGTGACTACGATCAGTTCCTGTTGGGTAAAGAAGAAGCGCTGCGTGTGGAAGAGATGCAGAACGCTGAGTTTGACCGCAAACTGGCGCAGGAAGAAGTGTGGATCCGTCAGGGCATCAAAGCGCGTCGTACCCGTAACGAAGGCCGTGTGCGTGCTTTGAAGGCGCTGCGTCGTGAACGCTCTGAGCGCCGCGATGTGATGGGCAAAGCCAATATGCAGGTCGGCGAAGCCGCGCGCTCAGGTAAAATTGTCTTCGAGCTGGAGAATGTGAACTACAGCGTGGAGGGCAAAACGCTGGTGCGTGACTTTTCTACTCAGGTGCAGCGCGGCGATAAAATTGCGCTTATTGGTCCGAACGGCTGCGGTAAAACCACTTTACTGCGCCTGATGCTGGATCAGCTTAAAGCCGACAGCGGCCGCGTGCATTGTGGCACCAAGTTAGAAATTGCTTACTTTGACCAGCACCGTGCTGAACTGGACCCGGATCGTACCGTGATGGACAACCTCGCGGAAGGCAAACAGGAAGTGATGGTTAACGGTAAACCGCGCCACGTGCTGGGTTATCTGCAAGACTTCCTGTTCCATCCTAAACGTGCGATGACGCCGGTGCGTGCATTGTCTGGCGGTGAGCGTAATCGCCTGTTGCTGGCGCGTCTGTTCCTTAAGCCAAGCAACCTGCTGATTCTTGATGAACCGACCAACGACCTCGACGTGGAAACGCTGGAGTTGCTGGAAGAGCTGGTGGATGGCTATCAGGGCACCGTGATGCTGGTCAGTCATGACCGTCAATTCGTGGATAACACCGTCACTGAGTGCTGGATCTTTGAGGGTAATGGTGAGATCGGTGCCTTTGTCGGCGGCTACCATGATGCGCAGCTGCAGCGGAGTGCTTACAAACAGACTAAATCGTCTGCGGTGAAAAGCGCTTCTCCAGCGGCAAAACCGGTCGAAAAAACCGATGCGTCCAAACGTAGCGCAGGCAAGCTAAGCTATAACCTGACGCGTGAACTGGAACAGCTACCGCAAAAACTGGAGCAACTGGAAACACGTATCGGTGAATTGCAGGCGAAAATGAGCCATCCGGACTTTTTCAGCCAGCCACACGATAAAACCCAGCCTGTCCTGGATGCATTAGCGCAAACCGAACAAGAGCTGGAAGTGGCGTTTGAGCGCTGGGAAGAGTTAGAAGCGTTGAAAAACGGCGCGTAACACAGAGGAAGTCAGCATGTGTGCAACGGATCAGGCGCATCAGTGGATACTCTGTCCACAATGTGATTTAACCGTGAAACTGCCTGCCGTGCCGGTGGGCAGCCGCGCGCGTTGTCCACGTTGTCACACCACGCTCACCGCTAACTGGCATGAGCCGCGCAAACGCCCAACCGGGTACGCTTGCGCGGCACTCTTTATGCTGGTGCTGGCGAATCTTTTTCCGTTCATTAACATGCATGTTGCCGGGTTGAGCAGCCAGATTTCGCTGCTCGAAATTCCTCAAGTGATGGACCGCGAAGACTATCGCAGCCTGGCCACGCTGTTTATGCTGTTTGTGCAGGGCATTCCGGCTTTCTGCATGATCACCATTATTTTGCTGGTCAATCGGGTACGGATGCCGCATAGCCTCAGGCTGGGGCTGGCGCGTATTCTTTTCCAGCTGCGTAGCTGGGGCATGGCCGAAATCTTTATGGCTGGTGTGCTGGTGAGTTTCGTCAAGCTGATGGCATATGGCGATATTGGTCTGGGCAGCAGCTTCTGGCCGTGGTGCCTGTTTTGTGTCTTGCAACTGCGTGCTTTTCAGTGTGTCGATCGCCGCTGGGTATGGCAGCGCATCGACCCTCTTCCTCCACTGCCCATCGTGCCAATGGCGGGGATCAGTGGCCTGAAGCAGGGACTACGCAGTTGCCCTTGTTGTACCGCGATATTATCCAGTGCGCAGGGGGAGTGCCCACGTTGTGGCGTAGTCGCGCCAGCTCGGCGGAAACACAGTTTGCAATGGACGCTGGCGCTACTGGTCACCTCCGTGATGCTCTACATCCCCTCAAATATTATGCCGATCATGGTGACCGAAACGCTGGGTTCACAATATCCGTCAAACATCATGGCCGGGGTGATTCTGCTGTGGAGTGATGGGTCATGGCCGGTAGCGCTGGTGATCTTTGTCGCCAGTATTATGGTGCCGACATTGAAAATGTTGGCGATTGCCTGGCTTTGCTGGCACGCCAGCGGGCGCGGGCAGCGCGATGACGAAAAAATGCACCTGATTTATGAGGTGGTGGAATTTGTTGGCCGTTGGTCAATGATCGATGTGTTTGTGATCGCCATTCTCTCCGCGCTGGTGCGGATGGGACGGTTGATGAGTGTTTATCCTGCGCCAGGCGCGCTGCTGTTTGCAATGGTGGTGATTCTCACCATGTTTGCAGCCATGACCTTTGATCCGCGCCTGATTTGGGATCGACTACGGGAAACTGAACGTAAGGAGCCGCGTCTTGACGGACAACCATCACGGGACTGCTGAGGTAGACCAGATTAAACGCTGGTCACCGGTATGGATCGTACCCATCGTCACGCTATTAATTGGTGGCTGGATCCTGTTTTATCATTTTAGCCATCAGGGCCCGGAAGTGACGTTGATCACCGAGAGCGCTGAAGGCATCGAGGCCGGAAAAACCACCATTAAAAGCCGCAGCGTTAACGTCGGTGTGGTGGAGAGTGCGGTGTTGACGGATGATCTGCACCACGTGGAGATCAAGGCACGCCTCAATTCAGGTATGGAAAAACTGTTGCATGGTGACAGCGTGTTCTGGGTGGTGAAACCGCAGATTGGTCGCGAAGGGATCACCGGCCTTGGCACTTTGCTGTCTGGTGCCTATATCGAACTTCAGCCGGGGACTAAAGGCGACCAACCTGAACGTTATCAGCTACTTGATGCGCCTCCGCTGGCTCCGCCGGATGCTAAAGGTATTCGTGTGACGCTGGATAGCAAAAAGGCCGGCCAGCTTAATGCAGGCGATCCAGTGCTGTTCCGTGGCTACCGTGTCGGTACGGTTGAAACAAGTACCTTTGATACCGAAAAGCGAATGATGACCTATCAGCTGTTTATCGCCGCACCTTATGATCGTCTTGTCACTACCAATGTGCGCTTCTGGAAAGACAGCGGCATTGCCGTTGATATGTCGGCATCCGGCATGCGGGTTGAAATGGGATCGCTGACCACGCTGTTTAGCGGTGGCGTCAGTTTTGACGTGCCAGATGGCGCGGAACTGGGGCAGGTGGCGGCTAACAAGGCGGAGTACCACCTGTTTGACGATCAGCGCAGCATCCAGGATTCACTCTACACTCAGCACACAGATTTCCTGCTGTTCTTCACCGATTCAATTCGTGGCCTGCAGGTGGGTGCTCCGGTTGAGTTCCGCGGTATTCGTCTGGGAACTGTTTCTCAGGTGCCTTACACCATTCCCGGTGTGAATCAGGCGTTGAACACGGATTATCGTGTACCTGTATTGATTCGCATCGAACCCGATCGTTTTATCAGTCGACTGGGTGGTGATTTCAATCTTGAGCAACATCTGCAGGATGGTAAGAAGCGCGGCCTGCGCGCCACGCTAAAAACCGGTAACCTGCTGTCAGGTGCGCTGTTTGTGGATCTGGATTTCTACGACAATGCGCCGGCGTACAAAGGGCCGAACGAAGTGGCGGGTCTGGAAGTGATCCCAACCGTCAGCGGTGGGCTGAGTCAGATTCAACAGAAGTTGGTCGCCGCGCTGGATAAGATCAACGCGCTTCCTCTCAATCCGTTGCTTGAGCAAGCAACCGGAACGTTGAAAGAGAGCCAGCGTACGATGCAGCACATGCAGAAAACGCTGGATAACCTGAATCAAATCACTGCCAGCCCGGCGATGAAAAAGTTACCTGAGGATATGCAGCAAACCTTACGTGAGCTGAATCGCAGTATGAAAGGGCTGCAACCGGGATCGCCAGCTTACAACAAGCTGGTGGGGGATATGCAGCGACTGGATCAGGTACTTCGTGAACTGCAGCCGGTACTGAAGACGCTCAATACCAAGAGCAACGCGCTGGTGTTTGAAGCTAAACCGGGCGAGGACCCGCAGCCAAAGAGGGCGAAACAGTGAGAAAAGGGCTGATTATGGGTGCGCTGCTGCTATTGGCAGGGTGCAGCAGCACCATCGAAAACACCTATTACCAGCTGCCTTCGGGCAGCAATATGGCTCGGGTGGACAGTGCATCCAGTGGCAACCAGCCGATGATTTGGGTCGAGCAGGTGACGGTGCCCGATTACATGGCGGGCAATGGGTTGGTGTATCAAACCAGCGATGTGAAATATGTGATTGCCGCCAATAACTTGTGGGCCAGCCCGCTTGACCAGCAACTGCAGCAAACGCTGGTGACAAACTTAAGTAAAGCACTGCCGGGGCGCCTCGTCTCCGGTTCACCGCTCGGTGATACCCACGATACGTTGTCCGTTAACGTCACTGGATTCCAGGGGCGTTATGATGGTCAGGTGGTGGTCAGCGGCGAGTGGTTACTGCAACATGAAGGGCGACTAATCAAACATGGCTTTAATCTGACGCTGCCGCAATCGGAAGATGGCTATGATGCTTTAGTACGCACTCTGGCTCTCGGCTGGCAGCAAACTGCGCAACAAATCGCAAATAGTGTCATTTCGCTAAATTAAGATTTGTTCGATGCTTATGCTAAGTCCTTGATTTGCTGTTGTGTGATCGCAGTCAAATCAGGGGCTTTTTTTATTGTCGAATCAGCCAGATATACAGGGAATTGACAATTATATATGTCGATTTAACGGCGAAATGATGACATTGGCGTGAATTTTGCGCATTGACCTTTCTTCTGCTTGGGGTTAGAACATTACTGTGGTTGAACATTAAAACACCACTCTTTCTTTCCACCCAGATTCCACCAGACCTGAAATGAGGGAAACGAGGCATGAAGAGACAGAAGAGAGACCGCCTGGAACGAGCACATTCACGAGGCTATCAAGCCGGGATTACGGGGCGCTCAAAAGAGATATGCCCTTATCAAATGATCGATGCGCGGTCTTACTGGTTGGGAGGTTGGCGTCAGGCCATGGAGGACAGGTCGGCGGTGGCCTAGCACTGTCGAATGTCTATCAATAAGGAAGAAACCTCCGCTGCGTGCGGAGGTTTTCGTTTGGCAGATTAGAAAGCAGAGGTGTCTTTAAACAGACCCACTTTCAAATCGGTCGCGGTATAAATCAGGTTACCGTCGACAAACACTTCACCATCAGCCACGCCCATCACCAGTTTACGGTTGATCACGCGCTTGAAGTGAATTTTGTAGGTCACTTTTTTCGCCGTTGGCAGAACCTGGCCAGTGAATTTCACTTCACCCACGCCCAGTGCACGGCCTTTACCTTCGGCACCCAGCCAACCCAGGTAGAAGCCAACCAACTGCCACATGGCATCGAGGCCGAGGCAGCCAGGCATTACCGGGTCGCCTTTAAAGTGGCAATCGAAGAACCACAGGTCAGGGCGGATATCCAGTTCGGCTTCCACAAAACCTTTGTCAAATTTACCGCCGTCTTCGGTCATCATGACCACGCGGTCCATCATCAACATGTTATCAGAGGGAAGCGGCGGTCCATTTTCGCCAAACAGTTCGCCGCGACCTGAGGCAACCAGGTCTTCTTTGCTATAGGATTCGCGTTTATCTACCATGTTCTCAATATGCCTTCTTTTAGTGAAGCCCGAATATTAGCGAACAGTTGTACGCTGGGCAAATCAATCAGCGGTGGTTAAACCAGTTGAGCCAGCGTAACGGCCATGGACGATGGCGTATTTCTTGCTGATTGAACTGGGCAATGCGCTCTTGAATGGTGTTTAACAGTGACTCACCGTTCTCACTTTGCCACGCCACACCCGTCAGCAGCGGCAGTGCCTCATCAACGCTTTCGATCGCCCAGATGTGAAACTGCTCTTGTTTCACCGCATCGACCACTGCCTGGCTGAGGCTTAAATGACGTACGTTGCTGGCAGGCAGAATCACCCCTTGTTTACCGGTCAATTCGCGAGACTGGCAAATCTGGAAGAAGCCTTCAATTTTCTCATTCAGGCCACCGACAGGCTGCACATTACCAAACTGATCAACCGAACCGGTTACAGCAATCTGCTGATTGAGCGGCTGATTCGCCAGGGCGCTGATTAAGGCGCACAGCTCAGCCAGTGAGGCGCTATCACCATCCACTTCGGAATAGGATTGTTCAAACACCAGCGACGCAGAGAAGGGGAGCTGCTGCTCAAGTTCCAACTCGGCAATCAGGTAGGCTTGCATAATCATCATGCCTTTCGCATGAATGTTGCCGCCTAACTCCGCTTTGCGTTCAACATCGGTGAATTCGCCATCGCCAGGATGCACCACACAGGTAATACGTGAAGGCTCGCCCCACGGGCGCGGATGGCCTGGGAATTCCACCACGGACAGACCATTGATCTGCCCAACCACTTCACCTTCCGTTTCAATCATGATCTGATTAAGCAGGATTTCATCGCGCATGCGCTCAGCAAGGTAGCTCTCGCGCCACTCACGCGCTTCCAAAGCATCTTTCAATGCTTCAGCATTCATGTTGTCACCGTGCAGCGCAGTCTCCTGCAACTGGCGACGTAACCAACGTGGACAGAGCGGTAACGTGTCCTGATCGCCAGTAAAACGCACGCCTTCCGTGATCAACAGCGGCCAGAAATCCGCTTCAGGATGCTCCAGCCCAGCTTGCTCTGCCTGTGTGAGTGTCCACTGGCACCAGAAGGTCATGTCCTCTTCATCATTGACCTGCAGGTTCTCTTCGAACTCGCTGTACAGCGCCATTTCATGCACTTCAGCATCCAGTTCCTGGAAGCTGGCCAGTGCATCACGGTCACCACATAGCACCAGACGCAGTTGCAGTGGCAAAGAAGGGATGCTGACCGGCAGCGGCTGGCGCTCATCCTGTGAGTACCAGTCAAAGCGTTCTTGCTCGATGCACTTACGCAAACGCAGCCACAGCAGCGGTTGAGCCAGCAATGTGTTGACGGAAAGGATCAGGGTTCCGCCGTTGGCACGGTGAATCAGGCCCGGTTCCGGCTGAATACGGTCTTTGTATTGACGAACGCAGCCAAACAGCTGTTCCGATTCAATCCAGTCAGCGTAATGCACACCGCCTTGGCTGGTGAAAGGGCGATTGGCGTCACTGGGTGGTATCAAGCTGATGTTATCGCCCATCACATGATAATCACCACCATACAGCGTGACGTCGTCGGGCTGGAAGCGTTGGGCGGCTTCGGCAATGCAGGCGAGGTAGTCGCTGTTTTCCTGACTACGCAGTAACAGCAGCGGAAAACCCAGTGATTGATGATGCAAATGCGCCAGCGCATTCAGCAGACGCGGCTGAACCGCGGCAAGACTATCGCTATCCTCCAGTGAGACATGTGAGAAAATGGATTGGTAGCGGGTGCTATCCGGCTGCAGGGCTTGCCACGTAATTTGAGTGCTGGTCAAAATATTCGCATTAGTCAGATTCAGGAAAAGCGCGATTATACAGGAATCAACCGGGTTAAGCACTGCGGAGTTCCAGCCCGAAATGTGATGACCGCAACATGTTTTTCCTTGCTGCATCCATGAAAAAAGCTGTTATTCTTAGTTTGTTACGTGATCACGATGAGATTCCGATGAAATACCAGCAACTCGAAAATCTTGAAAGTGGATGGAAGTGGAAATACCTGGTGAAAAAGCATCGGGAAGGTGAGCCGATCACCCGTCACCTTGAGCTCAGCGCTGCCCAGGCGGCGGTGGATACCTTACTGACGATGGAAAATAGCCCCGTTGACGTTGGTGAGTGGATTGCTGAGCATATTCATCCTGATCTCGAGAATCGACTTAAGCAAACCATCCGTGCACGCCGTAAGCGCCACTTCAATGCGGAGCATCAGCATACGCGCAAAAAGTCTATCGATCTTGAGTATCTTGTGTGGCAACGACTGGCGGGATTGGCCCAGCGACGCAGCAACACGCTGTCAGAGACCATTGTGCAGTTGATTGAAGATGCAGAACGTAAAGAGAAGTATGCCAGTCAGATGTCGACTCTGAAGCAGGATTTGCAAGCGATTCTGGGCAAAGGCGGAACGGAGAACGAATAGCGAAATTGTTCATTCGCGATGTCAGAGACATAAAAAAACCCCGCCGAAGCGGGGTTTTTTATTGCGTGATAACTTAAGCCTGTGGCTGAGTTACAACGTCTTTGATACCTTTCACGTCGATTTCAACGCGACGGTCTGGCGCCAGGCAGTCGATCAGGGCATTGCGGCCTTTCACGCTGTCACAGGTGTTGCCAGTCACTGGGTTAGATTTGCCCATACCGCGTGCAGAGATCTTGTTAGAAGGGATACCTTTAGATACCAGGTAATCAACTACAGACTGAGCGCGTTTCTCAGACAGTTTCTGGTTGTACTGCTCTGAACCGATACGGTCAGTGAAGCCCAGTACTACAACAGAACCATCTTTAGGATCCATTGAGCTCAGCTGGCTGTACAGCTGATCCAGAGCCTGCTGGCCTTCTGGCTTCAGGGTCGCTTTGTTGAAGTTGAACAGCACGTCAGACTTCAGAGTGAAACGCTTGGTTTCAACAACTGGCGCTGGAGCTGGTGCCGGAGCAACAACTGGTGCAGCTTCTTCATCCTGACCGAAACGGTAAGAAACGCCGACGCTCAGCATGCTGTTGTCTGGACGCGCACCAACGGTACCTGCGTCACCGATGTTGTTAACCCACTGATAGTCCAGGCGAGTTGCCCAGTTTTTGGTCAGTGCGTACTCAACACCAACAGCAGCCAGCGGAGAAACGCCGGTGTCGTGGTTGCTGATGCGGCCAACGGTTGGGTTGGTCTGAGTAGAGTCTGCACGCCATACCATGCCGCCCAGACGGGTGTACACGTCGAAGTCGTCAGTGATTGGGTAGCTCAGTTTAGCTGCCAGCTGGACGCCTTGTGCTTTGAACGCGCCATTGGTCACGCTGCCTTTGTTAGGCATACGGCCCAGCCAGTCGTAGCCCAGCTCGAAGCCCAGGTATGGGTTAGCCTGATAGCCCATGAAGGCACCAGCACCCAGCTGAGATTCGTGAGTTGGACCGTTGTTGTTCTCGTAGTCGTTACCGTAGTAACCAGTATCGTGATACTGAGACCAGCCCAGTTTAGCACCGGTGTACCAGGTGTTATCTTTAGGAGCGGCCTGCGCTACGGTAGCGAAGCCAGCCAGTGCCACTGCAATTGCGATAGCTGTCTTTTTCATTTTTGCGCCTCGTTATCATCCAAATAGGCAATGAGCAAAAAGGTTGCTCTTTGTGTTAATCCTTCGCCGGGTCTAAACGCTCGCTTTTGACTCTACCGAAAAAACGGAGGTTATTGAGCACCCTGGCGAGATAAAGTCTACAACGAGATTGGAAAGTTACAAGTATGATGTGAGGTCAGCGAGTAAAAAAACAGGGATTTATACACACATTTTAACAAATCACATGGCAAAATCTTCGCTAGCAGATTGAGAAAAAGCGGCTAAACCATTGTCAAAGCTGGCGGGAAAAGAATCAGTGGCTTAGCTGCATTCTAAAGAAAAAATAGCGTGAGAAAATTCCTGGTTTTACTTAATGAAACAAATCTGACGGAATTTTTGACGGATTGGGTTGTCTTGTCAGGACGCGTTCATGACCTTGTGGACGCATTATTAAGCCAAGCGCTTCACCTTCCGACGCCGCTAATTCAAGTTCGAGACGTTCTTCATCGTTCAATTCGTATGGAATCCAGGCCAATACGACACTGTAGTTACCGGTACGCAACGCTTTCACCATGCTTTCCACCGTGCTGAGTCGCTCTGATTCGGTAATATGCATACTCTTCTCTAACGGCAGACCCGACTGCTGCATCCAGCTACGGTTCAGCTTGTGGGCAGGAGTTAACCATAGCTGCCAGCGCGATTGTTCACTGAGCTGTTTCAGCACCGGCAGTAGCAGCATCTGCATCATACCCGGTTGTTCGCTGTAGCGCAGTTCAGTGATTCCACCCAGAGAAGGTTGCGTTAAGCTTGGGGTCGCAAAACGGGAAGAACGATCAGCAAGGCCAGAGTATTGAGTACGCATAATTTAATCACTCAGTGATTGACTGTATGAATATACAGTAATGCCTTCCTGGATAAAGATCAACCTCAATTTCTGAAAACACCTCGCAAATTTTGCACAACATCCTGCCAAAATGTTTTTATTCATTGAACAGCTAATGGGATTTTTTTATCTTCTAACCAAATGAATATCCAGGTTTTTATGGAATTTTCTCTAATGAGAATTCACGGAAAGGAGATGTAATGAAAACCAACAAATCTATGGTTATGCAGTCGAAAACGCAGTTAGCACCTCTCGGAAAGATCGAATCGCGCACCCAGTTTGGGGGATATGCGCTGACGGTAGAGAAGGTGATTTTTGCCTACATCAATGAAGATGCACTTTACCTGCGTGCGAGTGAAGCGCTTCAGGTCTACCACGCCAGACGCGCACTTGAGCCGCTGGTGTATCGTAAACGTGGCATACCTGTGCAATTGAACTACTACAAGGTAGATGCAACGTTATGGCAGGACGCTGAACAACTTTTGCAGCTCTCTGCCAGTGCACTGCAAGCCGCTCAGGACGAAATCGCCACGCGCACCGTCACCTTGCGCTTAAAAGATTTGCCTAACCTGAGTTTACGCATGGAGATGATGTTGCATCGAGTTGGCATCAGTTCGGTAAGGTTGCTGCACGAAATGGGATCACGTCAGAGCTGGCTGAAACTGCGTGCAGTCAACAAGCACATTGGCTTAAAAACATTGCTGGCTCTGGAAGGCGCCATTTCGGGCCATCATCAGGCAGCACTGCCGGTGGTCACGCGAGAAGAGTTGTACGCCTGGTATGTAAAAACGCTCCACCTCGATCCCAAAGTGGAGCGTTCACAACGTTAGTGGCTGGCCAGGGTGCGACGCAGGCGGGCAATTTCAGGCAGCAACGCGATTAGCAAACCTAACTGCTGCATCACTAAGGGTGCCTGCATCTCTGAACTGTTTTTTAACGTGCTTAAGCGTTGCATTAGCTGTTGTTGCATCTCTAACGCTTGTGCATCCGTCACACGCTCAATTTGCAGGACGTCCTCAACAAAGCACACGGCATCATCTAATGTGCTCAGGAGTTCAGGGTCTGTGAGTTGCTCACGGTGTGCCCCCAAAGCCGAGATATAGCTCAGGAACGAATGGTTGAGGCACAACAGCCGAAACGCATTTTCGCGCAGCGGTTGCTGCAACTTCAGCTCGCTGCTCATATTCGACACCACCGAAGCAAGCTCAGCATCAGCATTGTGGGCATCACGTCGTGCCACGCGATAGGCCAGGCGATTATCTTTGCCCTGATGATATTGCTCCATAATGGCATCGAGATAACGGCAGTTGGCGTTAAGCGTGCGGTCAGCTACCGCGCTAATCTTGCGAAAACGCCAGTCTGGCCAGACAAAGGCGACTGCCAGCCAGGCTAATCCGCAACCTAGTATCGTATCGACTATGCGTGGCAGAGCGACCTCGAAGCCTTCACCTAACAGGTTAAAGCAAAGCAGTACCAGCAAGGTAATGAACAGCGTGGCTTGCGCATATTGAATCTGGCGGAAGGCAAAAAACAGCACGCCGCTTAACACAATCAACACCAGTTGCCCTTCAATTGACGGCACTAACCACAAAACCGGCAAGCCAATGGCAATGCCGGCCAGTGTACCGCCAATACGCAGGGCAAGACGTCGGCGCGTAGCATTGTAGTTAGGCTGGCAGACAAACAAGCTGGTTAGCAAAATCCAGTAGCCGCGATGCAAACCGGTAATCTGAATGAAGGCATACCCGACACAAAGCACCAGCGACATGCGCACGGCATGGCGAAACAGTGCAGAGCCGGGGCTCAGATGGCGACTCAAACGGAGACGAATATCTTGCCATCCGCTCAGTCCCTCGCGAGACAGGTGGGTATCGCCAGAAGCGGGAGGATCGGCCAGCATTTGCTCCGATTCAATCGAGGCCAACTGCGCATCGATCGCGCGAAGATTACGCAGTAACCAAAATAGCGCGCGAATGTGAGGATCCTGCGGGTCTTGCTGTTGCAGACGTTCAAGGGCGGTTTCAAGCCGGGTGAAGGTGCGTTCAAACTGACTGTCATGATGCCACGGCTGGCGCAATAAGATGTTTTCAGCCAGCTTACGACACGCTTGCGCCTGCATATTGAGCAGTCGCTGGAAGCGGAACAGCACTTCGTTATATCGCCAGTCGCTGCGCAGCAAGTGGTACTGGAGATGAGAAGAACTGGCGCGTTCGTGAATATCTTGTGCGACAAAGTAATAGTGCAGGCTACGACGTGTGCTGCGTGAACCGCGATCGCCCCGCAATCGGCTTTGGATGGCGGTTTTTGTCTGATTAAGTTGCGCGACCAGTTGGCTATTCACCATGGCTGTGGCGACCATATTGGCGTCGTCCTGTTCACCTGCGTCGGGATCGAACAGATTCGCTTTAGCTTCCAGATAGCGCGCCAGTTGCGAGAAGCTGGCTGCCAGTTGTTCCTGCACGGGCCGCACAGGAAAGATCAGGTGACCGATAAAAGTCAGCAGGTTGTACCACAATGCGCCAATCAATAGCAGCGCGGGTTGCATCCACCACTGAGGAAAAAGACCAATCCCCAGCATGGTATAGACGGCGATTAACAGCGCACCAAACGCGATAGTGGCATAACGCTGCCCCAATGCACCCAGCAGAATGAATCCCCAACTGGAGAGCGCCAGACCAATAGCGAAGGCCCATGGATAAGGAAATAGCAGCTCAACCGACACCGACGCAACGCAAAAACACACCAGCGTAATCAGTAAATTGCGCAGGCGACCGGTCCATCGGTCATCAAGATCTGCCAGCGCGGCAGCCACCACGCCAAGCGTTAAGGGAATCGTCCATTCGATCTGCTGCAACCACCACGGCACTGCCGCACAGCCTGCAAGCGCGAAAAAGATGCGCAGCAGGTAGCGCAGGCTACTATTGAACAGATAACGTCGCCAGCCAGGCATCGCGTTCTGAAGCATTGGAGGCGGCCTCAGTAACGACGACGCGCGTTAGCTTCACGCGCAGCCTGAGCCTCTTCCACCGACACCACGCGACGACCGACCGGCCATAACGCAATAGCGGCAATTTTAAAGTTAGCAATGCCAACGGGAATGCCGATGATAGTCAGGCACTGCACAACCCCGGCAGAGATGTGCATCAGGCACAGCCACCAGCCAAAAAACACCAGCCAGAAGATATTTAAGAAGGTGCCGCCGGCATTCATCACGTTGCTTTTGCTGTCTGGGCGCAGTACATCCACATGTACGGCTTCATTGCCAAAGGGTAACAATGACAGTTTGGTGATTTCCCAGCAGGAGCGCGTTAATGGCAAGGTAAAAATCAGCACGATGCTGACAAGAGTGGCAAACAGCCAGCTTAGCGTGGTGAACACGCCACCCAAAACAAAGTTAAGAATGTTGAGTACGGTGCGCATAACGCGATTTTCCTTTTGCAATCCGCAATATGTGCCGCCAAGTTTAGCGCGTTTTAAGGCTGGAGCGCCAAGAGTCTGACAGGTAAACTGCGCGATAATCGAATTCCACATGACGGTGCGGACATGGAACTGAAAGCAACATCAATGGGTAAGCGCCTGGCTCAGCATCCCTACAATCGGGTACGGTTGCTGGCCGCCGGAGTGGAAGTCAGTGGCGATCGTCATGAATATCTGATCCCTTTTAACCAATTAATTAATATTACCTGCAAGCGCGGCATGGTCTGGGGAGAGCTTGAATTTCAGCTACCAGACGAGAAAGTGGTGCGTCTGCATGGTACCGAATGGCAGGAAACTCAACGCTTCTTCCATTATCTCCAGCAGGCCTGGCAGCAGTGGAGCCAGGAGATGAGTGAGGTCAGTGCGGAGGTGTTAACCGCGCTGGAACACGAAATTTTGGCCTTCACCCAGCAGGACCGTTGGCTGAAACGCAGTGAGTTAGCGGCGGTGAAAGAGAACATTACACGCCAGTTCTCAGCTTTGCCGCTGCCACTATCTCGCCTCGCGAGCTTTGAAAACTGCCGTGCACTGTGGCAGTTCTGTCAGCAGTGGCTTGAGCAAGGTGACGCAGCCATCCGCCAGCGTAATCGTGAATGGACGGCGAAGGTTATCAAGGATTATCACGAATTCTTCTCTACGGTCGAAACCACACCGCTTAATCCCTCACAATGTGAAGCCGTGGTCAACGGCGAGGATGCCCTGTTGGTATTGGCCGGGGCGGGAAGTGGTAAAACGTCAGTGCTGGTGGCACGGGCGGGGTGGCTGATAAAGCGCAAACTGGCGCAGCCAGATCAGATATTGCTGCTGGCCTTTGGCCGCCAGGCGGCGGAAGAGATGAACGAGCGCATTCAGTCGCGCTTAGGCGAAAGCGCCATTCAGGCCCGCACATTCCACGCCCTGGCGCTGCATATTATCCGTGAAGGCAGCAATAAGCAGCCGGTGATCAGCAAGCTGGAAAGCGACAGTAAGGCGCGCCGTCAATTATTGATCGATACCTGGCGTGAACAGTGCAACAGCAAAAAAGCGCAGGCGAGCGGCTGGCGGCAATGGCTGCAAGATGAACTGGAATGGGATGTTGCAGAAGGGCCTTACTGGCAAGATGACAAGCTGGCGCAACGTTTGGCTTCGCGTCTGGAACGCTGGCTTGGCTTGATGCGCATGCATGGCGGCGCACAAGCGGCGATGATAGCGGATGTACCCGAAGATTTCCGCGATAATTTCAGTAAGCGCGTTAAGCTGATGGCTCCGCTGCTGAAAGCCTGGAAAACCGCACTCAAAGAAGAGGGTGCAGTCGATTTCTCTGGGCTGATTCATCAGGCGATTGCCATTCTGGAAAAAGGACGCTTTATCAGCCCGTGGAAACATATTCTGGTGGATGAGTTCCAGGACATCTCACCGCAGCGTGCAGCCTTGTTAACCGCACTGCGCCAGCAAAATAAGCGTACGAGCCTTTTCGCGGTGGGGGATGACTGGCAGGCAATCTATCGCTTCAGCGGGGCAGAAATGAGTTTGACTACCGCTTTCCATCACTATTTCGGTGAGGGCGATCGCTGTGTGCTGGACACCACCTATCGCTTTAACGACCGGATCGGTGAGATTGCCAACCGCTTTGTGCAGCAGAATCCACACCAGTTGCGTAAGCCGTTAAACAGTCTGAGCAAGGGCAATAAGAAATCCGTGACGCTGCTGCCACAAGAGCAACTGGAGCCGTTGTTAGATAAATTGAGCGGTTATGCCAGGCCAGAAGAGCGTGTGTTGCTGTTAGCCCGCTACCATCATCTGCGCCCGGCGATACTGGAAAAAGCCAAAACGCGTTGGCCGAAATTACAGATTGATTTTATGACTATTCACGCCAGCAAAGGACAGCAGGCCGATTTTGTCATGCTGCTTGGGCTTCACGAGGGGCGCGATGGTTTTCCTGCGCAGGCACCTGAATCGATCATGGAAGAGGGCTTGTTACCGCAACCAGAGGACTTTCCGGATGCTGAGGAGCGTCGGCTGGCCTATGTGGCAATAACCCGTGCACGACAGCAGGTGTGGCTGCTGTTTGATAAAGATCGGCCTTCCGTCTTTGTCGATCACTTCCGCGAATTAGGTGTACCGCAGAGTCGGAAGGCCTGAGGATTAGGCTTTTAAGCGCTCGGCGAGGTAACGCTGATAATCAGGAATCTGGATCTCAACCTGCTGCGCAAACATCGGTGACTGAATAATAAAGTCCGCGGTGGCGCGATTGGTCGCCACCGGGATATTCCATACCGTGGCGAGGCGCAGCAGTGCTTTAACATCCGGGTCGTGGGGCACCGCGTTCAGCGGATCCCAGAAGAAAAACAGCACATCAATTTTCCCTTCTGAAATCAATGCACCGACCTGCTGATCGCCGCCCATCGGGCCGCTCAGCATGGCATTCACGTCTAAACCCGTATGGCGATTAATCAGATTGCCGGTGGTTCCGGTGGCATAAAGGGTATGGGGTTGCAGCGCGGTTTGATTGGCTTTGACCCATTCCAGCAGCGAGGCTTTGCAGTGGTCGTGTGCGACGAGGGCAATATGCTTTTTGACTTCAAGGGTACGAACGGTCTGCTCCATAGGGCTTCCTGTTTCTTCTCATGCGATAGTGATTAAGGCACGAGTTTACCCTTGGCATTTCATCACTATCAACTTGCGCGTAAGGTTTTCATCCAACTAATAAATCGCTGACGCGTGGCGGCATCAAAACGCTCAAACCAGCGCTGGAGGGAGGGGAGGTCGCCCGCATCCTGCCAGGCAAAATCGAGGTCCAATTTGGCATCAGGCAAACTGGCTGATTGCAGAGCAAAACGTGGAACGGAAGCCGCCTGAGCATTACGGTTATAATTCACCATCGCCTTTTCAAGATCGCTATCACTCTCTTTTGGCAAACGGTCGCGCACACTGGCGATTTCATTACCGCGTTCATCAATCAGCTGGAAATTGAGTGCCTTATCAAAGGCGTTACGTTCACGGCGATTATCGAGCGAGGGTAAACGAATGGCAACCGAACTGGCGTTGGCATTAAACGTGACAATCATCGGCACCGACTGAAAATGCGTGGCGTCTGACCCCGGTTTTTCAACGCGAAACAGAAATTGATGCTGTCCACGCTCCAGCTCAAGGCTGTCCGCGCCTTTCAGCAGCGAGCCTGAGATTTTGCGGCCATCCAGCACCAGCAGATCGATCTCAGGATCGAGCTTTAAGGTGATGGCATGGCAGGATGCCGATACGAGCAACACGAGTAAACCCGTAACAGCCAAAGACAGCTTCATTTCAACTCCCGGAAGGTGGGGATAAATCGGTGATGTGTAGCAAATTATTACATTATGGCAGTAAATTTACATTTTTACATATTTATTCGTGCTGCCGCGCAAAGATTCCTGCTGTAAGGCTTGCAACAGGTAAGGCATAGCCATCTACACTCAGGCGAGTGAAAAAGGAGAAATTGCATGAATGACCAAACGATTCGCGATGTGCTGAACAAGACCAAACGCATTGCCCTGGTGGGTGCCAGCGATCGTGCTGACCGCCCGAGTTACGGTGTGATGAAGTTCTTGCTCGATCAGGGATATGAAGTGATTCCGGTCAGCCCAAAACTGGCTGGGCAGCAACTGCTGGGCCAAACCGCCTATGCGGCATTGGCGGATATTCCGGGTAAAGTCGATATGGTTGATGTTTTTCGTAATGCGGAAGCAGCGTGGGGCGTAGCGCAAGAAGCGATTGCGATTGGTGCAGATACGCTTTGGCTACAACTGGGTGTCATTAATGAACAGGCGGCGGTACTGGCGCAGGATGCGGGTATGACAGTGATTATGGACCGATGTCCTAAAATTGAAATTCCGCGACTGGGATTATTGCAGTCAACTCACTAAACAGAAACGGCGACATAGGTCGCCGTTTACTTTAATGGCGCAGGCTGGGTGCCTGCAGCTGCTGCCGTATCGAAGCGGCAAGCTCGTCCATGGACGGCTGCTCAGGATGTTCGAAGGAGGTTTCTCCTGCCAGCTGAATTTCAGCGACGTAGGTATGAACCTGCTCGCCTTCTTCATCTTCCATCACCACATGGTACCAGGGTGCCATTCGCAATGTTTCACTGGCCGCAACATCATCCAACTCGGGTTTATCAAGCGAAAACTCCGGATCGACATCCACGATAACGCCGAGCACCCCGGAGAGACGGTGTCGGACTTGCTGTCCAATTCCAAATTTGCTGGTAATCATTGTGACCTCCCAAAACTTTGCCCTGCTACCAATATGGAGGCAGGGTTCAGGTTTTCAAGTCACAGCACGCGGCAGGCAAACCCTTTCAGATAAAGCCCTTCAGGATAGCTGGCGATCACAGGATGGTCGGCTGCCTGACGGAACTGCTCAATAAATTGTACATCACGACCGGCATCGACGGCGGCATCGGCAATGATTTTCTGGAACAAATCAGTCGCCATCAGGCCTGAGCAAGAGTACGTCAGCAGGATACCGCCGGGATTCAATAACTGCATCGCCAGCATATTGATATCCTTATAACCACGGCAAGCGCCCATCAGCTGGTTCTTATTCTCAACGAATTTGGGTGGATCCATCACGATGAGGTCAAATTTCTCACCGCTGTCACGGTAACGACGCAGCAATTTGAACACGTCATCGCGCACGAACTGTGCACGAGAAAGGTCGAGGCCATTTATCTCTACGTTTTGCTTTGCGACATCCAGCGCATCCTGTGAAGTATCGACGCTGATCACTTCGCGGCAGCCACCGATCAACGCAGACACTGCAAATCCGCCGGTGTAAGAGAAGCAGTTCAGCACGCGGGCATTCTCCGCATAGCGACGGGTGGCGAATCGGCTGTCACGCTGATCGAGGTAGTAACCGGTTTTGTGGCCGCCCTGAATATCCACCAACAGTTTCATGCCGTGTTCAGTGATCGGCAGCAACGGAGGCGGCAGTTCGCCGGTTACCGGACCTTGTGCCAGCTCCAGACCCTCTTTTTTACGCACTGCAACATCGGAACGATCGTAGATCGAACAGGTTGGGAAGCACTGCTGCAAGGCAGAGAGGATGGCAGGGCGCTGGTACTCAGCACCTGCAGAGAGAAGCTGCAACACCAGGAAGTTGCCGAAACGGTCAATGGTCACGCCTGGCATGCCATCGGACTCACCGGCGATCACACGATAGCTATCAAGCCCGTCACGCTTCGCCAACCACTCGCGCCACTGTTGTGCCTTTTCAAAGGCGCGAACAAAGAATGCGATATCGATTGACTCATCCTGCTGCCAACTCCAGACGCGTGCGCGAATTTGTGATTGCGGAGAATAAGCGGCACGGGCCAGCCATTTGCCATTGCTATCACAGATATCAATGGTTTCGCCAGACTGGGCTTTACCTTCCATACGTGCAACAGCACCAGAGAACACCCACGGATGGCGGCGGAGCAGGGATTTTTCACGTCCCTTTGCGAGAATCAATCGAACGGTCATGTTTGCTATGCTTACCTGAAAAAATGAGGCGCCATTTTCCGGTGGATGGCGGCAAAATGCAATGTACAAAGGGGAGAATGCCATGGCGAACACGTGCTACAAAATCTGGATACATGGGATTGTGCAAGGGGTTGGCTTTCGCTATTACACCCAAGCGCAGGCAAATGAACTCGGGGTAACAGGCTATGCGCACAATCTCCGCGATGGCAGCGTGGAAGTGCTGGCAGCGGGTGATGATAAACAGGTTGAAGCGTTAGTCGCGTGGCTGAAAGCGGGTGGGCCGCGCAGCGCACGCGTTGATAAGGTCTTGGTTGAGCCGCATCAGCCAGCGCAAATTCCGAAGCGGTTTACCACTGGCTAACTACAGACATTTAGCTGGTTTAGGTAAGCCGGCGATTTTGGTGGCTTGTTTGGCCGGACCCTCGGGAAAGAGTCGGAAAAGATAGCGGCTATTGCCTTTCTCTTCGCCATATTTCTGTGCCATGGCTTTGACCAGCATGCGCACCGCTGGCGAGGTATTGAACTCCTGATAGAAGGCGCGCACAAAGTGCACCACTTCCCAGTGGGCTTCGCTCATCTCAATGTCTTCGTTTTTTGCAATCTCTGCAGCGAGGGCTTCGCTCCAGTCTGCGCTACTTTTTAGATAGCCTTCCGCATCGGTGGCGATCTCTTTACCGGCAAAAATCACAGTTATTCCTCACAGCATCATTCGCTCTATTGTAAGTTCTCCAGATTCAAAAAAGCAAAAACCCCGCCGAAGCGCTGAGGGATCCCCACTAAATCAGCGCTAATAAACCAACACCATATTTTGGTAGGTTTTGGCGAGGTGGTTAAGA